>NZ_JCBAIQ010000012.1:0-221469 GCF_059772165.1 Paenibacillus sp. TY11 | reverse complement strand
GCCGCTAGGTTGTTTAGAAGCAAGCTTCTAAACAACCCCGCTCGACTTGCATGTATTAGGCACGCCGCCAGCGTTCGTCCTGAGCCAGGATCAAACTCTCCATTAAAGACCAACCGAAGCTGGTTTATAGAAAGAGCGATAAGCTCATTTTGAAACTGACGAGATAAAATATCTCTTTTCGCTTCCATTCTATACAACCTGACGGTATATACTAGAATTTCAGCATTGATTTTGCAAGCAAAATCATTACTCACTCGTTGTTCAGTTTTCAAAGATCAAACCTGCATAATGTCTTACTTTCTTTCACCACCGCGTCTCAGCGGCGACTTAAATAATGTAACACATAACCTCATTTTTCGTCAAGCTTTTTTTAAAAATTTTATTTTTTCGCTTGATGCAACACGTTTATCCTGCTTTAAACAGTTCTAAATTATTCATGTTGCTTAATGGGGCGAGTTATAACTTAGCACATATTTTATATACTCGTCAACCTAAAATAATAATTTATATGTTTTAACCTCCTACAAATCTAATTCACGTACAAAAAAAGGAAGAAAAGTCCGTTTAACGACCTTTCTTCCTGACAAATCAACCTTACACATCAAATAAGGGAGTAGCGCAGTTCACGATTTTGTCCACGATCCCTAAAGTCCCCGTCGGCTGTTTCTCTAATAAGTGAACGATATACCAGTTTACGGAGCACGACGGTAAGATCTAATTGAAGATTCTTTAGCTCAGGATGATTAATAAGTTCACCTATAGACCAAGGTTCCCGTCTGCTGCCTAATATACGGAATAGCGGAGATGAGCACTCTTCCATTTTTGACATGACTGAAAATTCACAAGCAAGCAGTACCAGTTCAACCCGTTGCTCCAGGGTTTCCGTACTTAATGTGAGTTCGTTATACAGCTTGTCAATCGTTCGATCCAGAGGCTGTACCTGAACCCATAAGTGAACCTTTGGATAAATCCCGTGTCCAATGAGTTCAATAGACGCCCAATGATCCAATGCCTTCAGAACACTTTGATAAGCTTCAATGATCCGCCCTTCTCGCACCGCTCTTTTACCATGAACGTAATTGACCAGAAAGCGGGAGAACTCATGAAATCGCTTCTGCTCCCGCAGTGGATCGTTGAATTCAACAATTTCCTGCCTTAAAAGACGGACCCTGTCATTCCGTTCCCAGACAATACGACCTTCTAGCAAATAATCTATAATGTTGGCTTGTTCACCAGCGATAATCCAACCCTTCAGACAGCTGAGCGTTGCGTACAACACTTGGCATCTTAATCCATTAATAAATAAGTGCTGAATGGAACGAGCTGGCTTCCGGCCTTCTCCAATTATTAGAATGAGTTCATCAAAGTCGTACAACATCGAACCGTGAAAATACTCTCCCGGCTTTCTGTACGAAATAACACCTATCGAATCTTCCTGCAACAATTCATCATACATCAGGTTTAATTTGGTTAGCTGCACTTCTCCCTCCATACCTGCAAGGCGGCTACAACCGCTAAATTGGATATTTGGATACATGTGATCATTTCTACATAAAGAAGAGACTTCCTTCTTCAATTGTAAAAATTTTTATCTTATTCACTTATTTCTTTTAGAGTATCCCAAGCGTCTTCATCCGCAAAGGTTCGATTCCACACACCAATTCCCCCAAGCTTAAGAGATTTGGCAAGTTCCACTCTTGCCTCCAGAGATACCTGATCCTCCAGCCAAATCTTTTTGACCACACCGTCTTCTGTATACTCGACATAATTCTGGCCTTCGGAAGCTCTGAATTTGGGCTTCAACTTAAATTTTGCTATGATATCTGCTGCTGACTCCATACCAAGTGATTTGGAGGTAACCTTAATCTTCCCTTCTTTAGGAGTCTCGGACCATACGCGGGTATATAACGGAATACCTAAAACTACTTTTTGAGGCGGCACTTCGTCCTCCTGAAGAATTCGCTTAATTGACGCTTCCGTCCATGGTAGCGAGGCAACAGAACCAGCCTTTGGACTAGCAGCCCAATGCTCATCATAGGCCATTACCATGAGATAATCTGTGATAGTGCCCAATGATTTTCGATCCAAAAAAGCAGACCACATCTCACTTTGAGATTTGGGCGTAACATCAATAGACAGTATCAAATCATGTTGCCGAGCCATCGGTTTAAGTTCCCGCAAAAATTGGGTGACATTGGGACCATCCTTCGTATGAACATTTTCAAAGTCAACATTAATGCCGTCCAGATCATTTTCTTGTGCAAGTGAAATCATCTGATCTATAATCGACTTTCGACGTTCGAAGGTAGACAGTGCTTCTGTCGTTAATTCGGGGTTAAAACTGTTGCTCAACAAGCCCCATACCTCCATCCCCTTGCGATGTGCCCAGCTGACATAAGCAGGATCCGCATTGCTTTCTACAGTACCCTCATGATCAACGACACTGAACCATGTAGGACTCACCACATTTACTCCAGGCATAGGATCAAATTTAGAAGGATCGGGCTTGCGATTATAGACAGCCTCCCAAGCGAGGTTTACTGGTCTACCCTCCCAATGCTTCTCCGAGATGGACAAATCGTCCTTAACCGAAGGTACAGCAAGCTCTTCTCCTTCAGAGACATTGTCCGCCTTAATGTATCCCGCATAGCCATTGTCTAACTGAACAAAATACCAATCGCCCTGTTTGGACCAAATACGTACCTTCGTCCGCTGAGATATATCTGTCAAAATAAAAGATAGGCTAGAGGCTTCTTTACGCAAAGCAATTTTAGCATCCTGTTTTCCATCCTTCTTTTCTACATTACCCAGCCTGACCTTCTCCCCGGCTTTCATCAGGATGACGGCACCTGTTACAGGGTCTTCGTGTATAGATACGCCGTATACTTCACGTACAGCCTCTATGGGGATATACACCTCTCCACTGATCACCTGAGGGGCTGCGCTTAGCGCATAAGTTTTACCATTCAGTTCCCCTTGTGCCTTCGAAACATTCATATGGAGCAGGTTTTGTCTCGTTGCCATAATGACGGTTTGGCTGTCATCCTCATAACGTACTGTAGGATCAATTTGACTTTGCACCAATTTAAGCGGCATCAGCATGTTCTTGCCGGAGTTTTGAGCTTCATACCCGGTCAACTTGCCCTGCATAAAAATAGGCCGGACACTGCCCTGCCAATCGGGTTTCTCGTGAAGAGGATTACCAAACCATACGACAGTAATTGCGCATATAATCGCTGCGAACAATAGCAGGCTTGCCGCTCCTTTGAATCGTGAACGTTTACGGCGGCGTCTGGAATGATTTCTGGCCAATATTGAACCTCCATTGTAAGAACTTTGGATTTCTGCATTTTGTAACTTCAACAGATTACTTAAAACAAAAATAAAGTGATTTAAACAAAAAAACGCGGTAAATCCCCGCTTATGGGGAATTCCTCACGTTTCCAATCCATTACAATATATACATACCGCACAAAAACTTCTATTCCTTGTTTCGTTACAATTGTTTGTTACTACAAGCTTTGCATACTCCGTATAACTCCATACGATGTCCATGCACCTCGAAGCCTGTTTCCAACGCGGCATGGCGTTCCACATCAGCCAAATACGGGTAACTGAAATCTTCAATCTTTCCGCATTTTTCGCAAATGACGTGATAGTGCTCCGAAACATTGGCATCATAACGACTGGCGTTATCTCCATAGGTCAACTCATGTACCATACCCGCTTCTATAAACATCTTTAAGTTATTATAAACCGTAGCCACACTCATACTTGGAAACTTGGATTCGAGCGCTCGATATATTTCATCTGCAGTCGGGTGCCCCATAGATTCCATCAAATAGTTTAATATGGCATGGCGCTGGGGTGTTATGCGTACACCTGTCTTCTTCAGAAGTTCCAAAGCATGCTGGACGCGTGCCGCCATATATGTCCACCGCCTTATCCCTTACTTACGATCCTACCAATTACCACGCATCTATTTACAACTTACTTCTAAACCTACTCACATTGTACGGTCTACTCAAGTTTCTTGTCAACGCGCCGTATTATCGCCGGATGTTCCTGTAGAGGTATCTGTCACAGGAGCTTCCGGTTCAACCGGAGAACTTTCAGATGTAGCAGGCGCAGTCGATCCTCCGGAATCATCCAAGTCGGGTAACGACGGCATCAGTAACTTTTTAATTGTTAAATTGCTGTTACCCTCTACGTTGATCGCATACTTGCCTGTCCCGTTTTGACCTGAAATACTTTTACTGTCTATCTTAAAAGGAAAATCGGATTGAAGATTGCCATAACTGCTTGAACCCTCTAACTGAAAATCTCCATTCGACGGCAGATCCAATACGATATCACCGACAGCACTGTATATTTTCCAATCTCCGCCTACCTGCTCGCTATGCACTTTGATAGCGCCATTAAGCGAATTTGCATTCAGCTTGGCTGTAGAATTCAGCACATTCATGTCACCATTCTGAGTATCAACCGTAATATCCCCTTCCGAGCGGGCAAGCTGAATATCACCTACCATCGTGTGTAGCGCCACGGCTCCTTCAATATCCCCTGCCTGCATGTCGCCACGATTCGTTCGCACATCCACATCTCCGGAAATCCGATGCAATTTAACCTGACCGTTCAGGGTGACTCCTTTGACATTGCCGATAGCGTCATTAACTGTGAGATTCCCATTACCGCTCTCGAGCCGGATGCTGTCGATAGCGTCAACTCCGTTCAGGGTAATATTCCCGTTGGAGGTTCTAATCTGCATATTGAACCGCCGATCTTCCGGCACGGTGATCAGCATGTTCATACGGGGCTGACGTTTGCTTGATGCTCCGTATGACTGTACCTCCGGACGAATCTGGATGGTCTTGCCGTCGGTAGAAGTCAGTGAAGAAGCTTGAGCAATCTTGTCCGCTTCGGCAGCAGGTGCTTGATCCACCCACAGAGTCCCACGTACCTCTATATTGGACACAGGCCGTCTGATCAGTGTTATATCACCATTAACCGAATCAACTACTAAATCGGACGTCTGCATGGTTACAGGCACCAGCACACCGCCCATATCATACCGATTCTCTTTAGCCTGGCTAAAATCCATGGAGGCCGACGTCAGATTGAGACTGACCCGGTTCCACAGGTACATATAATGATTTTGCTGAGTCACGATAAAAACCGAAGCAGCCACTACCAAAGCGGACATAATCCCCTTCAGGTCAGGTCTGAAACGCCGTCCGTTGTCAGACTTGCCCTCTTTGCGATAGTACACACCAAAAAAAATCAGATACTCCAGTCCCCAAAGCACAAAGATTACGGGCCACCAAACAAGGAGCTGGAGCATATATTCAGTATTTTGAAACACATCTACAATAAGCAAAATGCCTACAGCCATCAACAGAAGAGAAGAGGTGTAGCGCCCGACTCTTATTTTGCGGTGCACGCCAGCTTCACCCTCTTTCTTTCAACTTTTTACGTTTAAAGGACAGAAAGGCTTCCCTTAGAAAAAGGAATAAACCGATCATCATTAATAAAATGGCCAGTGTCAGGAATCCATAATCCTCAAAGAAAATGCTCAACCAGCGAGGTTTCATGCGGAATAGAATCATAAGCCCACCGCCTGCCACCAAAAGGACGGCAAAAGCAAAGCCTCTCTCCCATGCATAAAAAGGACTACTTTGCTGGCCTTTAGCATCCATTCGTGCATAACGATCTGGCTTACGTCGATAACGAACCATGTAATCTGCTGACTGTAAGACATCATAAACATTATAAAAATATAAAACGGGTATGAACAACCCAAGCAAAATAAGTAACGGGATGTTAATCCTCAAGCCGTCAGAGGAAACATACAGCATCGCAAAAATATCTAGCAGGAGCAATACAATAAATGTAAGCCCCCTAATAAACAGCCCTAAAAAAAGATGTCCCAGTCCGGGTAACAATGCAGCCATGATAATAGCAATCACTTTGCGAAATTTAGAGTATTTCAGACGCTTCCCCTGCCGAGGCTGTTCCGGGGCTTGTGGCTGCCGAGCCTCTTCAGACGGTAACGGTTGTTCCGAGTTCATGCCATCCTCCCCTTTGAATTCCATACGTGGCTCCGCTGAAAAATGCTTTGATGGTTACATAGTACCCCAATCGGATTTAAGAGTAACTGTAAAAAAGCGGTAGACGATCATTCTACGGAGACTGCAGCTACATCTTCCCATTGTCGTAAATCAGCTGCAATACGTACTGGATTAAAATCATGGCGGGCCAGCACCTCTAAGGAAACCTCCATACTCTGCCGATCTGGGTGTAGTTCGTGAAATGGGACATTTTCATGTTCTTTAATTATGATTTTACGTATTTCCACTTTTTCTTGCTCTAAATAAGTCGAAATTTGCTCCAGTAATCCGTGAGAGGACAATCCGTACAATGTAATAAGATGACGCTTGCGTCCACGCATATACCGAAGTTCTACTTTGTTAAACACCCATAAATTTAAAAATACGAGCACCGTCGCCGCTATAGACGGGAAATAAAAGCCTGCTCCGACCCCAAGGCCAATGGCAGCCACGACCCAAATGGAAGCCGCAGTTGTTAGTCCGGTAATCGATTTACCCGTGAACATAATCGTCCCTGCACCCAAAAAACCTACGCCAGTAATCACCGCCGTAGCCAAACGCGCGGGATCTATGCGTACATTAGCTTCTTTAATAAAATCGGCAAAGCCGTAAATGGAGAGTAGCATAATCAGCGTTGAACCAAGACTGACCATAATATGAGTTCTTAAACCAGCAGCGTGATTGGAACGTTCGCGCTCAAAGCCAATGAATCCACCGAGAAGCATGGACAGTAAAAGTCGTAAAATGATATGTGAATCGTCTATAATCCACGGATTATCCATCGAGTCTCTCCTCCCGGGTATGTTGTTGCTTCCCTCTCCGGGTGCGCGGTTTGTGAGCTTGTGTGCATTTTCAATGCCAATTTAATGATATCTCAACGCTATTCCACGTTATGCAAATGGTAGGTAGTTAATTCCACGCCTGGGGCGACCTCGGCCGTGGAAACGGGGCGAAAGCCATGTTTTCGATAGAGTGTCACCGCAGGAGTATTTAAAGTTCCTGTGGAGACGATAAACAGCGGTATATTTTGATATTCATTCAAAACATGCTTCATTAATGAGTCCGCAATCCCTTTACGAAAATGATCTGGATGAACCATCATACGTGTAAGGGTAAGCGAACCGGGCGACTCAGACTGCACAGCCAAAGCCCCTAGCAGTTCACCGTCCTCCAGCCACCCATAAAAAGACTCTCCACAGCTTCTCAGCGTCTCCAATGTATCCATCAGTGGAGGAATCTCATCAAACCCAATCAGCTCAGCTTCCAGCCTATAGGCTACGTGCTGAAGACGCCATATCTGACTGACGAAATCATCATCTTCCAATGAACATAGATTAATCATGCTGTTTTCCCTCCTAAGGAAACTCATAATATGCAAGTCATCACGCTTCTAAAGCTTGTTCGCGTCCAATCGTTCTCAGCGTTTATGCAAAAGGGGCCTGTCCCTAAAAGACAAGCCCCTGTCAAATCTATGCCATTAGCGGTTCAGTACTTCCGTCAGCAACTTATTAGCGAGGCCAGGATTTGCTTTACCCTTGCTCTCCTTCATCACTTGACCGACTAGAAAGCCGATGGCCTTTTGCTTGCCAGCTTTGTAATCCTCGACCGATTGCGGGTTAGCTGCTACAACTTGCTCGACAATTGTCAGGATTGCTCCCTCATCACTGATTTGTACAAGCCCTTTTTCTTCAACAATTTGCTGTGGCAGTTTATCACTTTGCAGCATTTCCTTGAAGACCGTTTTAGCAATTTTACTATTGATCGTTCCTTTCTCCAACAGTCCGATCATTTCACCCAAGCCCCGACCTGTCAATTTAACCTGCGACAGCTCCACACTGGCACTGTTCAAATAGCCCAGTAAATCCCCCATAATCCAGTTGGATACTGCTTTGGCATCCTTGGTGTATTGAAGACTATCCTCAAACAAATCCGCCAATGGCTTGGAGGACGTAATTACCTGTGCATCATACTCAGGTAATCCATATTCCGAAGTGTAGCGTGCTTTACGCTGGTCAGGCAATTCAGGAATCGAAGCACGGATGCGCTCTTTCCATTCCTCATCTATATGCAGTGTAACAAGATCCGGGTCTGGGAAATAACGATAGTCATGGGCCTGTTCCTTACCACGCATGGATAAAGTTTTACCCTGTGCCTCATCCCAACGACGAGTCTCCTGTACAATCGTGCCGCCTTCGTCCAGTGTCTGCTCCTGCCGGAACTGCTCATATTCCAATCCGCGCTGTACGCCACGGAAGGAGTTCATGTTTTTCAGTTCAGCTTTGGTTCCCAGCTCTTTCTGTCCACGCGGACGAAGACTGATATTCGCGTCGCAACGAAGTGATCCTTCCTCCATCTTCACATCGGATACGTCACAATACTGCATAATCGCACGTATTTTTTCCAGATAAGCCTTGGCTTCTTCCGGCGAAGATATTTCCGGCTCCGAAACGATCTCGACCAATGGTGTGCCGACCCGGTTAAAATCGACCAAAGACGCGTAGCCCCCATCAACATGGGTTAATTTCCCTGCGTCCTCTTCCAGATGCAGCCGGGTAATACCGATACGCTTTGTCTCACCGTTCACCTCAATATCAATCCAGCCATTTTCGCCGATGGGTTGATCGTATTGTGAGATTTGGTAAGCCTTGGGTGAATCGGGGTAAAAATAGTTTTTGCGGTCAAACTTGCTCACATCAGCAATGGTGCAATTAAGCGCCATTGCTGCTTTCATCGCATAATCAACGGCCTGACGGTTCAATACCGGCAATACCCCTGGATGTCCGAGACAGACCGGACATGTATGAGAGTTTGGTGGTGCACCGAAGGATGTCGAGCATCCACAAAAGATTTTAGACTTCGTATGCAATTCCACGTGCACTTCAAGTCCGATGACCGTCTCATATTTGGATGTAGTTGTAGACATGAATAGGTTCCCTCCTTTTTGGCAAATTACAGCTGCGGACGCTGCTTGTGAAATTCAGTATTTTGTTCAAAAGCATGGGCTACGCGCAGCACGGAAGACTCGTCAAAGGCTTTTCCGATAATTTGTAGTCCGACTGGCATTCCATCTGCAAGACCACAAGGAATGCTGATGGCTGGCACGCCAGCTAAACTCACCGGAATCGTCAAAATATCGTTCAAATACATCGTCAATGGATCATCCACTTGCGAGCCGATTTTGAAGGCTGTTGTCGGCGCAGTAGGTCCGATAATCACATCATATTGTTCAAATACACGATCAAAATCCTGTTTGATCAGTGTACGCACTTTTTGAGCTTTCAAATAATAGGCATCGTAGTACCCAGAGCTGAGTGCATAGGTACCCAGCATAATCCGGCGCTTCACCTCGGGACCAAACCCCTGCGTGCGGGACTGATGGTACAGATCGAGCAGGTTATCCGGATTGTCAGAGCGTACACCATAACGCACGCCGTCAAAGCGGGCCAGATTGGACGACGCTTCGGATGAAGCCAACAGGTAGTATGTCGCTACCGCATATTCCGTGTGCGGAAGAGATACCTCTTCCCATACCGCGCCCAATCCTTCCAGCGTTTTCAGTGCGTCGAGCACCTTTTCCTTGACCTGTGGATCTACGCCCTCACCAAGATACTCTTTAGGCACAGCGATACGAAGTCCTTTTACATCTCCGGTTAAAGCGTTCAAATAATCAGGAATGTCTACCTTCGCAGAAGTGGAGTCCTTCTCGTCATAGCCTGCAATGGCTTGCAGGACATAGGCCGAATCCTGAACATTTTTTGTAATGGGTCCAATTTGGTCTAAAGAGGAGGCAAAGGCCACCAGTCCAAAACGGGATACCAGACCATAGGTTGGTTTCAGGCCAACTACGCCGCAATAAGAAGCGGGCTGGCGAATGGAACCACCTGTATCGGAACCGAGTGTGAAATAAGCCTCACCCGCTGCAACAGCCGCAGCCGAGCCGCCACTGGAACCGCCGGGAACACGTTCCAAATCCCAAGGGTTACGTGCTGGGAAAAAGCTGGAGTTCTCGTTAGAGCCGCCCATGGCGAATTCATCCATATTCATTTTACCGAGTGTCACGGTTTGTGCTGCGCGTAATTTGCCAACAACTGTGGCATCGTAAACGGGATCAAAATTTTTCAAAAACTGACTGCCACATGTTGTACGCAGCCCTTCCGTCACGATATTATCCTTAATACCAACCGGCAGACCAAACAACAATCCGCGTTCCTCTCCGGAAATCAGCTGATCATCCAGCTGACGTGCGGATGCACGGGCCTGTTCCTCGTCAACGGTAATATAGGCTCTGATCTTGTCTTCCCGCGCACCAATCGTCTCCAGAGCGTGTCCCACCAGATCACTCACGGAAATTTCCTTTTGATGCAGCTTGTTATGTATTTCCGGCAATGTGTTATTGAACAAGCTCAATTTGCATCCTCCTTTCAAATGTGAAATCTATTCCAGAACAGCAGGAACCTTAAACTGTCCGTCTTCTTCTTCAGGTGCATTGCGCATCACTTGCTCGTGTGTCAAACTTTCGCGAACTTCGTCGTCCCGCATGACATTGCTGACGTGCAGCACATGAGTGGTCGGTTTTACCTGCTCCGTATCCAGCTCATTCAGCTTCTCCGCGTAATGGAGAATGGCGTTTAATTGTCCTGTCATCGTTTCTTCCTCAGCCGCGGTCAGATTCAACCGGGACAGCTTGGCTACGTGACGGACATCTTCCGTGGAAATGTTCATATAAAACCCTCCTCATGTATATGAGGATTTTGCAAAAATCCAATAAGCGACTTCCAATGAACAAGATATAGATCGAAATGGTTTAGTTCGGTTATATCTTGCACTTCGGAGCGACTGGAATCGAATTTTGCAAAATCCTGATATTAAAAAATGCTGCACCGAACTTCGAAATAACGTTTTTAATTATAGGATAGAACCCTTTACAATTCAATCTTTGACGCGGTACAGAAGCAAACTGTACATTAATGAGGTAAATGTAGCTAAAAGAATATAAAAAAAGCACCTCTCGGTGCTCTTTCGAGAAAGCTATAGGAGCTGAGATCGTGCCCATTATATATTCTTAAAAAGAGTCGGCAGTAGCCGACTCCTATATCCAAGCACGCAAATTGACTTGTCTGATAAAATCAGCCTGTGACAGCAACTCTGCCGCGGTTTCTTCTTCCTCAGTCTCTACCGAATCAAGACCACCGTTCATCACATGCATGAACAGTTTCTCATTATGAGTAGCAAGGGCGTAATCTATCAGCGCTTCACGCTCAATCCGCTCGGCTTCCAGCTTGAGAATACTCTCTTCCAGCTCGATGTCCCCGGATGGTACAAAAAAATTGCGATTCACCTTCGGTACGCGAATGACATAGTCAAAAGCATTGTCCGCATTACGGTCGTAAGCAATGATATAACCATGTTCGCCCACAGGAAGATTCTGCTCAAAAGCATCCGCGACGATCATAATTCTAGCTCCTAAATGATGCATCGTTAGCCCCCCCGTTTGTCTGAACTTATCTGCTAAGTCTACTAAAAAAAAAGTAGCTTGTCTATATCATCTATGTATCTTCATAATCGACCGTCTCCACGTCCCAGCCTGTGTTCATTCAGCCTTACATGCCAGTTTTGTGTAAGGATTCCGCCCCGTCGTTTCACCTTTTTCCAAGTTATGATCTTCGGCTCGGAACCTGTCACAGAATCTTCAATATCTATTATATTGGGAACACGGAGACTACCTCCATTCTCACGTTGAACCCCATATATATGTTTTCTTTTCATTCTTGCTCCCCCTTGTGATCTGACGGCACCATGCCTCTTTATCCTCTTAATGGGCAAAAAAAAGAACGCAAACCGGGATTCATCCACAGCTTGCGTGCTTCGCGAGTTTAGTATGTAACTTTAATAAATTTATGTTAACAAAAATAAAAACCTTTGTCTATACATAATTTATATTTTGTTGTCGAATTGGGGCAAAACCTGTCACACCTTTGATTTTGCCCCCTGACAACGTTCATCACATTTACCGGATATACGGATTATTGGCTTTCTCATAACCGATGGATGTTTTGGGCCCGTGACCGCAATAGACTATAACGTCATCTCCGAGCGGAAACAATTTGTTCTGAATGGAATCGTACAGGTCTCGTTCCCGACCCCCAGTCAGATCCGTGCGTCCGACGCCCTGACGAAATAGCACATCCCCGGAGAAAAGATCCTTGCCGCACAAAAAGCTAACACTTCCAGGTGAATGGCCCGGTGTATGGAAAACTTTGAACGTGTGCCCGATTAGATTCAATTGCTGACCTTCCGCCAAATCATATTCGGCAGGTTCCGTCGAGATCGGTGGGCCTGCCTCTGGCCACATCAAAGAGCCATTCAGCTTAGGAGATGTGAGCCAGTCCTGCTCCAAGGCGTGCAGATAAACTGGACATCCTTTGGCATTGCGAATCTCCTCCACCCCTCCGATATGGTCAAAATGGGCATGAGTCAGCAGGATAGCTTCAATGGTCAGCGGCTCAATAGCTCTCAATAAAGGACCCGGATTCATCCCCGGATCAATAATAACAGCGCGCTGCGGATCATCCCCTTGAAGCAAATAAGCATTCGTTTGGAGTGGGCCGAGATTAAAGCTGCGAATAGATAACGTCATAAATTAAAATCCCGAGATCAGCTCGCGTAATTCCTGAACAATCACAGGATGGACCTCGGTTCCCTCCCCATATTTTTCAGCCATTTCTTTGCGAGCAACTGCGATTTTTTCTTGATAATCTTCGGCTTCCCGATCCGGATTTTCACGTTTGAACCCGATCATTATTTGTTGGACATGTGCAGGGCGTGGTCCCCAGTGGCCGAGTACGTGACCTCCTGTATCCGCAAAAATCACGATCGGCACAGCACGTCCGCCCATTGTCAGGAAGTCGTCCATCAGTGCCTGATGGTTTTCCAAGATTAATACTTCGGTCGGAATCCCGCTATTCTCTAGCGCACGGAACACAACTGGCACATTGCGTACCACGTCCCCACACCAGTCGGCGGCCAAAATAAGCACACGCAAATCATCCCGATGGTTCAGGCTCTCAAAATATTCTCGATCCTCTTCGCTATTCCACACAAACTGATCGTACCCGGAGCGGAAAGCTTCTTTGTTCTTTTCCATACCTTCCATAAACTGTTCAGGGCTTAAGCCCTTTCCGAAGTATTGCGATACATTAGTACGGCTCATGTTATACACTTCCTTTTTTGTTTTTGGACATAATCCATTTGATAACAAAATAAATGATCAAGAGCGCAAGGGCAACCAGCAAAATCGGTTTGATGTAAGGTGCTGCCACTTCGTCAATTTGCTCCCACTTGTCTCCCAGCAGCATACCTAAATATATAAACAAAACAGACCAAGGTATAATCGCTAGCGTCGTCAAAATAATAAAGCGCCATACGTTCATTCGAGCCAACCCGGCAGGGATTGAGATCGCGTGACGCACAACAGGGATAAAGCGAGCTGTGAAAATGACCCCTGTGCCGTATTTGTTAAACCAGGCTTCAGCATGGTCGACATGACTTTTTTTGATGAGTATGTATTTCCCATACTTATCTAATACCGGTCTGCCGCCATAGCGCCCAATCCAGTAAATAAACAGCTGGGCCAGCACCCCGCCAATCGTTCCAAAAACGACCGCGCCAAAAAAATTAATATGACCCGAGGACACTAAAAAGCCACCATAAGCAAGGACAATTTCACTTGGAATGACCTCAACCATCAAGCCTAGCATAATACCAAAATACCCAAGACTACGAATGATCTCAAACAAATAATTAATGATACTAGATATATAGTCCATTTTTATTCCCACTCCCTGCCTGTTTCTCTATTTTCATTAGTGTATCACAGCGGCAGAACAAGTCGCCACTTCGCTCAAATAGGGAGGTCAGTGACCCCAGCTCCTCTATCCGCATAAGTTGTGAGAGAGAGGAGGGGGTACAATATGCCTCCCGGCAAATTCCCCAAACATGACAATTCACAATCCCGTTTACCCACGGCTCGTGGTATCCGCCGCGCGTGCAGCAAAGAGCTGTACCGAACCTGCAAGCGTCTGCCTGTTCACATTGCTCCTGATCTGGTCAAGCAGGGTGAGGAGCTATACTGCCGCAAGGTCGTCGGACACCTCATCTGGATTGCGGAAAACCATAGCAATCGCAAACTACTGTGCGACTGGTGGGACGAAGATGTCAGCGAGGAACTCGCGGCATTGTGGAAGGTGGATCGCGATGTCTTGTGCACCGCTTTTAGAAGTGCCTATGGCGGGTAGATGTTTGCGTACTGCAACCATGAAATGTGAACTACAAAAAAGTGGAGCCACCCCGCAGTGGCTCCACTTTTACTATATTCCTAGCTGTGTGTCTGCTTCTTCCCCGCTCCTTCGGGAAGCAAATCCGCACAAGCGCGTTCCAAATAAGGATCAGCATGAATAAAATCTCGAAATGCTGTGTACTCACGCCACAGAACGGACTGCTCTCCCGCTTGGCCTTTGACGGCACGAATCAGAATATTTTTAGGTGTATGCTCCATGTCGATAAATTCCAACAGCTGTGTCCGATATCCCATCATATCCAGCAGTTTGGCCCGGATTCCATCCGTTGCCAGTGCAGAAAAGCGCTCCTTCAAAATACCATGAGAGAGCAACGGCTCCAGTATCGGATTTTCCAGTTGGCTAAACAGCTCATGCTGGCAACACGGAACCGACAAAATGACGGATGCTCCCCAGCGGACGGCCTTTTCCAGCGCAGCATCCGTTGCTGTATCGCAGGCATGCAAGGTAACGACCATATCCACCTTCTCCAGTTCGTTGTAGTCTGCGATATCACCGACCAGAAACTCCAACTGTCGATATTGCAGCTTTTGAGCCAGAAGATTACAGGTTTCAATAACATCTGCCTTCAAATCCAAACCAACGATCTGCAATGGTCGTTTTTGCTGTACAGCCAAATAGTGATACAGAGCAAAGGTCAAATACGATTTGCCACAACCAAAATCCACAATCGTCAATGGGCGGCCTACCGGAAGGCTAGGCAATACATCCTGCACCATTTCGAGAAACCGGTTAATCTGACGAAACTTATCGTACTTGCGGGCCAGTACCTTACCGTCCTCATTCATAATCCCTAGCTCAATCAGGAAAGGAATTCGCTCTCCTTCCTCAAGCACATATTGCTTTTTGCGATTATGTGACAGGTCGGCTTTACTTTTGCTCGGTGACTTTGTCAGAATGGATACTTTATATTTTTTACTGATTAGCACCTGGTAGTCTGCATCCTTGGCACATAGAAGTCCTTGGCGGAACGTGTCCTCAAACAAGGCAGTCATGCGCTCATTAGCTTCGTCAGGGGTCAGATTTTCATGAATGACTTTGTTGCTGTAATGAAAAGCAAACTGGTAATGCAGCTTGTTTCTCAATTCCACTGGTTTGATTTGTACTTTAGTAAAAGAAGCATCCTCCCGTTTGCGAAGCTGACTCAGCGTCGCTGTTATGAGGGATCCTCCCGTAGTCAATTGGTATATAAGTTCGCGCAGTGAATCCAAAAGGTACATCTCACTTTCTTTCATGTAATTGGGTGATCTCGGTCAAACCCTCGGTGACTTCCTGGCGTGAAATTCCACCCAGCTCCAGCTCTGCATTGGTCTTATCCAGTAAGTGACTGTAAAACGCCTCCGCTTCGGATAGAAGCTCTGGCTGCTCCCATGCCAATCCAAACCAGACATCGGCGGCTTCGTCCAGCCTGTTTTCTCGCTCGTAATGAACAGCTAACAGTTTGCTGGTTTCAGGGGGAAGCTCATATTCACGCACCAGTTTTACGATACACGCTATTCGTTCAGGCAGGACCTGCAGATCACGAGTCGCGCCATTCGTATCGCTGTACAAATATAAATGAAGAGATTTCATCAAGATTCGTATGCCCTCGTCTGTTCTGCTGGTTTCCAGGTAAATCACGGCTTCTTCTTCCAAAATGCGAGCCACCTGCTGAAGCTTATCCGCTTCAATTCCAGGGCCCAATCGGAAAAGCTCAATAATTTGTTCCGGCGGCAATCGTCTAAGCAAATCTGAACGAAGACGAAACTGCTTGTTGAGCAGGTCATCTAGTTGTTTCAGCGCTTCGACGTGTTTATTTTCACGCCTTAGACCGAGCACCGATGCTACTGCGGATGTCAATTCTTCCATCATACTGAGCAAATAATCTTTTCTAAGCAAGCCGTTCCCTTCCTTTCATCCCGATGCCTAGACAACCAGGAACCCTGTCCCTTCTGATTGTAAGACATCCTTGTCTAAAAGCCAAATGCCCCACATGCAGAAATACCACTTAACACAATTACAAATAATTTATAACATCAATGATCCGACACTCAGAAAATCACGTATGGTATATAACATTCCGATAGTACAGTGTTTTGTAGCCGATCATGCGAATAACGAATTACAAGTATTTCAAAAATTTAATATTGATTATGCGTTAGTCTCATGTTATTTTTGTTTCATACGAAACAAAAATACAATCAGTATATTTAAACATTCCATAAAATAATTCTTAGTAATTATTTTCTTAAGAAACAAAAAATTTATATGAATGTTTTTGTGAGAAAGGATGATGGAGTTTGGGTAAGCAATTTAGCTCGATATTACCGGAACATCAAGAGTTTATACAGCGGCAGCACATTTTCTTTGTAGGATCAGCACCGCTATCCAAGACAGGGCACGTTAACCTTTCCCCCAAGGGATATGATTCCTTCCGTATTCTATCAGGCCAGAGGGTAGCTTATCTCGACTTGGCGGGAAGCGGCAACGAGACAAGCGCCCACATTATCGAGAACGGACGGGTAACCATCATGTTTTGTGCATTTGAGGGCGCTCCCAGTGTACTAAAGCTCTATGGTACTGGTACCGTCGCGCTGCCCGATACTAAGCAATGGAATGAACTGTACCCTCTCTTCAACCCGCTTCCCGGTGCAAGACAAATCATTGTTGTGGACGTTCACATGGTGCAGAATTCATGT
Organism: Paenibacillus sp. TY11; assembly: GCF_059772165.1. NCBI lineage: Bacteria > Bacillati > Bacillota > Bacilli > Caryophanales > Paenibacillaceae > Paenibacillus > Paenibacillus sp. TY11. The sequence continues at coordinate 204,330 of NZ_JCBAIQ010000012.1, read as the reverse complement.
GGTTTTGCGGTTCCCTTTATGACATACACGAGCGAACGGGAAAAGCTGAAGGAAGTCTCGATTCAGATGGGAGAAGAAGCACTTAAAAAATATGCCTATGAGAAAAATCTGGAGAGTATTGACGGTTTGCCGACAGCGTTTGCCTTTAACAAAAGCAATATAAATTAGACACCTTACACACCTAAAAATAATTGACTACACAAAAAACCAGAACCTTCTGTTTATCACATCAGAAGGTTCCGGTTTTTGGGCTTACCTTAGTCTACCTTTTCAAGTTTTGATCCAAAAATGTCAAGATGGCATTAGCTAATAATTCCGGTGCCTCGAACAGACTCATGTGACCGGCTTTCGGTATAGTAACCTGAGTTACTCCGGCCCGATCTGTTGTAAACGTCCGCGCTGGAGGAACCGCCTGATCCTGCTCACCTGCCACTAAAAGGGCTGGCAAGGCAGAAGCCGACAACACATCCCGACGGTCAGAACGCTCGCGCATAGCCAGTGATGTTCCTACGGCTCCTTGTGGTGGCGTTTTGTAGCCAATTTCTTTGACTTTGAGTAGTTGGCTGGGCATGGACTCCACATGTTCAGGAGCAAACAGCCCTGGTACGAGTCCATCTACAAAGGTCGTAATCCCCTCTGTTTGAATGGTGGATACGGCTTTGTTCCGCTTTTCTTTACCTTCCTCCGTATCTGCATAAGCCGTGGAGTGAATCAGCCCAAAGGCTGTAAGACGCTCTGCATATCTCTGTACTGCAGAAAGGGTTAAATAGCCTCCTAGGGAGTGACCAAACCACGCAGCCTGAGGGATGTCCAACTGTTCTTGAAGTTTAAGCACATCATCTGCCATTTGATCAATAGTATAGGCTCCGAGTAGAGCATCGCTGCGTCCGTGTCCACGCAAGTCTGGAACAATACAACGATAGCTTTGGGACAGCAAGGGAACAACCTCATCCCAATAGGAGGAGCTCCCGCAAAACCCGTGCAACAGAATGATCGGATCTCCTTTGCCCTGTTCGGCATAGCAGATCGTCGTTCCTTCGCATAATACCTTTTCCATATGGAACCCTTCCTTCTCTGTATATAATCTATTGGAGCTGAATATATTAGTAAGTAGAACATGCTGATGTATATTATTAAGCAGACCATCAATATCTGAAACGGTAGCCCTCTGGAAAATCTTGCGAAGCTGTTTTTAAACCAAATTCGCAAGCCGCCGCATTCGCAATATGTGCAGCCATCGTCATAACCAGGTGAAGCGACGTCATTTGGAGTGTCCAATAGGGTTTGGGACTGCGTTCATTCACAATCGCTGCAACGCTATAATGACCGACAGACGGCAGAGACAGCCCGACCGATCGCGCAGGAGTTAGCGGTTTACGGGCAACAAGAAACATTCCTGTTGAGCCTTGTTGTCCAAGACAAGCATCTATGGCGATCACATGATGATCTTGGGGAATACCCTCCAAGTATGAAACCAGATGATCCGCATCACAGGGCTCCGTCAATGTGCCAATCACGTGCGGAAAGCCTTGCTCCTTGAGCATGGTGCCTACCAACGGACCGAGTGAGTCACCCGACGAGCGATCCGTACCGATACAGACAAAGGTTAACTTATCTATAGCATGCTGATGTTGAATTTTTCGGAAGAACGGTGCGAGCCCTTCGCGATTTATTTTCTCTACATTATGATCTAAGGGGGAGCGACCGGATGCGGAAGCTCGATTATACAAAGACAACTTTGTCCATCCTCCTTGATTCGGTTGTTTATCGGTAATCTGGCTTTCAGTACATTCTACAACAAAAACATGATACAATACAGGCAACTTCCCCTGTTATGAAAGGATGGAATATTAACGATGGATTTGTCTGTACCGTCTCATGCCAACATTGAGTATATGATTGAGGGCATTAAAACCAAGCTTCGTATGGCGAGTGGTGCTGCTATGCAGGCTTCCGCTTTCTCGCTGGAGCAATACGAGGACATCCATGATGTCTATGATATGGTGATAAGCAAGCCCAACCTGAGCATTTCAGAGGTTGAAGCTATTGTTTCTGAACTGGGCAGATTGCGCAAGTCCTCCTGATTCAGCTCGTAGGACAGACAGCGTAGCTGTATTACAACCTATCATCATGAGCAACAACCTATTATTGTAGTGGCCCTGTCACCGTAAATAAAGCTCGTATCTCCGGTCGCATCAATAGACGCGCAACGGGATACGAGCTTTATTTTTTCGATTGCATATACATATTTTCATACACTTTTCATTCCCTCATGGATGCTTCAAGGCAAATCCGCTAACACCAGTTCAGATATATCCTCATTACCTGTAGCTAGTATTTTTAATGTACAGCTTTTCTGAATTCGCGCGGCATCGCCAGGTCCTAACTGAAAATCCCCATCCTGACACGCAACTTCCACATGACCGCTAACTACATAAATGTGGGTGCGGCGCTCCTCTTGCTGCGGATATTCAAGCTGCTGTCCTTTTTCCAATCTGCTCAGATACAAAGTTATATCCTGTGCGATGGATAGCGCTCCCTCTACTTCTGAACCAGACACAACGGGCTGAAGTCGATTTAGACGTTCACTGTGCTTGAATCTTTGCACCTGATAAGAAGGCTGAATCTCAGGACTCTCGGGTAAAAACCACATTTGCAAAAAGCGAACCGGTCTTTCATCCCCAGTATTTCGCTCCTCATGTTCAATTCCGGTGCCTGCACTTAGAACCTGTATCGAGCCGCTTTTCAAATCCTGCTCATGTCCCAAGCTGTCGCTATGATGCAGTTGGCCTTCAATTACATAAGTGACGATTTCCAAATCGTGATGCGGATGTCGTTTGAAGCCTTGCTGCGGTTTAAGCTCGTTATCATTATGAGCTAGCATACAGCCAAAATGCGCATTGCTCGGATCTTCATAATCAGCAAACGAAAAGCTAAACTCACTATGAATCCATCCTTTATTTGAGGTATGTCTTTCTGCTGATGTCACTATTTTAATCATTCTTAACACCTCCATGGATTCCAGTGCCGTAAAGCAGCCCTTACTTTGTGATTCCTAATCCACTTCCGGCCCTGGCATTTACAAACGCTGTAATACGATCCCTTTACCCCGGGCTTATATGCGTCAATCAGCCTGTCGTCTCTGTCGGGTTTTGCTCTCAAGTTCATTATTGGTTAAGTTAATAGTACGCAAATTTGAATCTATTACAGCCATAAGGAGGAGATTTATTACATATGCTATCCCATGAACCTCAACGATCCCGGTTCTTGCCAAGCTATTTGCGTCGCAGTCTGTCTGCATCTATTATCATGATCGCTGTCTTGCTGCTTATTGCCTATTCTGTACGATGGATTGGCACAGCTCCTTTTCTATATTGGGATGAACGTATTCAGGATGTCGTTTTTCCAGACACAGCGGCTGCTCATTACCAACTGCTCCCCGTCGCTATATTCATTACGTCTCTCGGTTCATTCCGCATATCGTTACTCATCGCCCTCGGTGCTGCCACCTTGTGCTGGGTCTATCTTCGCTCAAAAGCTTATCCCTTTGCTATCCTAAGCAGCTTTACGGCGATGTGGGTGCTGAATACGCTCATTAAAGAAGTTTTGCAACGGGAACGTCCATCACTTCAACATTTGGTTGAAGCCGGGGGCTACAGTTTTCCCAGCGGTCATGCGATGATTTCCATGGGATTTTACGGAATGATATTTGCCATTTGGGCTATAGAACGAAAGATTAATAATCGTGCGTTCTTCCTTCCGTGCGTTCTTGGAGCACTGCTCATTCTCTTGATTGGACTAAGCCGCGTATATTTAGGAGTTCACTTTCCTACCGACATTGTGGGTGGCTATGTTGCAGGTATCATTTGGCTGGTGTTTACCGTTCCTGTGATCTACTGGCGAGCACGCATGAAGCTTTCTTCCACTCCCCGCCCGTAAACATCCGAGACGGCTTTTTGTTTCACTCAGGGTCACAACGTTTATATACGAAGTAAGCAAGGCAAAGCAATATCGAAGCTCAGCATTCATCAAAAACGTTATGGTTTTGTGAATTCAGGATAAGGGGGGGCGATCCTTGTGTGGGGAATTGTACTAAGTATTGTAATGGCTATTATTATCGGATTGATTGGCGACGCACTGGCTGGTCATGAAATGCCTGGCGGCATTTTGGGCTCTATGATTGCTGGATTTGTAGGAGCTTGGCTCGGTGTCATGATACTGGGAGACTGGGGTCCAGTCATCGGAGATTTTGCAGTCATTCCAGCCATACTTGGAACCGCATTGTTCGTGTTCTTGCTCGGACTTGTGTCCAGGCTAGTAAAAAGGGCTACCTAACATTTATATATATTTTTTTATTCTATAAGAGGAGTGATATAACATGAGTAACATCGACAATCAAAATACGGTAGGTAATACTTCAGGTTTTGCAAAGGGTTTATTCATTGGGGGTTTGATTGGTGCTGCGGCAGCCTTGCTATTCGCGCCGAAGCCGGGTCGTGATTTGCGTAGCGATCTGTCTGATAAAATGACAGTTGTCTCCGATAAAACAAAAGACGTCGCGTCCGTAGTCAGCAGCAAAGCGACGGATTTGGCCAAGACCGTTTCCACCAAAACAGCAGATGTAGCCAAAACGGTATCCGAGAGCAAAGACAACATCGTATCCAGCGTAACCAAAGCCTCTGCCGATGTCGCTAATGAAGCGGCCAAAGCGGATAAAGAAGTTATGGATGCAACGGCTCAGGCGGCCAAGGATACGCAGAAACAATTGAATACCACTTCCTAATAGCTACACATTCTGTGACAACAAAAATAAGCCCCTAAACACTGAACAGCCAGCATGCAAGAAGCTGGCTGTTTTTAAATGATAGAAAGGCTGGGATGACAATGAACAAGCCAAACTCCTATGGAGATGATCTTACCGCGAACAACAAACGAACCTTTCATCCCCAACAGGCTCAAGATCAGCCAGATGAGGTTTCATCCAAGCGAGCTTCTTCTACTCATAATCATGTTAAAACGCATGCTCACGAGAGAGACTTTGATGTAAATGAGCATCCTTTTGAGCTACGCCATGAGGTCAAGCGGCTAAATAAACGCTTAGATCAAATAGCAGATACGCTGGAAAGAGCAGAATTCCGTGATATTCTGGAGAACTACTCCAGTACTAAAAGAAGAATCATGAGTAATCTGACGGCAGGCATTGCACGGGGTCTCGGCCTTACGCTGGGTACGGTGGTCATACTCGCCTTACTCGCTTGGTTGCTCAGTTTCCTAGTACAGTTAAATCTTCCGGTCATCGGAGATTTCATCGCTGAATTATTAGGATATATCAAAATGAGCCAAGGTACTAAGTAATTGTCCTCTATCTCATGCAAAAAACGACCCATCGTAACCGGTAATAGACTCCCAAAAGAGCCTCAGTAACGATGGATCGTTTTTTATATGTAAATGGTAATGCTGTAAGTAGCCGCTACAATTTGTTGCGCTTGTTCGCTTTCAATAAGTCTCCTGTCCACCCCTTCATCATCAGCCAGCCGTACATCCCCGCCATACTTAGCAGAGTCGCAATAATCACGGCGGTAAAACCCCAGCCTGTTTTAATCCAGGGCAGATTTTCAAAGTTCATGCCCCAAATGGCGCCCACTACAGTTGCAGGTGTAAATACGGCGGTCACAATGGTGAGCGTCTTCGTAATCTCATTGCCTCTAAAGGCGGAAATGGCGTCGTCAATGGAGATCAGTGTGTCGATTTCCTTTTCATAATGAAGGAAAAGCCCCTCCATCCGAGTGACACGGTAAAGTAACTGTTTAAAAAAGCGATTCTTCTCCAGCTCATCCAGATACGCCTCCCGGGAAGCCGTAACCAGCTCTGAAAAAGGAATGAACATATTGCTCCAATACAACAGCTCGAAACGCGCATTCAATATAGAATCCATCAGCGTACGTGCATTTCTTTTCTCCATGTCCTCTTCCAGTCTTCTCAGGTTGATCTCAAACTTATCCATCCCTGTATGAAAATAATGAAGCACTGCTCTGGCCAATACAAACATGCCGTCTGCTGCGTTCTCACACTGTTCCAGCATTTTTTGGCGTTCCGCAGTGTGCATAATTTCACGGGTATTTTGATCCAGATTTAACGTCACTAACTTCTGGTTCAGAACCAGAAAATAAAACTTGTTACAATTTCGCTGACTATCGATCTCCTCCTGAACGGAATAGATCAGCGACCCGCACATCAAGGGCTGATTGCCATCTGGAAAGCGCACAGAAATAAAGCTTGATGGAATGTCCTCTACCCTGTCCAGCCATTCTGCAGCCTCTGGGAGCTTCTCCTTCAAGTGATGTATGATCGAATCCTGCCAGTCTGCAACACTAATGTCCCACCATTCCCATCCTCCACGAAAGGAAGAAATCTGTTCAAATGCTGTCATGAATTCCAACCTTCCTCCCTTTCCTTTTTCCGCTTTAAAAAGGACACGCTTCCCTAATTGGAATAACGTGTCCTTACGAGGTGACGTCAAATATTTTAAGCCATGAATTCCGCGGTCTTCTCATGAAATAGAGGAATTAGACATAATCTGCTTCAACTTTTCCGTTGCACGCTTCTGAATACGGGAAACGCTCATCTGCGATACGCCCAACGTCTGCGCAATCGCACGTTGAGATTGGCCGTCCTGAAATGCCAGAAGAAGCACTTTCTGTTCCTGCTCTTTCAGTTGACTTAAAGCCTGCTGCAAATCCATCCGTTTTTCCACAGTGTCATAATCGTTAGCATCTGAGCTAATGAGCTCACCTAACGTAGCTGCACTCTCTTCCTGGGATAAAGGCGAGTCCAGTGAAACATAATGGTAGCACTCACGGCCAGCAAGCACCTCGATCGTTTCTTCTACGTTAAGATCCAAATATGCCGCAATCTCGTTCACATTTGGCGAACGTTCCAGTTTAACGGTCAGTTCATCAATGGCATGTTGAACAAGCGCACCCTTTTCCTTGATACGGCGAGGAACCTGGATGTACCAGGATTTGTCGCGCAAATAATTTTTCATATGTCCCAGCATACTTTTCATAGCGTACGGTTCAAATGGGATACCCAAGCTGATATCGTATTGCTGAAGCAGACGAATCAAAGCCATCTGACCGGTCTGATATAAATCCTCGTATAAGTCTGGACGGTTACGGGAGATCTTCCCGGCAGCCATCTTGACCATCGGCTCATACTTGCGGATCAGCACGGTAGCAATCTCGTTATCTTTTGTTTGCTGGTACTCCCAGATTAGACCAACGGCTTCATCCATCGACTCCGGGGGAGTTACCTTTTCATTCATACTCTTTCCTCACTTCTGGTCAGACGCTTTACCAGCACCACTTCGGTGCCTTTTCCTGTCTCATTCAAGATATGGACATCGTCCATAAGCGCCTGCATGAGATAAAAGCCTAATCCGCCTATCTGCGCATCATTCAACTCCTTATCATGCAAGGATGCGATACGGGACGGGTCCTCAACGCGTTCAAAGCTCTCCCCTTCATCTTTGACACGAATGGACAACGAAGCTTCGTCAAATTCGAACGTAACTTCCACGATTCCCCCCTCATGACCATATGCATAAAGAACAGAGTTATTACAGGCTTCCGATACAGCCACTTTCATGTCTTCAATATCCTCATAAGAGAATCCCATTTTCGCGGCAATACCGTATAAATTTAATCTTACAATATCAACAAAGTCAGCAGTTGCCGGCAAATTAAGAACTACTTTTTGAATTTGAGCATTCATTTCTTTTTCTTTCCTTTCCTATTGGGAATTCTCCTGTGGGACAAAGAATTTGGCAATACCGGTCATATCAAACAGCTTTTGAATTTGAGGCGGTACCTCTTGAACAGCAAAGCGAGACTCCGTTCCATGCCTTGCTTTTAAAATGGATAACAAAATACCAATGCCCGTGCTGTCAATGTATTTAAGGTCTCTCAAGTTAATAATCAAATCCTGGCTGGATTCCTCCACCAAAGGCTCCATCACCAGACGAAAATCAGGTGCCACCGAAAGATCCAATTCTCCACTCAGATAAACGGTATTTACGCCATCGCTTGTTTCTGTAATCGCATTGAACTTCTCATTTTTATTTGTATTCATAGGCCTACTCTCCCGAAAAAAGATTTCCCTACATACTAACCCATTATACGAGCGCTTGAATCACGGTATAACTTTTTATACACCTTCCAAATGCCACCATCTAAGCCTCATTGATTTGATCTTTACCTGACTGCATTGGAAAATGGTCCGGAGAATGCCGTAGCAGCGCCTGTTTTACACTGCTGATTTTAACGGGCTTACTAATATAATCGTTCATCCCAGCTTCAATACATCGAGGCTGAATACCCTCCATGACGTTAGCCGTCATGGCGATAATGGCAGGTTGGGATCTTCCAGCCAATTGTTCACGTACTCTACCCGTACACTCCAGACCGTCCATCACAGGCATCTGTAAGTCCATAAAGATATAGTCATAATCCTGATTAGCTAGGACCATTTCAAGCGCCTGTTGCCCATCTGCTGCTACGTCTGAAGCCAAGCCGAGCTTATCCAGTATATTGACCATCAGCTTCTGATTGATCGGATGGTCATCCACGACCAGTACAGGTTTACGGCTTGGAGACTCCTGATGTGGAATTTCCCAATCGTGGCTGGACTCCCCCTCCAATTCATTTTCCTGAGCAAAGCCAAGCTTCATTGTAAAATGAAACGTCACACCCTGTTCTCCGCTCGTATCTACACGGATATCTCCGCCCATCATATTCACCAAAGTTTTGCAAATAGCGAGTCCTAAACCGGTTCCACCATATTTACGCGTCATTGAAGAATCAAGTTGGGAAAAGGGCTGAAACAACCTTCCAACCTTAGCGGGATCAATACCAATGCCTGTATCCTTCACAGAAAACTCAACGGTAAGTCCGTTGTCGCTACGCTCTTTGACAGATGCGAAGACATACACCCCGCCCCGGTCTGTAAATTTGACAGCATTGGATACCAGGTTAATCATTACTTGACGCAATCTTCCCATATCTCCATATAACACAGGAGGCATCTGTTCATCGAGAAAATAAACCAGTTCCAAATTCTTTCGGTTCACTTCTACCGTAAATAGGCTGAAAACTTCCTTGATACAGGAAACCAGATCAAAAGGATATTCCTCTACCTCCATTTTGCCCGACTCCAGCTTAGTAAAGTCCAGAATATCATTAATGACTGCTACAAGCGCGTCTGCACTGCGGCGGATGATATCGGCATATTCCTGTTGATCGCTTTGAAGCTCTGTCTCCATCAGCAGATCAATCATGCCAATGACGCCGTTCATAGGTGTGCGGATCTCATGGCTCATCATCGCCAGAAATTCCGTTTTGGCATTGGCAGCAATCTCTGCTGCCTCCTTGGCGGCAATCAGTTCGCTGTTCATCTTCTCCAGCTGTTGCGTTTTCTGGTGAAGCAGCATGGACTGTGTCTTCAAGCGTTTGTTCGTCAAATACATTTGCACGAAGCCTTCAATTTTGGACTTGAGAATTTGAGGGATGAATGGTTTCACCATATAATCAATACCACCCGCTGAATATCCCGCAAACAAATGCTCCGCTTCCTTGCTGTTAGCTGAAATGAAGATAATCGGAATATCCTTCGTTTTCTCTCTGGCCTTGATTAACTTTGCAGTCTCAATTCCATCCATACCCGGCATTTGCACATCGAGGACTACGAGTGCAAATTCATCTTTTAATAAACATCGTAGCGCTTCTTCCCCGGATGTGGCCTTTACCAGATTATATTGTTCACTCTCCAGCACCGCCTCAAGAGCGAGCAGGTTCTCAGGTCTGTCATCTACCAGCAATATATGAATCGGTTCATGAAGCCCCATGGAATCCTCCTAAACATCTCTATTTAATCTTCCGGTAGATCTTTTCTATCCGGTCCAGCGGCTCGTAGGAATCACTATAATCGGTAAAATGTATGGATTCCTTGGCCCCAAGCACCAACACACCAAAATGACTCAAGCTATCATAAAACAACCCATGTACATGGTTGCGAAGTTCGTCGTTAAAATAGATCATGACATTCCGGCAAAAAATAACATTGAACTCGTTAAAGGACCGGTCTGTCGCTAAGTTGTGCTCCGCAAAAATGATATTTTTCCGTAAAAAGGGGTGAAACATCACTGAATCATACTTGGCTGTATAATATTCAGAGAACGATTGTGTGCCCCCCGACTCCAAATAATTTTTGGTATACAGCTTCATTCGGTCGATCCCGTATACGCCTTCCTTCGCCTGCTGTAAAGACAGGTTATTCATATCCGTCGCATAAATGCGGGCCTTATCATATAAGCCTTCCTCATGCAGCAAGATCGCCATAGAATATACTTCCTCACCTGTGGAGCAACCCGCATGCCATATTCGAATGTACGGATATGTCCGTAAAATCGGTATGATTTTCTGCCTAAAATTCAGAAACAGCTCCGGGTCGCGAAACATCTCCGTCACCGGAATTGAAAGGCTCTGTACCAGTCTGTCGAAGGCGCTGCGATCATGCAACACCTTCTCCTGAAGTCCTGATACCGTGCTTACATTCTCGGACTGCGCATGATAATAAATACGCCGCTTGATCGAAGACAGAGCATAGTTACGAAAATCGTAGCCGTACAGCCGATGAATTCCTTCCAGCAACAGCTCAATCTCAATCATTTCCCGCTCAGCGTCGTTCGATTCTAATTCTTTAGCAGCATTATCCGCCATATCCTTCGATGTCATAATCTCTCTCCAATTCCTGAATAGGTTTTACCTTGTACCGCTCCAATCATGTGTTGATTTATATTACCCATTTTTTTGGGTTACGAATACAACCACACCCGCATTAATGACAAAAGCTGTTCGGTTTGAATCGGCTTTTTCACATAATCGGAAGCGCCCGCTTCAATACACTTGGAACGGTCATCCTTCATGGCCTTGGCTGTCAGCGCAATAATAGGCAACTTCTCGAATTGCGGCATCATTCGAATGCGCCGCATGGCCTCATATCCGTCCATCTCCGGCATCATCATATCCATCAGCACCAGATCAAAATCAGGGGTTTGTTCCAGCAGTTCGATCGCTTCTCTTCCATTTTCCGCAAAGGTAACCTCCATGCGGTAGCTTTCCAGCACGCTGGACAGAGCAAATACATTGCGAATATCATCATCTACTAACAGTATATTTTTACCTTCAAACAGTTCTTCTTTATTGTATAGCTTCTGCAAAATTTTGCGTTTGTCCTCTGGAAGATTCGCCTCAACACGATGCAGGAACAGCGTTGTTTCATCCAAAAGCCGTTCCGGCGATTTAACATCCTTAATAATAATGGACTCTGCATATTTGCGAAGTTGCGTTTCTTCTTTGCTATCCAGATCTTTGCCTGTATAAATAATGATCGGCAGATCGGCTAGTTGCTCATTCTCCCGAATACGATCCAACAGTTCAAAGCCTGTCATGTCGCTTAGCATCAGATCCAGTACCATGCAGTCATACCGCTGGGTCGCCAGTTCATTCAGTGCTTCCTGACCGGTCGATACCGCCGTAATAGCAACATCATCATGGTCGATCAGCTCAATAATAGACTTACGCTGATTATCATCATCTTCGACTACAAGGAGACGTTTTACCATTTGGTCCGTATACGATTTTATATGTGAAAATGCCTTATCCAGACTTTCCTTCGAAGAAGGCTTTTTGAGAAAGGCAATCGCGCCCATCATCAAGCCCTGCTTCACATCATCTATGACCGAAATGACATGCACCGGAATATGACGTGTCGATGCATTTCCTTTCAGCTCGCCCAAAATGGACCAGCCATCCATCACAGGCAACTGAATATCTAAAATAATGGCATCCGGTAAATAGGACTGAGCCATGTTCAGCCCATCGTCTCCTTGGAGGGCGATCAGCGCCTTAAAGCCCCGACTACGGGCCATGTCGTACAAGATATTAGCAAAATTAATATCATCCTCAATAATCAGCAGCACTTTATCCTGCGAGGTAATCTCATTTCGGTCGTCCCCCGGATGTATAATGTCCTCTGCTTTGTTCTTCGAGGGCATCTGATACAATGGCAACCGTTCAGCAGGCACAATCATTGGAATATCCGTTTCTGCCGATGCTGCGACATCCTCAAAATCCGGGTTCACATCGGCACCGTAAAGTTCCTCTCTCGAATGAGAATCCATATCCTCAATCGTAGGCGTTTGTTCCGGCAAAAACAGTGTGAAGCAACTTCCCTGTCCCTGCTCGGATTCCACGGTAATGACGCCGCCCAACAATCTGGAAAGCTCGCGGCTGATCGATAGACCCAGCCCAGTTCCCCCGTATTTCCGGCTAGTTGTACCGTCTACCTGCTGGAAAGCTTCGAAGATCAGATCCGTTTTATCCGAAGCAATCCCGATGCCCGTATCACGCACAGATAGGGCCAGATAGGATTTTCGTGGATTTAGCAGACCGGGAAGCTGCTCTCCGGTTGCCCGAGAAACACTAAAACGAATAGAACCTTCCATAGTGAACTTGAACGCATTGGACAGCAAATTACGTAAAATTTGTTTGAGACGATAACCGTCACTTATAATGGCATCTGGCAAGTTCTCTGCGATCTCGGTATGCAGTTGAAGCTCACGTTTGGCTGCGACCGGAGCAAAATTCTGCTCCACAAACAGCTCCAGTTCCTTCAAATGGACCGCTTCGTGGTTAATATCCATTTTTCCAGCGTCCACTTTGGATAAATCCAGAATTTCATCAATCATTTTCAACAAATCCGCGCCTGACATATAAATGGTTTGTGCATATTCCACCTGCTTTGGCTTGAGATTGCCTTCCTTGTTCTCGGACAAGAGCTGAGAAAGAATGAGCAAGCTATTTAGCGGAGTACGCAGCTCATGCGACATATTGGCCAAAAACTCGGATTTGTATTTGCTTGTGATCCCCAGTTGCATTGCCTGTTGCTCCAACTGGGCTCGTGCATGTTCGATCTCGTCGTTCTTTTCTTCCACTTCTCGAACCTGTTCTTCCAGCGCTCTCGTTTTGGCAATCAGTTCAGTGTTAAAATGCTCCAATTCCTCCTGTTGACGCTGTAACAATTCCTCGGAACGTTGGAGCTCCTCTGTTTGCTCCTCCAAATTTTCATTGGAGCGCTTGAGCTCCTCTTGCTGAGTTTGTAGCTCTTCGGACTGGCATTGCAATTCCTCGGTAAGTGCCTGTGATTCGCGCAGCAATTGCTCTACCCGCATCCGTCCCTTGATATTGTTCAAAATGATCCCCAAGCTCTCCACTAATTGAGCAAACAGCTTCGTTTCCAGATCACTGAAGCGATCCAGTGACGCTATTTCTACGGCACCGATGCACTCATCCTCGAACAAAATAGGGAAAATCATAATTCCTACTGGCTTACTTTCTCCTAAGGCGGAGCCGATGGACAAATATCCGTCAGGAGCCTCTGTAATCAGGATCGGTTTACGATCCAGAACACATTGTCCAAGCAACCCTTCGCCAACATGGATAACTTCCTTAATCGAAGCTTCGCCAGCCGCCTTCGCATAGGAGCCGTATAACTTAAATCGGTTGTCTTCTACATCTTTTCCTTGCAAATAGATGGCTCCATAGCTGCCTCCCAAGATGGGCGTAAACTCACTAATAAACATCTGAGCAACCTGCTCCAGTGAATTCACACCTCGGAACAGCTCAGTTACCCGAGCAGTATTGGCATTAAGCCAAGTTTGATCCTTCTGCGCCTGAAGAACGGAATGCTCGAATTTCCGCTTTTCTTCCAAGTCTCCAGCCATTTGTTGAAATACGCGGGCAACCTCCCCGATTTCGTCCTTGGAAGCAACACTCATCCGGCTGATGGCCCTGTATTTCCCCTTGCCAAAACCGTTAATCATGAGATTAACGATATTTAGACCTTTGGCAATGCTCGGGAGCACCCACAAAATAACGAGTAAGCCCATCATCAGACCGGCTGCCATCAGAATTGTGGTAATCTGCACGGATTCTTCATAGGCCAGATTGGCTTGCTTCATGTCGCTATCTATTTCCCGATCCTGAAAAACGGCCAGGGCATTAATGCTATCCATCGCCTCCTCTTGAGCAGGCAAACCTGTGCTATTGCGGAAAGCATTCGCCTCATCAATGCGATCTTGCCCCAATAAGGAAACAAGCCTCTCTTCGTAGCTTAAAAATTCTTTCCATGCGACAGCTACCCGATCGACTTGCTGCTGTTCTTCGCTGGTGCCGGAGCTGTTTTGCAGACTTGCCAGCACTTTCGCTCCAGAAGCAGATATATCATCGAGCTCGCCTTTGGCCTCACTGACGGAGGACCCTGGATTCAAGATCAGGTTGGCCATAACTTTGGCCATATCATTCACCTGACCGCGAATAGCCGTTGTTTTCCGGACCTTCATATATCGGTCCTGATAAACCTGGTTCAACTGCTCATTCAGGCTCCCCATTCGATCATAGCTGATTAGCGTCAGCACAAGGAGGATCGCCATAAGCGATCCAAAGCCGATCAGCAGTTTATTTCTGATTTTCATGCAAGCTCTCTCCCTCTTTCAATGAAATCCAGATCAGGCATTTATCATCATCACGATCCTGTGGCGCCTCTTTACGAAAAAAAGCATCCAGCATCGCTTCTTCATTCCATTCCTCATACTTGCGTAGACACGCAGTTAGATACTCCAATTGCTCCTCATATTCGCCTTCTACCGCCTCCAATAAGCCATCCGTATACAAAGCGATATGTCCAGTTCCTTCATAATAAATCGTGTGCATCTCTGCATCAATTTTATCAAACAAACCGACTGGGCTACATGCACGGTCAAATTTGGTAATGCTGCCGTCCTGGTTGAACAGCAAGCCGGGGGGATGCCCCGCATTTACATAGTCAATTCGCCGTGAACGAGTATCAATCACCATATAAATCGCCGTAAAATAATACTGCACGAGCTGCTTGCCCAGATCCAGTTGATTAAAACGACGATTCAGCTCTTGTATGACCTTCTCAGGTTCCACATACGTGGTTACCGTATCCTTAAGTACAGAAGCAATGAACATGCAGAACAGCGAAGAAGAAATGCCATGCCCCATCATATCGAGCAAAATGATGGCATATCTCCCTTCCCCTAGCGGATACCATGAATATAAATCCCCTGCCAGTTCAAAGGAAGGCTGATAGAGCGCATTCACTTGTAGCACCGGGTCCTGAATGGCAGGACTAAGCACCGCCTGCTGCACCATCGCAGCCAGCTTCAGCTCATCCTGAATTCGCTGATCCCGATCCTTATGCCAGTCCTTCTCCTGCTTGAGACGTAAGGCAGACCGAATTCTCGCCATTAGCTCTACCTTGTTGATCGGCTTCGTTACGTAATCGACGGCTCCCACATCCAGAGCTTCGGCCAATTTTTTAGAATCGCCTACAGCCGTTACCATAATAATCGGTATATCTTTTAAATGCTCATATTCCTGCACAATACTGCAAGCTTCAATGCCATCCATTTCAGGCATCATCATATCCAGCAGCACCAGATCAATATCCGAAGGGCGGGGTCGAAGACTAATGGTACGGTCGCCGATTCCCAGATGCTCCAACATTTCTGCGGCCGAGCTCGCAGAGATCACATCGCGATAATTTTCTTTTTTTAGTATTTCACGAATAATAATGACATTCGTCGGATTATCGTCAACAATTAGAATTCTCATTGGCCTCTCCTTATCTTTAACCCATGTATTATACTATACCTGCCTAAGCGGCAACACTCTTGTTGATTAGAAATAGTGTTTCCGTAAGAAGGCATTCCAAAAACATAGATAAGGAATGGGGCTCCAGCCCCATTCCTTATCTATGTTTTTAGAGGACCCGCGAAACACTTGTGCTACGGTCAACATCCTCTTTTTTCAAGTCTAAGCCAGTCTGATTTTATGATGAGCTGGCAATATCACGCTTTTTTAGCAATGACCAGCACTTTACCCTGATCCAATTCTTTTTCATAAAAGTCAGCTTCCGTATCTGTAAATCCTAAGGAAGTAATTTTAGCGCGAAGCTCATCACCACGGGAACGGAACAAATTGGCTAATGAGTCGAAAACGCCCTCTTCCTTAATCCCGATTTCCTTGGCAGCCACCGTATCGGCAATACGATCCGTCCGATCCTGATCATGAGCGAGCACGAACACATCCTCATAACGATAGCCCGTGTTACGCAACTCATTCACTGCTTCAACGGCTTGTACACCGTTCTCTACCACTTTGGCATAAGATTTATGATTGGTCTGATTCATGTTTCTCACGCTCCTTTAAGGATTGACTTCTCTGACTATTACACTTCACACATCCATTTGAAACTTCCATGTTATGTCACGCCTCGAAAAAATCATTTACCACTCCGTTTCATCAAAAAATTCAACATACTTTGGCTTATCAGACGTCTCATCTGTAAACACTTTGATCGCACGCTGTCCGCGTACATACACCTCTCCGTCTTCGGCCGTGAATTGCGAGCCACCCAGCGCCTGATCCAGCGTTTTCCGTTGCAGCGGTAGCCATTTATCATTCACCTTGATTCGACCGGCAGCCGGATCTACATGCACATAAGAAACGACGTCCTCACGCATACCTACCACAACATCTGGATATTGGTATTCTGTAGAAAGCAGCAGCATATCCTTCTTGACTCGAAGTGGCTTACCCAGTTTTTTCAATACATCCGCACGGGTATCATCCAGAGATATGCCATTTAACGTATGAAAATCAACTGGCGCAGCATGTCGAGCGGGTATCGTCTGCACAGCCCTTACCATATGCCCCGCTGTTTGCGGGGAAACGGTTTGCTGAACCGCATCCTGTCCGGAAAAGGGAGTGAGCAAACCAGCAGCTAGTAATAATGTCTTCATCATAAATCTCACCCTTTCAATGAATTTCCTGTAGTTTACGGTTCAGCCACTATGCTACTGACGCATTTTCTGCCACACCCCGGCAGCGATGTCTACATAACCCAACCAGTTGTTTTTAGCCGGCTTGGCCGCAGGCTCCTCATAAGTCGCATTGTAGCTCTGAACCGTCCGCTCTGTTGCGGTCAAAGGTCTATTCGGTGTCGTTGACTTAATCGCGTTTTCCGTTCTGGAAGTCTTGCCCACAGCGCTATGCGACTTCTGAAACCGTGTCATTAACGCTGTTGAAGCCTGCTTGGCAGCCAACGTCACTTCGCTGAGTACCTCCCCCAAGTTTCTAACCGATTCCATCACAGGCTCCACTTGCTTCAATTTATGATCAACGTCTGCGGTGATGTCATTGGCATGTCGAACCGTTTGTTTTATTTCATAACTCAGTTCATCTACCGTCTTTTGTACATCCTGCAAGGTTTGGGTCACCTTATCCAGAGAGCCTTGTGCTGCTTTCAGCGTTTTAATGAGGAAAATAACGAGAACTGCAAATGCGATAGCGATTATAAAAATGCTGACCTGTGTTAACATGGCGTAACCTCTCTTTCGTCTTTCACGATGATGTTTATGATTACTGCATAGTTACCCTTTACATTCAGACACGAAACAACGTCCAAACTGGGGTTCTTCTCCGCTCCAAACGTTATGATTCATGGACTCTCGCACCGTTTAAAACAACATATAACGATGGCACAGCCACGAATATTTAAAGAAGTCACCGTCATCTGCAACCGCGCTCTACGGGGCGTGAGTATGCCACATTATATACAATTAAAGGAGGATACAGAACATGCTGAAATGGTCCGCTTTATTCTTATTTTTTGCTGTGATCGCCGGGATTTTAGGTTTTTTTGGTATCGTCGTGTCCATAGCTGCTACAATCGCTAAAATATTATTTGTGTTATTTCTGGTGTTGTTCGTCATTTCACTCTTTACCGGAAGAAAACGAGCTTCATAGACATCGGATGATAGCTTCACAAAAGTAATAATTTTATAATATCTATTAAAAAAAGGATGTTCCCACCCTGGTCAACAGGGCTGTGGAACATCCTTTTTTGATGCAACTTTTTAACAGTTAGCGGCGCTTTTATTGGATCACACTGCCCCCAAACAGGAAACGGTCCTGCCAAGGCTTGCTGAAATCCGTAACTTTTACACCGCCACCCGCTACAGAAAACGTATGGAGAAGCTTGTTGTCTCCCAAATATACAGCTACGTGTGTAATCGTTTGGGAGGAATTATCCAGGGACGTGTATGCCCCGGAAGATGCATTGTAATTTGTAAAGAAGAGCAGATCGCCACGCTTCAGCGTAGTCATGTCCGTATTTGGCTGACTGTTTTGCTTGATCCACTCACCCTGTGAACGAGAATCTGCCGGAAGCTGGATACCTACAGCCTGACGGAAAATTTGGCGGGTAAATGCCGAGCAATCAAAAGTAGCCGTACTGTTACGATCTGAACCATATTCATATGGAGTCCCGAGATAAGTCATACCCGTGTTAATAACCTGTTCTATTGCAGCCGCTGCGTCACCGGAAAACATGTTCACAGTTGACGCAGGAGATGCTGTCACAGGTATTACGGTAGCATCAGGAGTGGTTGTCACCGTAGCAGACACAGGCTGCTGTACAACAACGCCCTCACCAATACGAATATACTGTGGAGACGAACTGACATAGCCTACCGTACCATCAGCATTGGTAACCTTGAACCAATAGGCATTACTTGGATCGGTAATCGTAACGACATCCCCTGCATTCAAATAGCCCAAAACTTCGGAAGAAGTGGATGCCTCCGCCCGCAAACGAACGGACGTTTGAATCGTGGCTTTCGTTTGACCGGCAGAACTATTCACTGAGGCCACAGCCTCTTTAGCTGAAACATTTTTAACTGGCTCTGCGGCTTCCGGTTTACGGCTGGCAGATGAGGTGACAGCAGCAGCGACGCTGGTAGCGCCAACCTTTATGTACTTGTCGGAGCTGCTTGTGTATCCGGTTACTCCATTGGAAGTCTTGATCTTATACCAATAGCTGTTTGTTTTCTCCAATACCGTTACGGCCTCTCCCTGCTTCATAAAGCTGACTACATCCCCCGTAGTCGAAGGACCGGATCTAAGCTTTACAGCCGCCTGAATAACCGCCTTCTGTCCTGTAGATGCTGTCGATGCCGCCGCGTCAACCTGACCCGGCACCACATGAATTGCTGCCAACAGCGCGGCTGACGTCATGAGCATTCCCATCACGCGTCTTCTCAATGTTGCACCTCCTGGCTGTTTTTACGAATTTGAAGAACATATCCAATTCCGACGAATATAGCCGGACATGCCTTCATTATAGTAAAAGCAGCAGGAAGAGAGATATAATCCAAACGTCACAAAAGAGAGCGTATACACCTTTTTCATATAGGTCTAAAGTCACTTTTAATACTAACTATTAAATAATTAATCTATAATTTAGGTTCTACATGGACATGAACATGCATCGTATTATGAACCTCTTGTAGACGTTCCTCAATCCGGTCGCTGATCCGATGTCCTTCAATCAGGCTGAGTTGCGGATTCACCTCAATGACCACATCCACCAACGCATGATTGCCATGTACACGTGCTTTAACGTCCCGAATCCCCTCTACTCCAGGTATACAGGCAATCGTACTCCGTAAGTCGGACAGTTCTTGCTCATCAAATCCATCAGTCAAGCTGTGTGTGGAATCCTTAAAAATATCCCACGCTGTTTTACAAATGATGAATCCTACCGCGATCGCCGCAACAGTATCCAGCCATGGCAGCCCGAACTGTGCGCCGATAATGCCAACCGCCGCCCCAACACTGACAAGTGCATCCGATAGATTATCCTTGGCCGCTGCCAGCAAAGCCTTGTTGTTAATTTGCCGGGCCAGTCTGTTGTTGTACAGGTACACTCCCAACATAATCACGGCACAAATCACGGCTACACCCGCTGAGGTGATATCCGGTATTTGCTTTCCTCCCTTGAAAATGCTCCCGATACCGTTAATAAGCACCTGCAGACCGACGACAGCCATAATAAAGGACGCCAACAGCGCTGCGATTGTTTCTGCCCGAAAATGTCCATAGGCATGGTCAGAGTCCGGTGGTTTCTGGGAAATTCTCAGACCAATCAGTACAGCAACCGATACCACAATATCAGTGACATTGTTGAAGCCATCCGCCAGCAACGCGCTAGAAGCAAATATATATCCACTAATCAGTTTAAAGGCCGACAGCAAGAGATAAGCAGCAATGCTCACCCACGCCCCTCGCTCACCTTTTCGTATTTCATCATAGACATTTACCACAACGGAGGACACTCCTTCAAATATATAGTTCCCAGCAAAACGATCTTACCAGCCCAAAAATAAAATAGCAGCATAGCTGCCTGAACCCCTCAACACTAGCTCTTTAGACCAAGCAGCGTAGCTGCCCTGAACAATAACAATTTGCCTTTGGGTAACTGTTATTTTCAGGATAGCAGACGAACTTTGTGTGGGTCTAGAGAAACAGTCTTTCCGCTCTGCATCGCTGTAGGAACAACGAAAAAGTATTGCCAGGCCCCATTCCTGTAGGTTACACAAAACATTTTTTCCTTCACACAAAAAATAGACATTTTCTCTCCCGCCCCACTCCAGCGGTGTGTTATCATTGTTGCCCTTGTCCCTTCTTTTAAAAACGTATAAAATGAGGACACAGCCGCGTTTTTCTTCAATCCAGCATGATTGACATGAATCTGGCGGTAACAGGAGGAATTTATTCATGAGCGATGCTAATGAACCACGTAAAGTTAATCTCGCAGATGCCATTCGGGAAAAGCTGGCACAAAAAAAACAGCAGTCCGGCGCTTCACAGCAGGGCGGCTTTCAAGGCGGTTCCACCAAAACACTGAAAAGCCAAAATACGAAGAAGCCGAACAACCAACGCCGTCGTACAGGCGGATCATAAGAGCCACCCCATAGACAATATATGGTACCGAAGGTCAGAGGGGGTCATCTTACCTCACTGCCGGAATCGAGTAAGCTATGGGGCATGGCACAAACGAAAAAGAGGAGTCTCCCGGCCATATCAATGGCCTGATGGAGCTCCTCTTTCGTTTATCTATTTGCTAAAATTAGCCGGTTTGGATTTAGCCGATTTCTACGGGATACATACGTTCACGCAATTTCGCGATCTCTTCATTTTCCAAATATTCATCATAGCTCATCGTACGGTCGATTACACCGTTTGGCGTAATTTCCACGATACGGTTCGCGATGGTTTGAATGAACTGATGGTCATGCGATGTGAACAATATAGTGCCGTCAAAATCAATCAGACCATTGTTCAGCGCTGTAATGGATTCCAGATCCAAGTGATTGGTCGGTTCATCCAACAGCAGCACATTGGCACCGTTGAGCATCATTTTCGCCAGCATACAGCGAACCTTCTCGCCTCCGGACAGCACGCTTGCCTTCTTAAGCGCTTCTTCACCTGAGAAGAGCATACGTCCCAAGAAGCCGCGCAGGAACGTTTCGTCCTGATCTTTGGAATATTGGCGCAGCCATTCCACGAGATTCATATCCACACCTTCAAAATAGGTGGAATTGTCTTTCGGGAAATAAGCCTGAGTCGTAGTGATCCCCCATGAGAATTCACCGCTGTCCGCTTCAGTTTCGTTCATCAAAACCTGAAAGAGCGTCGATTTAGGCAAACCGTTCGGGCCGACAAATGCAATTTTATCGCCTTTGTTCACAACCAGACTGAACTCATTCAGCACTTGCTCGCCTTCAATGGATTTGCTGAGACGGTCTACTGTCAGGAGTTGTTTGCCCGCTTCGCGTTCAGGCTTGAAGTTCAGGAAAGGATATTTACGGTTCGACGGACGGATGTCGTCCAGCGTAATTTTATCCAGTTGTTTTTTACGTGAAGTAGCCTGTTTGGACTTGGAAGCATTCGCGGAAAAGCGCTGAATAAAGGCTTGCAGTTCCTTGATCTTCTCTTCCTTTTTCTTGTTGGCATCACGAGTCAATGCAAGCGCAAGCTGGCTGGACTCATACCAGAAGTCGTAGTTGCCGACGTACATCTGGATTTTGCCAAAATCAATATCCGCGATATGCGTACATACCTTGTTCAGGAAGTGACGATCATGGGATACGACGATGACGGTGCCTTCATAGTCCATCAAGAAATTTTCCAGCCATTGAATGGATTCGAGGTCCAAATGGTTGGTAGGCTCATCGAGCAGCAAATTGTTCGGACGGCCAAACAACGCTTGAGCCAGGAGAACACGTACCTTGTCATTACCGCTCAGCTCAGACATGTTCTTGTCATGCAAGTCGCGGGGAATACCAAGACCGATCAGCAAGGAAGCTGCGTCCGGCTCAGCATCCCATCCGTTCAGCTCCGCAAATTCACCTTCAAGCTCACCGGCACGTAGGCCGTCCGCTTCGGTAAATTCCGTTTTGGCATACAGTGCATCCTTTTCCTTCATGATTTCATACAGACGCGTATGCCCCATAATAACGGTTTCCAGAACCGGGAATTCATCGTATTCATAATGGTTCTGCTTGAGCACTGCCATCCGTTCGCCCGGTGTCATGTGAACCTCGCCTGAATTGGCTTCGACTTCACCGGAAAGAATTTTCAAAAAGGTGGATTTGCCCGCGCCATTCGCCCCAATCAGGCCGTAGCAGTTCCCAGGAGTAAATTTGATATTAACGTCTTCAAAAAGTGGGCGTTTACCATAACGAAGCGTTACGCCGCTTGTACTGATCATATAAGCATACCATCCTTATCATTAGTAAAGTGCTAAATACAAAATTACCGACGGCAATAGTATAACACACAAAAGATCGGATTCGAACCGTGGTATAAGCAGAACCGCCCCTGAATCTTATCCAATATCTTATAAATAAAATAAAAAATGCTTCTGTCTCCACGATTGTCACCTGACAAACACATGGACCAGAACCATTTTCATGATTTAAATTCGTTAAGATGCCGCCAGGACAGAGGCGTTATTCAGTTGCAGCATTGATGTTCCGTGTGCTTGAAAATGTCAGGAAGCCCCGACACCTATCGGAATGAGATACATTCCCGCTTCATCGTCCTGTCTGACTACGACCTCCACATCATAGACCGCCTGTATCAGTTCGGACGTGACGACCTCTGTAGGCGGACCGTTCGCTATAATACGCCCCTCCTTCATAGCGATCATAACGTCGCTGTAACGAATGGCATGATTGATATCATGCAGCACCATCACGATCGTCAGTCCATGTTCCTGGTTTAACTGCCGAATGAGCTCTAAAATTTCAAGCTGGTAGTACATATCCAGATAGGTGGTCGGCTCATCCAAAAATAAAATTGGCGTCCGCTGTGCCAAGGCCATTGCAATCCATACACGCTGCCGTTCTCCTCCTGAGAGCTGATCCAACGTGCAAGTTCTACGTTCGTTCAGGTTGGTACAAGCTATCGCCCACTCGATCGCCTCTTCATCCTCATCACGTCTCGCAGTAAACATGTTCTTATGCGGCAGCCTTCCGAAGCTAACGAGCTTTTCTACAGTCAAATCGGAAGGTGCCTCGTTCTGCTGATGAACTACCGCCAATTGACGAGCCAGCTCCTTTGGCTTGTAGTGGGCTATCTCCTTGCCGTCCAGAACTACCTGACCCAAGCGGGGAACGGCATTGTTGGACATCACGCTAAGCAGCGTCGATTTGCCGCATCCGTTGGGACCAATAATGGTAGTAATCCGTCCCGGCTCAATAACAGCATTGACAGCGTGTAGGCGATCTATTTTCCGATCATATGAGAAGGTTATATCCTTAATGTCCATAGGTGCGATCCGCCTTTCTGATCAGGAATATCAGGAACGGCCCGCCAATGACGGCCATAATAATAGAAGCCGGAATTTCATTGGGAGCAAGCACCGTCCGTCCCAGTGTATCCGCAAGCAGCAGCAACAAGCCGCCGCATAAGGCAGAGAACGGAATCAGCCACTTATGATCCGAGCCAACTAGGTAACGGGCACAATGCGGAACGAGCAGACCGATAAAGGCAATCACTCCTGCAATGGCTGTAGCTGTTGCTGCAAGCAGTACTGCAATCACAGAAATCAAAAGTCGTGCTCGCGTCACATTGAATCCCAGGTTTTTAGCCGTTTTATCTTGAAGGGACAAGAAATTGCACCAGGAAAATACGAGCATGGCTAAAATTAGCCCAATCCCGCCATAAGTCACAATAACCTCGACATCTACCCATTTTTTCATAGACAAGGTTGAAGTGGTGACCTGATTAATGCTAGTGACTGCATAACTGCCCCGATAGTTAAACGACTGCCCTAGACCGGAAAAAATAGCATTCACGGCCACCCCGATCAGGATGAGACGAATCGGATGCAAGCCGGATTTCCATGAAAATCCGTAGACCATTAGACAGGCTAACGCACCACCGATAAAGGAAAAGAACGGCATCCAGAAATAAAGCGCCGGAAAGATCGTCACCGCAATCAGCGAGACCAATGCCGCTCCCGAAGAAATACCGATAACCCCGGCATCCGCCAGCGGGTTTTTCATAACGGCTTGCAGCAAAACGCCCGCCACTGCAAGTGCTGCACCCGCCATCACGGCTACGATAATTCTCGGTAATCTGAGGTCTTTGACCACATTCACCTGATCATCCGTACCTGTCCATAATCCGGTCACCAACTGACTCAAATTCACCTTGAGACTGCCTGTCATCGCTGAATACAGCATGACGCCGACGAGCAAGACAATTACAACAATAAGGCTCCATACTTTTTTTGACATGTCATCAGCTTCCTTTAATTCGAAGGATACAGCATTTTCATCAGCTCATCCAGCGCCGAGTTTGCCGCTAAATTCCCTGTTGTGCCAAACAACGGTTCAGGCAGATCATAGACATGCCCATTTTTCACAGCGTTGAAATGCTTCCAGATATCGTTAGTTTTGAACTCTTCATCGAACATTTTCACTACCTCATCCGGCATCCCGTGTGCAGCGCGCAAAATGATATCGGGGTTGGATTGCTGCAAGGCTTCGGTATTGTGGGCAATGAACTCCACCTTCTCGCCCTGGACCACATTTGTTCCACCTGCAATTTTAACCAGATCCCCAATATAGGAATGCTCGGTAGCTACCAGATAGCTTCCCGGTACGCCCAGCAAAATCAATACTTTAGGAGATTTCTTGCCTTTGATCTTTTGTTGAATCTCCGCGACTTTGGCATCCAAAGCTCCATTAATCTCTTTGGCCTTATCGGCTTTGCCAAACGTATCACCCAGCTTTTGAATCTCTTTTTGCATATTCGCAAGGCTTTCAAAATTCAAAAATTCAGCATTGATTTTCAAGTCCTTAAATTTGGGTTCCAAATCATATTTTAGTGTTGTCACCGACAGTACATCAGTAGGCTTCAATGACATCACTTTTTCCATATCAGGACTCATCGGATTACCCACATCAGGGACATTCTTGTATCGGTCAGGCAGCACTTTTGTGCTTGTCGGCTTGCCTGCCAAATCCAGACCCAGTGCATCCGTAATTTCCGCAATGGCTACCGTAGTCGCCACAATGCGTGGAGTTTGAGCTTTATCATCAGCCGACTTTCCGGTTGCATCAGATGTTGCCGTTGTTTTCAAACCTTCGCTATGGTTCTGTCCAGCCTGTGCTCCTCCCGAGCATCCGGCCAGCAACAGGATCACGATGCCGAGCAACATATAAAAACAGAACGATTTTCTTTGAGCCAAAGCTATATATCGTTTCATGAAAATCCAATCACCTCAATTCAAAATATAGAGCAACAGCATGAGCCTTAACTTTTTCGGTATGTAAATGCTGACAAGTCTTGATGCCGGGGCACCAAGACTTGCTCGCATACAAACTTTGCTGTTATTCGGACTTCATTGATGTCACAATCTGAGACTACTTCGCTTTCAGGCTTGCTTCATCAAATTGGAACTGAACCGTATACCAGTGATCATACGGCACCCCGCCGAGAACCAAACCAGGCACAATTACGTGTGTGTAAGCACTGATTTTATGGGACAAGTCCCCTACCTCGAATTGAACGACACGTGTATCGCCGGATGTCGAGATTACTTCTACATCTTTCAGGGTACCGTTTTGCTCGACTTGTAGAGTTGGCATCCAAGAGCTATTTTTCAAAGTAACTTGGATATAGCGCTTGTCTCCCTTTTCAATCAGTGTGGCTGGCTTGTCGAGGTAACCATCCATAACGGAAGCTTCACTCGTTTTGTCTTTAAATACGTTGTAATTGATCGTGTATTGCTTCTCGGAAGCAGTTTGAGCTGGTTGCTCAACTACTGGTTTTGTTTCAGCCACAGATGTGGTCGTTTCTGCTGCCTTGTCCGTAGAAGCTGCTGTCGGTTCAGTAGTGGTTGCAGTTGTATTAACTCCCTCACCTTTAAGTGATGCACGGTCAAATTGAATCTGTCCGCCGAATTTCTCATTCAAAATGTATTTCTCAGGCAGATATACCTGTGTGTACACACTCAACTTTTTATCCAGATCAGGCACTTCGAAAGCAATAGTGTGCGTATCACCTTTTGTGTTGGAACCCATAATCATAGGATTTGTATAACGACCTTCAAAATCCGTTTGGAACGACTTCAAAGCCTGAGTGTTTGTAACGGTTACATGGGCCTGAACCTTACCATTTTTCACAATCAGCTTTGCTAGACTCTGTACAAAAGGAGCTACCAGAGAATCCTTGTCCGTTCCGTTCGCTAGCACACGGAAGTTCGCAGTATACTCTCCATCGGCTAAGTTATTTTTCCCTTGTTCTACTTCGTCTGCTTTTGTTTCGGTGTAGTAAGAAACATCACTGGTGTCAAACTTGAATTCAAAATCGTACACCCTCTCTACACGATCCTCAGCCTTGAAGACCATCGGAGCGGCACTTGCCACTTTAGGGGCTTCATAGACAACCAGTTGGCCTTTTATATTGTTCTTAAAGTCATTCACGCCAAAACGAACGTGCTTCGTATTACTTGCTGCATCTTCCTGGGTCACTTCTGCGTCTTGGTAACCTCCGCTTGCGTTATCCCAAATACGCAACGCCTTCACTTCATTACTGTTTTGCAGCTTCAGACCTACAAACCGTTTGTCGCCTTCCACGACCAATTGCGCTGGTTCATTGGTGATAAAGCGTTGAGCCGGGGAATCCGCTCCTGTGGAGCCATCTGACAACACAATGCTGAATTTCAAAGCATATTTACCATTGGTAAGCTTGTCAAAATCCAATTTAACAATGGGATCTGCTGCTCCAGAAGAGGATGGCTCGACATAGCTACGAATGGTAGTAGGCTCGAATTGATACTGCACATCATATACGTGGTCGTAAGGGATGCCACCCAGTTCTAGTCCAGGTACGATGACATGCGTATTCACTGTAACTTTATCCGAGAGATCTGGTACTTCAAATTGTACGGTTCTTGTATCTGCCGAGGTTGATTGTTCAACAACCAGAGCCTCTGCACCATTTACTTTGAACGTTTTAATCCAACTGCTCTTATCCATTTTAATTTGTATTATATTTTTGCCAGACTGTTTTAACAGAGTGGCTGGCTTTTGCATATATCCATCCATCACAGATAGTTCATCGCTTCCGTTCTTGAGTACGGAGAAATCAATGCTGTATCTGCCATTTTCAGTCACGGGAGTTGTACCGCCGCCATCCGTTCCTTTCACTGCAATGCTGCTACGGTCGAAATGAAGACGAATCTTATGGTCCATCTCATAAACCGTTCCGTTATAGCTCGTACTTACATGGACTTGTGCATTCAGAATAGCGTCCAAATCGGCCACTTTAAATTTCACAACACGCGTGTCTGCTTTCTTGTCCTCACTTACGATATCTGCATCTGTCAACGTTCCGTTTTGTTCTGTTTTGAACTCCGTCACTGTGGCGCTGTCTTTGATGGTAAAGGAGGCTTCATACTTGCCTTTCAATGCCGTCAGTGTCGCTGGAGATAATAAATATTGCGCCATTGCCGATTTTTGATCCTTTGTTGCGTGCAATGCATCGAAATGGATTGAATACGTTCCATCAGCTAAAACCTTTCCTGGCGTCCCAGGCGTTCCAGGATCAACCGGGGATGTTGCCGCTCCTAATTGAAGATCTACATTATACGTGTTCACATAGTTAAGCTCAGGCCAGTTGATGCTTACCCATGCGTTTAACTTGGCAGGTAGTTCTTTAACTTCGAATTCAATAATTCGTGTATTCGCAGTTTTGTCTTCACTTACTGTGGCAACACTAGTTAATGCTCCGTTTTTTTGCTCTACCTTAAAACCATCAATTTGCTTACTGTTTTTCAAGGTAAAACGAACATACTTTTTGCCATTACGTTCAATCAAAACGCCTGGTTTCTCCGTATACCCATCCATCATGGACTTTTCATTCGTTCCATCCTTCAAAAGGGTGAAATCCAGATTGGAATTTGTTTCTGGAGAGGTACCATTTCCTGTAATACTATTCTTGTCAAATTGAAGACGAAGCTTATGATCCATTTCATAAACCCCACCTGGATAGGTCGTGCTCACATGTACCTGTGCGTTCAAAATAGCGTCCAAATCGGCTACTTTGAATTTCACAACACGCGTATTGGCTGTCTTGTCCTCACTTACAATATCCGCATCCGTCAACGTTCCGTTTTGTTCTGTTTTGAACTCTGTTACCGTGGTGCTGTCTTTGATGGTGAAGGAAACTTCTTTTTGCCCCTTCGATACCGTCAAAGTTGCTGGAGACAACAGATATTGCGCCATTGTCGATGGTTGGTCTTTTGTTGCGTGTAACGTATTAAAGTTAATGGAGTATATTCCATCTGCCAAGGTCGATGGAGTACTAGGATCAGGTGTAATACTTGTGTCAAATTTGATTTGAACATTATACCAATGATCGTAAGGTACTCCTCCCAGTTCCAAACCAGGCACAATCACATGAGTGTAAGCATTCAATTTATTGGACAAGTTACTTACTTCAAACTCAACCGTACGCTGATTAGCGTTACTAACCTCCGAAATAATTGCTGCTTCCTCAAATTTACCGTTCTGCTCGGTTTGGAATGAAGGAATCCAACTACTGTTGTTTAATGTAAGTTGAATATACCATTTATCACCTTTTTGAACGAGCTTCGCAGGCTTCAATGCGTAACCGTCCATAACAGAAGGTTCTTCAGATTTATCCTTCAGTATTGTAAAATTAAGGACACCCGGCTTTAAGGGAACTTCCGGCTCAGGTGAAGGTGTGGGTGGAGTTACTGGTCCCTCTTTCACAGTTATAGTTGATGGATCAAATTCAATCCAATTTTGTCTGAGTCTATTATTATAAATGTAATTCACATCAATTTTCTGATTCAGGTCGTATACATCAAATGTTACTGTTCGCGGAGTATACAGACCTCCCTCTTGAGCTAAATCTGTAATATGGGCCGGAACAGTTTCCCCGTCTCGTTTAAATTCGATATCTGTAAAGGGTTGATTAGGATTATCAAGCATTAAAGAAACATGATAAGTAGCCTGTCCAACAGTTGAATTCTGTTCAACTGTAAAAGTAGCTGGTTTAAGGAACATATCATTATACGGGGAAGTACCTATTCCCGATGCTTTACTTTCGTTTTTCACCACGTAGTTAATAGAATATACATTCGAATCCTGCATAATACTGGAACCTTGTGTCTCAGCGGCTGCTACTGTGTACGTGCTTGCCACATCTACTGTTGGAACCACTTCTACCGTACTCGGCTCTACCGGATACACATCTTGGGTCACAGAGGACTCGGATGCACTGGATTCAATTGATGGATTTGTCTCATCAGACGCAGAAACAGTCGGAGCAAATGGGAAAACAACGGAAAGCAGCATGACAATAGCTGCAAACGTCATTAAGTATTTTTTAAATTGCCTTTTCAAGTTTATTAATCCCCCTACTTAAAATATACTCATTTGGAACTCTACAGAATCCCAAATGAGTATAAGATCAATATGTTATCATTCCACTATTCGATAGTATCTTCGTCAAATCCAAATTGAACGGTGTAATCGTGGTCATATGGAATGCCGCCAGTGTATTCTTTAGGTACGCTTACGTGCAATTTAGCATTCAGTTTTTGAGAAAAATTACTTACAGGGAATTCTACAACTCTTGTATCACCGGATGTGCTTACTACAGTTGCATTCACATATTGACCGTTTTGTTGTGTCTTAAACTCAGTTACCCAAGCACTTTTGGTAATGGTTACTCTTACTTTGTATTGACCATTAGTAGCGATCAACGTAGCAGGTTTGGCGACATAACCGTTTGAGTCCATGTAGGAAGCTTCATTGGTGCCATCCTTGTACACTGTATAGTCAATGGTGTACGTTCCATTAGGCAAAGCCGCATGCGCTTTATTAGCAGAAAATGGAGCAAGTACCACAAAAACAAGCGCTGCCATCAATACAGTAAGAATTACTTTTTTCAAAGACAATTTCTCCATACGATTCATAACCATGTTCATGTCCTTAATCTCCTTTTAGGTTTTATTTTGGATTAGATTTCGTCGAATTGCAGTTGTACATCGTACTTGCCTGTGTAGCCAATCACTGGAATTGTGATTTCAGCGTAAGCATTCACTTTTGCATTCAGGTCAGCAACTTCGAATTCCACTACACGAGTGTTGTTAGCAGTATCTGTGCTTACCACAGTCGCATCTTGCAGTACGCCATTTTGCTCTACTTTGAACGTTGTAATCAAATCGCTGCTTTTCACAGTCAGACGAACGACATTTTTGCCATTAGCTACCGTAACCTGAGCAGGCTTCGTCAGGTAGCTATCCAATCGAGAAGTTTCATTGGTTTGATCCTTCAGAACGGTATAGTCTACGGTATACGTGCCGTCGGCTGCTGCCGCTTTAGCTGAGAATGGAGCAATGAGTGCAAAAACAAGCGCTGTCATGATCAATGCTACGAATACCTTCTTGAAAGAAAATTGCTCAAAGCGATTCATTACCATATTCATATCTACATACACTCCTCAATTTTTTATGCTTGAATTTATGTTGATTTTATGAACGATAAAGATGGCTTGAATTTACTTCTTGGAAGATTTAGTTGATTTTGCTGACTGGACGGCTGCTACTTTTTTGACGCTTTTGGAATCAAAAGCGAAGCGGATCGTATAGTCATGATCGTAGTTATACGCAGGGACAGTAACATGAATTTTAGAGATCAGCGGGCTGTTCACACTCGTAATTGGAAATTGTACGGTCCGAGTATCGGTTTTGGCATCCTTATGAATGACCTTTGTATCGATGATTTTGCCTTTGTAATCCACTTTAAACCCGGTTGTCCATTCGCTATGATTCAGCTTAATTTGCATTGTCATCTGACCTTTTTTTACATACAACTTAGCTGGTTTTTCAAAATAATCATTAGCCATGGACACCGAATCATTTTCCGCCTTGAGAATATTGTATTTGAGCGTGTATGTACCATCCGCCAATTTTGGAGAAGCCGCAGCGGCTACTACAGATGACGAAATTGGCCAAAAGCTCAGCACACTCACCAGCAGAAACACAGCAATAATTGCAGAATACCCCTTCTTCATTTTGACAGCAGTCCCTCCCCACGAGAATATAATTAATTGATTATCATTCTCAATTGATAACTTAAAAAAAATAGCTCTTTTTGAGCTTTGTCTCCCCACCTTTCTATACCAGAATTTCGCAAAATCAAGTAAACCCATCACCAATATATCTTACACTTTTCGAAAATGTCAATATGTATTTGCGTGTGTATAATCCCTTGATATATGCTATTTTTTAAGAAAAATTTGGAGTTCCTTCTTCTATAATTCGAATAGCTCCCTCATATTTTTAGTTCAAAATTTATTTAAAAGTTTTCTTTTTTCAATTGACAATTCCCAGTGATATTCATTATCATTCTCTTATACATAAATGAAAATGATTATCATTATTGTTTAACTCGAAAATTGCAGGAGGAATGACATGAAATCTTATGTGTTGTGGTCGTCCGCAGCGCTTTTATTGGCAGTTACCGGATGTAGTAATGGTGCTCCGACCGCAGATCACAAACCAACCAGTGCATCCGTATCTGCCACTTCAAGCACAACAAGTGGTGCGGCGATTCAAGTTACTGATTTTTCAAAACGGACGTTGGCGTTTCAAAGTGTCCCTCAACATATCGTTGCACTCAGCAATGGCGATCTGGATATTATATACGCATTGGGCGGGACAGCCGTGGGCAGGCCCAACTCAAATGGACCTTCCGTCGTACCTGCTGCTGAGAACGTTCAGCAAATAGGCTCCACTCATGAAGTCGATCTGGAGAAAATTACGATGCTCAAACCGGATGTCGTGCTAGGCAATTATCCTATGAATGAAAAAGACATTCCAGCCATTGAAGGAGTCGGTTCACAGCTGCTGCTGACTGGAGCCAATTCAGTTCACGATATTCAGTCGCAAATTACGCTGTTCGGACAATTACTGCAAAAGCAGGCTCAGGCCGTAAAGCTGAACCAGGAAATTGACCAACAAGTAGCTAAGCTGCAAAAGGAAACAGCCTCTACCTCCAAACCGAAGGTGTTGCTGGTCTATGGGGCCCCGGCCACGTACATGGCAGCACTGCCAAATTCACTGAGTGGAAACATTCTGGAAGCTGCAGGTGGCTCCAACATCGCAGCTGATTTTCCGGGCCTGCAAAATTTCCCGCAATATGCGCAGCTGAACACAGAACGCATCATACAGGCTGACCCTGACTACATCTTCATCATGACCCATGGCAATACAGAAGATGTTAAAGCCGCATTTATAAAGGAAATGCAGGAAAATGCAGCTTGGAACGGAATCCGGGCAGTCAAAAACAATCAGGTCGAGGTTTTACCTTCAGATCTGTTCGGAACGAATCCGGGCACACGGGTCACTAAAGCGCTGGATTTGATGCATCAAAAGCTGTATCCGGCGAAATAGGCGATGGCGATGAATAAACTACAGCGCGCCAGAAGACGCACCATCGCCTGGATTACCCTTCCGATTCTACTGCTGGCCGTCTCTGTGTACGGTCTGGCCTACGGTTCGGTGTCGATTCCACTTCAAGAAATCAATCAGGTTTTGCTACATCATGATGAATCTACATACCGCACGATCCTGATGGATCTCCGACTACCCAGAGTATTAGTAGGTTTACTAGTAGGAGCTTGTCTCGCAGCTTCCGGAGCACTTCTTCAAGGAGTGATGAAAAATCCATTGGCTGACCCTGGCATTATTGGTGTATCGGCTGGGGGTGGACTTGCAGCCGTCATTACGATGGTGATGCTTCCACAGCTCAGCTACCTTCTTCCGGTAACCGCCTTTTTGGGAGCCTTTCTGAGCGCGATCATCATTTACCTGCTGGCTTGGGACCGAGGGGCTTCCCCTGTCAAAATTGTGCTGGCTGGCGTTGCGATCAACGCGCTGCTGGGCGCACTCACCAACGGCGTGATGGTCATGTACAGCGACCGCGTACAGGCCGTTCTTCCTTGGCTATCCGGCGGATTAAACGGACGAAGCTGGCATCATCTGGAGTTCATGGCGCCTTACGCCATCATTGGCTTAATCGCCTCTTTGTTTGCGATTAAGCCTGCTAATTTGCTGCTGCTGGGCGACGATTCAGCCCAACTGCTTGGCCAGCGAGTAGAGCTTCAACGTATGCTCATTATCTTGCTCTCTGCCCTGCTCGCCGGTACGGCGGTCAGTGTAGCCGGGCTGATCGGGTTCGTAGGGCTGGTCGTTCCCCATGTCATACGGCTGCTGATCGGGGAAGATTATCGTTTCCTCCTTCCCCTTTCCATTGTGGGCGGCGGAACGCTGGTTGTCCTGGCAGATACGGTGGCACGATCCTGGTTTGACCCGATTGAACTGCCTGTAGGTATTTTGCTGGCCGTCATCGGGGCACCGTTCTTCTTAATCCTGCTCAAGAAACGGGGGAATTTCGGATGACAGCCATTCAGGGTGAGCATATCTCCTTACAACGTGGGTATTTCAAGCTGGACGATGTGAACATCACCTTGCCCGCTGGCCAGCTCACCGCGATTGTCGGACCCAACGGCTCAGGCAAGTCCACGCTTTTGCGGATTATGACCCGACTGCTCAAGCAGGATCAGGGTCAGGTTTCCGTACTGGGCAAGCCTATGAAGGAATACAAGCGGCGTGATTTTGCCCAGGCGATTACAATGCTGCCGCAAATGAAGGATATGCTGCCGTTATTAACGGTTCGTGAGCTGGTCGCTTACGGAAGATCTCCTCATGCCAAGGGCTTGAGGACACGCCATACCAGACAAGACCAGCATATTGTTGACCATGTCATGGGAATCACAGGCATCCAGCCCTATGCGGATCGGATGTTCCATACTCTATCGGGAGGTGAACAACAAAAAGCGCGAATTGCAATGGCTTTGGCCCAACAAACAGGTATTCTTTTGCTCGATGAACCGACCACTTTTCTGGATATCGCCCACCAATTTGAAGTTATGGATATGCTGCGGCGTATCAATCACGAGTCCGGCTTGACGATTGTTATGGTACTGCATGATTTGCAGCAAGCTGCGGCCTATTGTCATCATATGATTGCGCTTAAAAAGGGACGAATCGCCGTTGCCGGCGAACCCCGTCAGATTTTGACGTCTGCTTTTCTTCGCGACATTTATGAAATGAACGCTACCATCAAATTTGAGGATGGCTATCCGGTTATTATACCGACCATACCACATCATTCAGGAGGAATTTAATATGGTTATCGTTACAAATACATCTAAAATCACACCGGGCAATGCCCATCTACTCATCGAAAGATTTAACAAAGAAGGAAAAGTTGAAAAAATGGAAGGTTTTCTCGGTCTGGAAGTGCTGCTGACTGAAAACACGAAGGATTATGAGGAAGTAACGATCAGCACACGCTGGAAGGAGAAAGAGAACTTCCAAGGCTGGACTAAAAGCGAAGCGTTCCGCGAATCCCATAGCCACCGTCAAATTCCGGACTATATTATTGAAAATAAAATCACGTTCTATGAAGTCAAAATCGTTCGTCATCCCATCACCAACAGCGACTCCTCTTTGGCGAGTGATACCGAAGCAGTTTAATCCTGAAATCATAGCCTAAAAACAAAAAAGCGGCTCCGCAGACAAAATCAATTGTCCGCAGAGTCGCTTTTTTGGATACGCATCTTGTTGAACCCCTCAGATTGTAGTTGAGCAGCGTCGCCCAATTTTCAGCGTCTCTCCGTGCCCCAGTATATGAATGCGTTCCTTCGCGATGCCCAAGCGCTCACGCTCCGCTTCGAGACGATCCAGCGCCTCTCTCGGCGTATCATCCGCCAGCTTAAAGGCTCCGTAGTGCATCGGAATCATCTGGTCCGCGCCGCAATCTACAAACCCTTGCAATGCTTCCTCCGGTGTCACGTGCTGTGAGGTCATGAACCATTCCGGTTCATAAGCCCCAATGGGCATAAAGGTCAGATCAATGGCAAAGCGCTCTCCAATCTCCTTAAACCCACGGAAATATCCGGTGTCCCCCACAAAATACAACGTCGGTGCATCCGCTGAATCTGCATCCGAATGACGATGGGATTCCGCGACGGACGTGGCAGAGCCGATCACCTGCTGCTCACTTTGCAGAACGTATCCACCCCAATGCGAAGTATTGGTATCAAACGGCGTACGTCGTGTCCAATGCTGGGCTGGAACAAACGTAAATCGTACCCCGCCTACCGTAAAATGCTCCCACCATTGCAGCTCATGGCAGTTACGAAAGCCTTTGCGGATCATTTTCGACTTTAACCCCGAGGGTACGAGCATCAGCGTATCTGCACGATATAATTTCCGCAATGATTCTAAATGTAAATGATCATAATGCGAATGAGACAGCAAAATGATATCCAGCGGCGGTACATCCTGAATGCGAATGCCGGGTGGAGCCAACCTTTTGTCGAAAGCCATACGCTCTGCCCATACCGGATCGGTGACGATGTTCAGCCCAAGATACTGGATGAAAAAGGTGGAATGTCCTACCCAGGTTGCTGTCGTCATTTCCCGATTACTATGCAAAAACTCCAGCTCCGGGGGATGGTTTGGAACAACGAACGTATAATCCTTTATTTTGCTGCGTCGCTCCTGCCGCCATTGTCTGAATTGCTTAATCGTTTTATCGGTATTTACATGATCCATATTGTTAAAACGTACTTTGGGCATGATGCAGCTCCCTCCCTGATGAACCCGTTCTCCAAAAAACACAACGGTTCAATTTAACTATATATTGTCACTCGAGTGTGAACATTAAATGATGCAACATCCTGATATATGTAAAGTATAATTCAATCACGGCTGTAAAGGAAATTCTGCGATAATACAGCAAGAACAGACCCTCCCGGATCAATCAGGAAGGCCTGTTCCACATGTTGCTGTCAGTCCTGTGGATTTTTAAAGCGTGCCGAATAAATAAACAGAAACACAATCGCCACCACTATAATAATAGGCGACTCATACATAATCGTAAAATGCTCGAAAGCAGCCATTGAACTCATCCTTTCTTCCCTGCTTCTCCTCGCACATATTTTGCATCGAATAGGAACAGTCTTAATATCAGGATCAGCGAAGGGATCAGCACCAGCAGACCCGCAACAAACGCCGTAATCAATGCATACGCCATCGTAGAATTTGTAAAGCTGTCGTAGACATTAATGTAGGGATACAAAACATAGGGAAGATGCGAGCGGCCATAGCCATACCAGGCAAATGCAAATTGCAGCATCACCAGTATGAATGAGGTACCTAGATGCCGCCGCTGCCACACCAGATAAACAGCTCCCACAAAGCATATGAAGGATGCGACAAACATCCAGGCCATACTTAGCATATTGGCAAAATGGTCTGGATTTTGTTTGTTAATCTGAAAAAATGCGAGCAGACTCGCTACAATCGTTGGACCGCTCCAAAGCAGCGCGTATCCCCGTACGATTTCGAAAGCGACCTTGTCTCCCGCCCTTTTGGCATAATAGGACAAAAACATCGCTGAAATATACAGCACACTCACCAACGCCAGAAAAATAACCGCCCACGTATAGGGGTTGCTTAATAGCTGGCCCCATTGAAGATGAACACCTGTGTCGTTCTCTACAATTATGCCGCCTTCCGAAATAGCAAGGACCGTCGACAGTGCCGCCGGAATCAGCAACCCAGTCGCACCGTACAACGCCATGTAGACGATATTATTTTTACCGGAATGCCCATACGTATTGTACGCATAATACACTCCCCGGATCGCGAGAAGCACAATCGCAATACTGCCGGGAACGAGTAACGCCGTGCCATAGTAGTAAGCCGCATCCGGGAAGAACCCGTTCAATCCCACCACAAAAAAGATGAGAAATACGTTCGTTACCTCCCACACTGGAGACAAATACCGTTGAATGATATTGTGGATTTTGTTCTGGTGGCCTGTTAACACACTGTAAAAGCTGAAAAAACCTGCACCAAAATCAATAGATGCCACAAGCAAATATCCGAACAGGAAGGTCCACAAAATGGCGATACCTACAATTTCATAGCTCACTTGCCTTCAGCCCCTTCCAGGCCCAGCTGCCTTATCTCTTCCACCGCATCCTTATTGCGGAATAGCTTGCTGAGTACCTTAATGGCCGAGAAACACAATACCAGATACAAAATAACAAACAACACCAGCATCCACCCAACACTCGTAGAAGTGGTTGCTGCTTCGGAGACCTTCATGTATCCGCGTAAAATCCACGGCTGCCTGCCGACCTCCGCAAACATCCAGCCCAGCTCAATAGCTACCATCGCCATCGGTCCTACCAGAATGAGAGCTAACAGCAGCCATTTGGGGTATGGTTTGCGACCTGGCAAACGCTTGCGGATCAGATATAACAGTGGGATGACGAGAATCAGCACCCCGGTGGTGATTTTGAGGTCAAACATATAATGGATAGACAGCGGCGGACGCTGATCTACGGGATAATCATTTAATCCCTTGACCTCCGTACTGGGCAGGTTCCCGGCCAAAACACTAAGCGCATAAGGAACTTTCAGCGCATACTTGATTTCGCCATTCTTATCCATGTATCCGCCATATATGAAGGGCGCGTGCGTCATCGTATCAAAATGCCATTCGGCGGCAGCCAGCTTCTCCGGCTGATATTTTGCCAGAAATTTACCAGAAGCGTCTCCAATCATCACCGTACTGATGGCAAACACAATGGTGCAGGTGGCAGTCAGCTTCAGCGCCTTTTTAAAATACGGGTGATTACGCCCCCGCAGCATGCTGTAAGCCGCCAGTCCCATCAGCACCCCAGCGCTCAATGTATACGAAGAAGCCAGTACATGAGAAACTTTGGTCGGGGTGGCCGGATTTAGCATGGCCTGGATGGGATGAATATCAGTCATGACTCCATTTTTGAGTGTAAAGCCTTGAGGTTGGTTCATGAACGAGTTCACAGTCGTAATAAAAACCGCTGATGCAGATGAGGCAATCGCTACCGGGATGAGCAGCATCAGGTGAAAATATTTACTTTTAAACCGATCCCAGGTATACAAGTAGATGCCCAGGAATATAGCTTCGATGAAAAAAGCAAACGTCTCTAAAAACAGGGGTAGCGCAATCGCTTGTCCAGCCACCCGCATAAAGGTGGGCCAAAGCAAACTGAGTTGCAGACCAATTGAGGTGCCTGTAACGACACCCACGGCAACGGTAATGACAAACCCCCGCGCCCACCGTCGGGCCAGCAGAGTATAATGCGGATCACCAGTTCGCAGCCCGCGCCATTCTGCAAGTGCAATCATTAAGGGTACGCCAACGCCGATGGATGCAAATACAATATGAACAAACAAGGTAATTCCGGTCAGCATCCGGCTTAGCAATACAGGGTCCAGTGAAGACAAATGGGTTTCACTCCTTCATTTCACATTTTAAACATCGCGGATCACTCTGGATTACCAACTAAGGAGTCAAGCGAGCTATGCTTTTAATTACGGCATATAGCATAATGGCCGCAATCACTATACATACAATAATGAGCGTTCTTTCCTGCTTGCGGAACATAGGAACGCCTCCTTCACTTATCTATTGGCGCATTTTGGTAACCTATTCACAGTTTGGTTCATTCTTCCGAGTTTTAACCCTGTTTCTGCATTGAATGTAGCAGTATTTCTTTTTAGATATTGTTTTATGCATTTCAAATGTTTTGTCAGCGGCATTGTTATCGCCTCTCTCCTGATCCATCAGAAGCGGAATGCATAGTACAGCATCAAACTATAAACCGAACTTAAAAGCTACCTATAGTGCCACTGCGCAGTCGGATGGTGCTTCCCATCGCCACCGCCCCCGGATTCCTAGAATAAAGCCTATGATTAGGGTAAAAATCCGGGGACAAAAGCGACCGCTACGCTTGTACAGCACCATTCCGCCTACTCCGTTTTCATGTTAATTTTTCGAGTTTCGCTTATATAGCATCCTGTTTTTATTAAAAAAACCTCCATATTCATCAGACATGTTTACCTGAATTAGTGTGAGATATGTCATTGTGTTTTTCTCGTATACGCGAACTTATCTTTGGAGACATTCGCAGAATGAGTTACAATACAGATAAGCTATATATGGAGAACTTTTGAACAGGAGGCTGCACTGAGCTATGAAAATAACATCTATCGAGCCAACTCCCAGTCCGAACACCATGATGCTGCATCTGGATGAGCGACTGGAAGCGGGTATCCGCAGAACATATACACGGGACAATGAGCGTTCCGCTCCCCCATTTATCCGGCGCATGCTGGGCATTGAAGGGGTCAAAAGCGTGTTTCATACGACTGACTTTGTAGCCCTTGACCGCAAAGGGAATGCAGATTGGTCTACCATTCTGGGTCAAGTCCGGGATCAGCTAGGCGAGGAAGGCGCTGACGCCAATTGGGATTTGCCAGAGGAAACCTCTGGAGAAGCATTTGGCGAGGCACAGGTCTTTGTGCAATTTTTTCGCGGCATTCCAATGCAAATCCGAGTCAAGGCGGGGCAGCAGGAGGAACGAATTTCCTTGTCCGACCGCTTCGTGCAAGCCGTTACCCGTGTAGCGAGTGCAACGCTGATCAAGGAACGCAAGCTGAGTGATTACGGCGTCCGCTACGGTGAGCTGCCGGACATAGCACGTGAGGTCGAGCAGGAACTGGAGGCAGCCTTTCCGCAAGAGCGGCTGGAGCAAATTATCCAGCAGGCGATTGCCCACGGCGCAGACAACAGCGAATTCGTGGAGGAACGCCGCGAGTGGAGCGATGCCGAGCTGGAGCAGGCCCTGCAGCACGAGGATTGGCGCACACGCTACGCTGCGCTGGATCGGCTGGAACCGACGCCCGAGCATTTGCCGCTTATCCGGCAAGCGCTGCATGACGACAAAATGCAGCTGCGGCGGCTGGGGGTCGTCTATCTGGGCGATATTCGCTCACCGGAGGCGATGGATCTGCTAGCCGAGGCACTGCGCGATCCTTCAGCGGCAGTACGCCGCACCGCAGGCGACACGTTGTCGGACATCGGCGACCCGGTCGCTACCAGCGCAATGATCGGAGCCCTGTCGGATAGCAGCAAGTTGGTGCGCTGGCGGGCGGCACGTTTTTTATACGAGGTTGGAACCGAGGATGCGCGTGATGCGCTGGAGAAGGCCGTCGATGATCCCGAATTTGAGGTCAGTCTGCAGGCTAAAATGGCGCTGGAGCGTATCGAATCAGGCGAACAAGCCGCGGGCACAGTTTGGCAACAGATGGCCAAGCGGAACTCTTAATTTAAGATTCTACGAGTGATTTTCAAAAAATTGCCGATTGTCAGAAGATGTACAGGTACGATATACTGTAGTTCGCTATACAATAAAATATCATGTCATACACCTCATCAACCCTGTTTTATGATGAGGTAGAGGTCGCGGATGTAATCAGTACACCGGAGGAGACGATAAGAGCCGTCTGAGATTCCAGTGGAAAGGTACACCCGCCGAAGTATGCGGAGCTGACTCTTTGTAAATACTCCGAATGCTGGGGCTGCTAACCGAAAGGAGCAGAACTGTCACACGCTGTCCTAACACAGACACGTGTGTTGAGCTATCTTGTTATAGAAGAAGGTATGGTGCGGAATGCATAGACAAAACCGCAGGCGTATTCCCTGCGGTTTTTTGATTTATATACTCCCCCTCCTTCTGGCTCTTGCCCTGACATGAAATACAATTTCATGAAGGAGTGTTTGAACGTGCAACACAAAGCAACACCTGACGCAACCTTGCGGAAAAGTCTCAAAGCCCGCCATATGACGATGATCGCCCTCGGCGGCTCTATCGGAACAGGCCTGTTCCTCGCCAGTGGAGGCGCGGTTGCCGAAGCTGGACCCGGTGGTGCCCTGCTGGCTTATGCAGCAGTTGGTCTCATGGTCTACTTCCTTATGACCAGCCTCGGTGAGTTGGCTACATTTATGCCTGAATCTGGCTCTTTTAACACCTATGCAGGTCGCTTCGTCGATCCAGCTTTTGGTTTCGCCATGGGCTGGAACTTCTGGTACAACTGGGCGGTGACGATTGCTGCCGAATTGGCAGCAGCGACTGTGCTAATCAAATACTGGTTCCCGGAAAGTCACTCTGCCTGGTGGAGTCTGTTATTCCTGGCCGTAATCTTCGCGCTAAACGCGTTGACCGTCAAAGGCTACGGTGAGTCTGAATACTGGTTCGCCATGATTAAAATTGTGACCGTGGTCATCTTTTTGACCGTAGGTGTGCTGATGATCTTCGGCATTATGGGTGGTCCTGCGGTTGGCTTTGCCAACTTCACAGTAGGAGACGCCCCGTTCCATGGCGGATTCTTTGCTGTTTTGGGCGTATTCATGGCTGCGGGCTTCTCCTTTCAGGGAACGGAGCTGATTGGGGTAGCCGCTGGAGAGAGCGAAAATCCACGTGAAAATGTGCCGCGCGCCATCCGTCAAATCTTTTGGCGTATCTTGTTCTTTTATATTCTGGCGATTCTCGTTATTGGATTGATCATTCCGTACACGAATCCGAATCTGCTGCGGGGAGATATCAGTGACATCGGGGTCAGCCCGTTCACGCTCGTATTTGAAAAAGCGGGGCTTGCGATTGCTGCCTCTGTCATGAACGCCGTTATTTTGACTTCCGTATTGTCGGCAGGCAATTCGGGTATGTACGCGGCAACTCGGGTACTGTACGCTTTGGCACGGGAAGGTAAAGCCCCCCGTTTCCTTGGACGTATCAATCGACGCGGCATTCCTATGAACGCGCTGCTGATCACGACTGCTGTCGGTATGCTGGCCTTCCTCGCCTCCTTATATGGAGACGGTGTAGTCTATAACTGGCTGCTGAACGCCTCCGGGATGTGCGGATTTATTACGTGGGTCGGTATTGCAGTCAGTCATTATCGTTTCCGCCGTGCCTTTACTGCACAGGGTCACAGTCTGAGTGAGCTTCCATACAAAGCCCGCTGGTTCCCGTTTGGGCCGTTGTTCGCCTTCGCTCTGTGTATCATTGTCATTATCGGGCAAGGTGCGGATGCCTTCACCGGACAGGAGATTGACTGGAAAACGATGATCGCTACGTACATGAGTGTGCCGCTGTTCCTTCTGCTGTGGCTCGGCTACAAATGGACCAAACGTACTAAAATCGTTCCATTAAAAGAATGTGATTTGAGTCCAGATGCTTCTTCTGATAAATAATAGAAAACAGTGAAAAAGCCCGTCTCCACATATCAGGGAAAACACGCTGGTAAACCTGGTCCCAAGACCGTTTATCCGCATTTTCACCTGTATATGTCCGGAGACGGGCTTTTTCTGTTTATTTGGAAGAAGAAGCTAATGAAGCTGACAAAGACATAGATAAAGCACGACGACTAAAAACACCGTATATAACAGCAATCAGCGTCAACACTGCAGAAAACAAGTACAAATTAACGATGCCCAGATGATCTGCAATCCACCCCATTAAAAGCAGCGAAATACAAAATGTCATGCTTGTCAACGTAGCCTGGGCCGACAGCACCTTGGGCAAATCATGGGCAGAAACACTCATTTGCATCATTGTGCGGCGGGATACGACGGACATTTCCGCAGGTAGTCCCATCAACAGCACGATAAGCAGCGTCAGCGGCGGTAATGTGTTCAGTGCATACCAGGCCGTTAGCAGCCCATAGCCTGCCATCCCCGCCAGCATCGCGGGCAGCAGTCTGCGCTGCAAATGCTTGACGCAGGCGAGGACAACGATGCCGCCGCCAATCGCACCTGCAAAATAAGCTGCATTGATGTATCCCCACCATGCCTCGCTCTTGTGCAAGACCTGCTGAGCGAAGGCAAGCGTGAACGCGCCTACCCAAACCGAGCCCCCTAGCAGGTCAATCATATCCATAAAAATAAGAGCTTTCAGTCTGCGACTGGCTCCGATGAGGCTCCAGCCTTCACGGAGTATTTCCTTTTTACGTTTGGGAGGTAGCGCCGAGCTCTCTGATTCCGGGCCATACAGTGTGTCTTCCAACTGTGCGGGAGGCAAGTCATGGTGCTCTTTCCCCGGCTCAATTCCAGCCTCGGAAGCCAAGACATCTCCACTTCGCACCCTTGTTCCGGGTTGCAGCAAATAATGGGCTTTGCCCTCTAGTGGATCTCGAATCAAGCTGGTGAAGATCATCGCTACCATATACAGTCCGCCAGCCACCAGCAGTGTTTTTTCCGACCCTAGCATGGCTACGAGCACACCACTAAGCCCCCACCCCGCTAATTGCACCGTCTGATCGCTGACCGATACCAGACTGTTTGCCCGCATGAGTCCTTCCCCGGATGCAAGGCGAGGAATCAGTGCATTACGCGCAGGGGTGGTCCATCCGTCCAGAAAGGACATAGCTGCCACCAACGTAAACACTATCACCCATATCGGCTCCGTGCCTGCTGACCACAAGTGGCCCAGCAGAAC
The DNA here is from genome assembly GCF_059772165.1 of Paenibacillus sp. TY11. NCBI lineage: Bacteria > Bacillati > Bacillota > Bacilli > Caryophanales > Paenibacillaceae > Paenibacillus > Paenibacillus sp. TY11. The sequence goes on along the minus strand of NZ_JCBAIQ010000012.1, from coordinate 160,330 downwards.
AGCGAAGAAAGCCAGTTGTCCGAACTGGGAAACGAATAAAATAAAAGGAAGCTGGAATCGGGCCAAAATCAGCGGTGCTAAAAAACCACTGATCATCTGCGCCCCCATTCGCAGCAACGGAACGAGCACCGAAGAGAAGATCGAGTCCGTTTCATGAAAAACCAGAGACACAAGTGCCATAATATAAAGAATGTCGGCCGCATTTGACATGGTCTGCGTGCCAAGCAAATAAGTAAAGGAACGCTTGTGCATATAAATAGAATACTCCTTTGTTAATGTAGCTTTTTTACAGCAGGATGATTAGGTCCATTTCAGGGTTACACGAAGATTACCGGTACTTCCTAGATCCGTAATCTGATAGGAAATGGATTTCAAACCGAGTTGATACAAGGACTGCAAATCTCCCTTGAGACTTCGCTCCGTTCCCTGATAGGCGAAGGTAAGTGTTGTCCCTCCCTTATTTGTAACCTTACGAACCTGTTCCTTGATGTCGGCGGATGATTTAACTAGACCCTTGCCGTCTTGCAACGGATATTCGAGGTTATTGTACAGTTTTTGATACACAGCAGCCTTTGATCCTCCGGCAGCTACCAGTGCTGATAAGGTTTCCCGATACGATGTATTCGCCTGAGGGTATTGTTTAACCCATGAGTGATCCCGCCGCATTTCTGTATCCGTCAGCAGATAATATGAAGTGCTTACCTCGTTCGCGCGATCCGGGGTTGGATCATCCCATGTCGTATCCATGTGATACCAGCGACCATCCAATAAAACAAGATTCCATGCATGCAGCTGGCCCCCTGCTCTTCCTTCCACAATCCGATTCGTAATCCCTGCGCGTTCCAGCATTTTATAGGCCAACAGTGAATAACCCTGACAGACCGTGCTTCCCGTTTTCAGGCCATCGTAGGCTGTATACTTTTGCTGTGTTTCATCATATTTCAGACGAACGACGATCCAATCATGAATGGCCTTCACCTTCTCATGATCCGTCATTCCCCTCGTAGTGATATCCCCCAGCACGGCTTGAACTGTGCTATCCACATATGCCGTCTGTTCCTTCGTCTCCCGGTAGCTTAAACGAATCGTAACCTGGGCGGAGGTGGTTGTGCCTGTATAGCTGAATGCGTAGCTTTTGATCGTATAATTCACATACGGATCACTCTCCATGGCCTGTTGGATGGCCGTCTGTAACTGCTGCTTGAGACCGTTCACTCGCCCTTGATATGTAAAGGTCAGCGTTTCACTCCGCGTAGCCATTGCCTGTAAAAGCTTATTCTGAAGCTGCTGCGACGATACGGATGGAGCTGGCTTGACCGACGCCGCATACACATTGCTGCCCCACTCCACAGCCTGCGGCAGCAACACAGCCAGCGCTGCACCCGCAACCAGACATTTTACAAGCCTAACCCCGATTTTTCTATTCATACAGAGCGTTCCTGCCCTTCTTAGCATAGTTGTAAACAGCTCTATCTTACCATAAAAACAGTTGCCCCAAACGCTCTAGTTTTGTCGGTTGCAGACGAGTAAGAGTGCAGTTAAAGACAGGTTGTGACACCATACTCGACTATATAACAGATGGGACAATGGGCAAAACATGTCGTTTGCAGAGAGTTTTATCACAGCAATCTAGGTTTCCTCATGTTATGGTACTGACATCGGAAGTAAATGATATTGATTCTCATTCTAGATCAGAAAGGCTGAGCACCATGCCAGAATGTATCTCACTCCTTCGTACGCCACTGGGTCAAACTGTGCGTTTGCAATCTCTTGCCCCTCTTCATCCCTCATTGCGCCGCCGCTTGACAGACATGGGCATCAACGAAGGTTCCATCATACGGTTAAAAAAAATCAGTTTATTGGGCGGCCCTATCGTCATTGAATGCAACGGTCAGCTGGTCGGCCTCCGTCAAAATCAGGTGAAGCAACTGGAGGTTGTTCCGACATGGACATGATCGCTCTATTCGGCAATCCCAATACAGGAAAAACCTCATTATTCAACAAGCTGACTCGTACGTATGCAGAGGTAGGAAACTGGTCCGGTGTCACAGTGGAAAAGAAAACAGGGCTTCTGCGTGACAAGTCTGCCGTATTGGTGGATTTGCCGGGTGCCTACTCTTTACTCCCGCTTTCGCTGGATGAAGGTGTCGCAACCCGTTATTTGCTGGAAGAACCGCCTGCGGCCTTGATCAACATCGTGGATGCCTCCCAGCTCCAGCGCAATCTGTATCTGACCGTGCAGCTACTGGAATATGGCCGTCCGCTTGTACTTGGTTTAAACATGACTGACGTAGCCGATGCCACCGGTCTTCGGGTAAACAAGGATTTGTTGGCTGATCAATTGAACGTTCCCATCATTCCTATGGTGGCGCGCACAGGCAATGGAAGTAAGCAAATGCTTGCTTCTCTGCGAGAGGTAAGACGTACATCCAATACTTTTCAATTGGACTACGGCCCTGCCGTCGAAGCTGCCATTACTGATATTTGCAACTTGCTGCCCGATGCACCAGTACCGCAACTCCGGTGGGCCGCACTGCAATGTCTGGAAAACAATCCTGTCGTCATGGAATGGATGACGAATAAGATACAGCGTGAACAAGTAACTGCACGCATCCATCATTGCGAGGAAGATCTTCTCGGTGAAGGCCATGCCATCACCCCTGCTCAGCATATTCGTTCTGTACGAACAGCATGGATTGCTGATCTGTGCACCAAAGCACTCGACACCTCCAAACTCAGACCGCACAGCCTGACGGATAGGTTGGATGCACTATTAACTCACCGGTATCTCGGGATTCCGATCTTTTTGCTGCTGATGTACGCTACCTTCAAGTTCACCTTCGATTGGGCAGGTACTGTTTTTTCAGATATGCTGGACGGATTTTTTTCAGGGACACTAAGCAGTTGGATTTCTGAATTGCTCGTTCACTTGAACGCGTCCGCTTTTACGCAAAGTCTAGTCGTGGACGGCATCGTGGCTGGGGTCGGGGGTGTGCTCGTTTTTCTGCCTCAGATTGCTATTTTATTTCTGATTATTTCGGTGATTGAAGACTCCGGGTATATGGCACGGGTCACGATACTAATGGATCGCCTGATGCAAGCCGTTGGCTTGAACGGGAAAAGCTTCATTCCCTTCATCATCGGATTTGGCTGCAATGTCCCTGCGATTATGGCGGCACGCACCATTGAACAGCCCAGAGAACGTCTCATTACAACATTGTTGGTGCCTTTTATGTCATGTTCGGCCCGCCTGCCGGTATATGCGTTGTTTGCGGGGGTATTTTTCCCAACACATGCGGCAAGCATCATCATGCTGATGTATGTGTTAGGAATCACCGTATCGCTTATACTTGCTAAAATTTTTTCCAAAGTATCCATTTTGTCGGGTGAGCCCTCCCTCTTCATCGTGGAACTCCCTCCCTATCGGGTGCCGCAGGCCCTTACACTATTTCGCAGCACATGGGAGAAGGTCAAAGGCTTCGTCCGTAAAGCCGGAACGATTATTCTTGCAGGCTCCGTTGGCATCTGGCTGTTGTCCAATTTTGGTCCGCAGGGCTTCGGCGCAGAAATGAATGACAGTCTGCTCGCCACCGTTGGAGGATGGTTTGCGCCTATACTGGCCCCTCTCGGTTTTGGCACCTGGCAAGCAGGCGCGTCCTTGCTCACGGGCTTTATGGCCAAGGAGGTTATCGTATCAACGATGAATATCATTTACCACGTTCCTGATATGCAGGGACTGGAGCTGCAAGTTAGCCATGCCTTTACACCGCTTGCTTCTCTTAGCTTTATGGTGTTCATTCTGTTGTATGTGCCGTGTCTGGCTACTGTAGCGGTCATTCGTAAAGAAACACTTTCCTGGCGCTGGACCGCATTTTCTGTGATTTATCCTTTGACCGTTGCGTATATCATCGCCGTCTTGATCTATCAGTGTGGCAGATTATTAGGTTGGGGTTAAGTCAGGCCCTACAGTAAATATAAGGAAGTGGATTCCATGATCAATATAATTATTTTATTGGTGATCCTCGGTTATAGCGCGTGGGTGTTGGTACGATTTTTGCGAAAAAGCCGTCAAGGCGCCTGTGCCGGGTGTTCATCAAGCAAGTCATGTTCAGGCTGTGCCGCGAGCTCTATGAATGAAGATCATGCGAAAATCAAGAAAAGTATTTAATTCAAACTCATCATCATATGAAAAAAGCGGCTTCGGGGATTTCCTACACCCGGAGCCGCTTCTCATTCACTCTAAAACTCACCATATTCAGCGATATACCGCCAAATGCTCACCTAGTTCCCGCGTGTGCAGGTAAACTTCACGATACAGCTCGTATAAGCCTTCATACCGTTCCACACGTTCCGGGTTCGGCGAATATCTCGCTGCTTCACGAAGAAAAGCTTCAGCGCACGCTTGCAGAGATTCAAACCAGCCGCTACCGTATGCAGCCAGCATGGCCGCACCCAAGGCAGGTCCCTGCTCGCTTTCCAGCTTGATGATATCCGCGTTAAAAATATCTGCCTGCATTTGCAGCCACGCCTCATTACGCGCACCGCCGCCGATGGAAATCACTTCATTTACCGTTTTGCCCGTTCCTCTGAGAATATCAATGGATTCCTTGAGCGAAAACGTAATTCCCTCCAACACCGCCCGTGTAAAATGCGCAAGCTTATGCCCCGCATCCATCCCGATAAAGCTGCCTCGAATGGTTGCATCCGGATGAGGTGTACGTTCGCCGACGATATAAGGCGTGAACAGCAGCCCTCGGCTGCCCGGCTCAATAGAGTTCACATCTTCCAACAGTGCATCAAAAGAATGCTCCGGTGCAAAAGTATCCTTAAACCAGGTCAAGCTGTATCCGGCCGCGAGTGTAACGCCCATAATATAATAAGCATCCTGCTCACTATGATTAAAAAAATGTGCCCGCCCCTGTACATCGATATCCTTGCGTTCCTCATAGGAAAGCACAACCCCTGAGGTGCCGATGCTGCACAAGGTGCGGCCTTCGCTCAAAATACCGGCGCCAATCGCGCCACATGCGTTGTCCGCACCACCTGCAAAGACCTTCGTTTCAGGCGAAAGCCCAGTCTGCTCTGCAATCTCCGGCAGTAGCATACCCGTCTGATCAAAGGATTCCACCAGCGGCGGGAACAGCGACAACGGTAGGTCAAACGCGGCAGCGATCTCTTCGCTCCACTGCTTGTTCGCTATATCCAGCAGCAGCGTGCCCGCCGCATCCGAATACTCCGTCGCCAGCTCTCCTGTCAGACAGTAGCGCACATAATCCTTGGGCAGCATAAAATGTGCCGCACGGGCCAGCACGTCTGGCTCATGCTCCTGCACCCATAGCAGCTTGGGCAGTGTGAAGCCTTCCAGCGCGCGATTACGTGCGATGTTCAGCAGCTCCGATCCGAGCTTTTCTTCAATACGACGGCATTGTGCTGTTGTACGCGTGTCATTCCACAGAATAGCCGGACGAAGCACTTGGCCTTCCTTGTCAGTCAGCACAAGCCCGTGCATCTGTCCCGAAAAGCTAATACCGTCCACAGCATCTGTGCCGCCGATTCCAGCCTTCTCCACAAGCTGTTTCAGTGATGCTAACGTGCCACTGACCCAGTCCTCAGGGTGCTGTTCGCTATATCCTGCCTTCGGCTGATGGAGCGGATAAGACTGGGAGGTTTCATAGGAAACCTGCCCCTTGCGGTTAACCAGCACCGTTTTGACCGCGCTGGTACCCAAATCTACGCCGATGACATAGCGTTCCTGCTCCTGATTTAGCTTCTCCTGCACTGGAGTTCCTCCTTCCCTGTTATCGTACAGCCGTTTTTTCATCAGGATTTTGCAAAATCCGATTCCAGTCACTCCGAAGTGCAAGATATAGACGAACTAAACCATTTCGATCTATATCTTGTTCATTGGAAGTCGATTATGGGATTTTTGCAAAATCCTCACATATATAAGTTCTGGTATTAGTCAGCCAAAATGTATTGATTTAATGTTGCTTTCAGATATTCCTGACGACCGGATACGTTTTTACGTGGTGTTTCGTTCGCCAAAGCATATTCAGCCAGAGAAGCAAGCGTTGCTTTTCCGGATACGATGTCTGCTCCAATACCTTCCTTAAAGCTGCTGTAGCGCTTCTCAATAAAGTCTTCAAACACACGATCCTCGATCAATTTAGCGGCTACCTTCAACCCCTTTGCATACGTATCCATACCTGCGATGTGCGCAAGGAACAAGTCTTCCGGCTCAAATGATGCTCTGCGCACCTTGGCATCAAAGTTGATACCGCCACGGCCCAAGCCTTCATTTTGCAGCACTTCATACATGGTTAGTGTGGCATCATACAGATCCACCGGGAATTCGTCCGTATCCCAGCCCAGCAGCAAATCTCCCTGATTTGCATCCAGTGATCCCAGCATGCCGTTAATCCGTGCTACACGTACTTCATGATCAAATGTATGACCCGCCAAAGTTGCATGATTAGCTTCCAGATTAAGCTTGAAATGCTGATCCAGATCATATTTTTGCAGGAAGGCAATCGTCGTCGCCGCATCAAAATCATACTGATGCTTAGTTGGCTCCTTCGGTTTTGGCTCAATCAGGAACTGAGCGTCAAAGCCGATTTCACGCGCATAGTCTACGGCCATATGGAACATACGTCCCAAATTGTCCTGCTCCAGCTTCAAATCCGTGTTCAGCAGTGTTTCGTAGCCTTCACGGCCTCCCCAGAAAACATAGTTATCTGCGCCCAGACGTTTGCCCACTTCCAGTCCTTTTTTAATCTGAGCAGCTGCGTGTGCGTATACATCTGCATTGCAAGTCGACGCAGCCCCATGCAAATAACGTGGATGGCTAAACATGTTTGCCGTGTTCCACAGCAGTTTTTTCCCTGTAGCTTTCATATGTTCCTCAATTAGATCCACGATGGTATCCAGATTGCTGTAAAATTCCTTCAATGACGCGCCTTCTGGTGCAATATCCACATCATGAAAAGCAAAATAAGGTAAATTTAGCTTATCCAGCAGCTCAAAGGCAGCCTCCACACGTGCCTTTGCCAAATCCAGCCCGGTAAACTTGGACCATGGACGTTCCGCTGTTTCTACACCAAAAGGATCGGAGCCGCCTGCAACCAGTGTATGCCAATAGGCCATGCTAAAACGCAAATGTTCCTCCATCGTTTTTCCCGCTACAATTTCCTGTGGATTATAAAATTTGAACGCAAAAGGATTGTCGGATTGCTTGCCCTCAAAGTTAATTTTAGATACCTGTTCGAAATAAGCCATTATAAGTTCCTCCTTTATAGTAAACGTTTACAAAAACGATTCTAGCACAGCCGAAAGACTTTGTCTATTGCTTAAACTAAGTTTGTTTTTATGATATAATAACAGGAATTACACCAACAGGAAGTGAAATAAACCATGAATGTCACTGGCGATCAGGCGCTTGTCAAAAAGCTGAATAAATCCATTGTGCTGGAGCGTATTCGCCTTCATGCTCCGCTATCCCGGGCACAATTATCCAGTCAAACTGGATTAAACAAGGCCACCGTTTCCAATCTGGTAGCAGAGCTCATCACCGATGGACTTGTGTATGAGACGGGATTAGGGGAATCCAGCGGCGGGCGTAAGCCTTTAATGCTGCTGTTTAACAGCCGTGCAGGCTTTGTACTCGGTATCGAGGTCAGCGTACAGTACATCAAGGGTGCTCTGACTGATCTGGCAGGTACCATTGAAACTGAGCTTGCCCTTTCCCTAACTCAGCATGATCCCGCCTTTGTTATGGAACAGATTCGAAAGCTCGTTCAGGAGCTCATGCAGGCCACTCCTCCCTCCCCTCACGGTATTGTCGGCATTGGGCTGGGGGTGCCGGGTATGGTGGATGAAACCGGAACCGTTTTGTTCGCACCCAATCTGGGCTGGGAAGAGGTTCCGCTGCGGCAGCAGCTTGAGGCCGAGCTAGATTTGCCCGTCGTAGTGGATAATGAGGCCAACGTCGGCGCGCAGGGCGAGCTGTACTATGGTATGGACGGCGATCACCGACAGCAGGTGCGGGATCTGGTCTACATCAGTGCAGGGTCCGGGATCGGGGCCGGGATTATCATTGACGGCAAACCGTATCAAGGAGCTTGGGGGTACGCCGGAGAGACGGGTCATATGACCATTGATTGGAACGGACGGCTCTGCTCCTGCGGTAGTCGCGGCTGCTGGGAGCTCTATGCTTCAGAGAAGGCGTATGTAGCATCCACATTGAAACTACCTGCACATAATACAGCGGAATTACTGCCGTTTGCTCAGCAAGGTGAGGCGAGTACATTAAGCGTCCTTGATGATATTGGGCGATATTTGGGTGTGGGTATTACCAACATTGTGAACAGCCTCAACCCCGGAATGCTTATCATCGGCGGTCCACTGGCGGAAGCCAGACCTTGGTTGGAGCAAAGCATGCGTGATGTGATTGACGAACGTGCCCTGCCCTATCACCGTCGGCAACTACAGATTCGTTTTTCCACGCTTGGCAGCCGTTCGACGATGCTAGGTGCCGCCTATGCAGCAACAGCTCCTTTTCTGGGGCGTGTACGCGTGTCTTTATAAGAAAAAAAAGCGTACGGGAACACTCAGGTTCCTGTACGCCCACTTTTCTCGGGATTTTGGGAAATTCTCTTCTTACAACCCGTTATTGGAGATAACATCCTTATACCAATAGAAGCTCTTTTTTCGTTTTCTTTCAAGTGTCCCGTTACCGTCATTGTCTTTGTCCACATATATAAATCCGTATCTTTTTTCCATTTCAGATGAGGAATAACTGACCAAGTCGATCGCTCCCCAGCTGGTGTAACCCATGAGTTCAACCCCGTCTAGAATCGCTTCATGCATTTGTTCAAAATGTGCGCGGAAGTAATCAATACGATAATCATCCTGAATACTACCATCTTCCTCCACCTTGTCGTATGCCCCCAAGCCATTTTCTACAATGAACAATGGTACTTCATAGCGGCTGTAGAGCTCATTCAGAGAAAGTCTCAAGCCGACTGGGTCAACCTGCCAGCCCCAATCACTCGTTTCCAGATAAGGATTTTTAACGCCGCCAATCGTATTCCCACTGACTTTTTCCATGCCTTCACTATCCGCACTAGCAACCAACGACATATAGTAACTAAAGGAAATGAAATCCACCGGATGCGTTCTCAAAATTTCATCGTCACCCTCGAGCTTTTCAATCACGATTTCCTTTTCACGGAAGAAGCGTTTCATATAATGGGGATACGCTCCACGAACCTGTACATCCGTGAAAAAATAGTTGAATTGATTATCTTTAAATGCTGCCAGAATATCCTGCGGATTACAGGTGTGCGGATACGTCGTTAGCCGGGTTAACATACAGCCGATTTTAGAATCCGGAATGATTTCGTGGCAGTATTTTACGGCCAGAGCACTAGCTATAAATTGATGATGCAACCCCTGATAAACCGCTTGCTCTACATTTTCAAAGCGCTCCGGTAAAATACCACCGCTCGTAAACGGATGGCGCACGATACTATCTATTTCATTAAAAGTGATCCAGTGCTTCACTTTATTTTGGTATCTTTTAAATACAGTCTTGCAAAAATGGATAAAGAAATCTACAACTTTCCGTTGGGTCCAGCCCCCGTAATGGTTCACAAGGTACATCGGCATTTCGTAGTGGGACAGGGTGGCAAGCGGCTCTATCCCATTTTTATGCATTTCATCAAACAGCCGATCATAAAATTGTAATCCAGCCTCGTTGGGCTTGTCCTCATCTCCGTTGGGAAAAATACGCGTCCATGCAATAGAAACTCGCAACGTTTTAAATCCCATTTCACCAAACAATGCTAAATCCTCGGGATAGCGGTGATAGAAATCAATTCCCTGGCGTTTGGGATAATCATGATCTGACGTGTCCTGCATCGCCTTTTGGATATGTTCCTCAGTCATTGAATTGTGTTTTTTATAATCAGCTTTGCTCACATTCTTTTTGTAAATAGCCATATCTGCTGTAGATATCCCTTTACCATCGACATTCCAGGCGCCCTCCACCTGATTTGCGGCTATCGCTCCTCCCCATAAAAAGCCTTTCGGAAATGTTCTTTTCATCTCTGTCATCTCTAGCTCCTCCTCTTTAATTTCTGCTTATAACTCGTTTCAAGTGAATAATCAGATACATGAGTTCTTCATCCGGGACCGAAAGGTCGAATTTGGCTTCAATATATTGTTGAATGGATAACGCACACTTCTCTTCTTCCGGATACTTGTTCACAATTTGGCTCATTAATTCTGGATCTTGAGAATCCAACATTTTATGCTCAAGTAATCTCTGAACAAAAAATTGAAGGTGCGTTAAAAACCGTGAATAGTTGATGCTGTGGGTATCCAGTTCGATTTGGTAATGCAGTTTAATGATGTTCAAAATATCTTTGACCGTATTGGTCATCAATAAAACCTGGTTCATATTGTTATCGGTCTGTTGAGCATTAACCAGATGAAAGGCGATATTAGCCGCTTCCTCTTCAGGCAGATTTAGACCGATACGCTTTTCAATCAAGGTGAGCGCATACAGGCCAATACCGAACTCTTCCGGATAAAACTTTTTGACCTCCCACAGCATCCGATTCTGAATCGTCATGTTATCTTTAAATCGTTTGGTTGCCATATACAGATGGTCTGTCAGGGATACATACAGGTGCTCATTCAAGTGACTGGATAGTGTATTTTTGGCATAAGATATGATTTCGTCTGCCAGTATCAAATACTCCTTGGGCGTTTCCTTCATTAGAGCTGTTAAATCGGAAGACATGCTTTCATTTTCAAGAACATATATCTTTTCAATTTCGTTCTCATCGACCAAGTCGCCAGGTTTGCTTTTAAAGCCGATACCTTTCCCCATCACGATAATTTCTTTGTGATCCTCACGTTTGGCAAGAACAATACTCGTATTGAGAACTTTAATTACTTTCATATCCAACGACCTCTCACTTTCCAGGCTTGATTCCCCCAACAAACACACTGTTAAAGTACAGTAATCAGAGGCTTCTCCGGCCCTGTCTTTTCTGAACTTTCACGACCCATGATTTCCAGATAGTCCGCCGTGTTGGTCACAATAATCGGAGTTATCGTATCATACCCCGCCCTTTGTATGGCTTCAAGCTCAAATTCAATCAGAAGCTGACCATGCTTAATTTCGTCCCCTTCTTGCACATGCACAGTAAAATGCTGGCCCTTCAGCTTAACGGTATCCAAACCGATATGAATGAGCAGTTCTACGCCTTCAACCGATTTTAAGGCTATGGAATGCTTGGTGCGGAATACATTTGCTACGATGCCGTCAAAAGGTGCGACCACTTTTCCGCTACTTGGTTGAATAGCCATTCCTTTGCCCATCGCTTCCTGAGAGAACGCTTCATCTTTTACCTGCTGTAAGGGAATAGCGATACCTTCCATAGGTGCGAAAATAACGGTTTTGGACTTGAAATTTTTACTTTGTGCTTTGGCAGGCTCGGGACGAGCTTCTATTTTAGCCGGTTCGGTAACCGTATCTTGAAAGCCGATCACATAAACAGCAATAAACGTCACAATAATCGAAATGGCCATCGTTATGAGCGCATATACCAGGTTAGAGTGATCTTCACTGATAAACATCGGCAGGGATGCAAAACCAGGCCCCACAGCTGCATACGCTTTTAAATTCATAAGACCGGCAAACAATCCGGCAACCCCGGCTCCAATCATACAGGCGAACAGTGTTTTTTTCAGGCGTAAATGTACGCCATACAAAGCGGGTTCCGTAATTCCGAATACCCCTGAAATACCTGCGGACAAAGCAATTTGCTTGAACTTGGGATCTTTCGTTTTCAGCGAGACGGCAAATGCACCCGCGCCTTGTGCCATATTGGAAGCCAACATGGCAACCAGTACCAATGTTTCATATCCTGGTGAAGCCAGCGCAGCAAAAATAATGGGATAGAATACTTTGTGCATGCCGAACATGACGATTAGCGGCATCACGATAGACATCAATACTACCGTAAGCCAGCCGATTCGTTCCTGAATCCAGAATACACCGTTGGACATACCTAAGCCCAAATACGTACCTAGCGGTCCTAAGGCAATGAGAGAAATAGGCGCGACAATCAAAATGACGATTAATGGTTTTAGAAAAATTTTCACAGGTCCAGGAGAGATTTTATCAGCAAATTTCTCAATGTATGACATGAGCCATATAGTCAAAATAATAGGAATAACGGAGGTAGCGTATTGTACCGATGCTACGGGCAGGCCCGCAAATGTGACAGCTTTCTCACCTCCTAGCAAACTGATTAAGTTCGGATGGAGCAGCACCCCCCCAAGGAGTACGGATACGAATGGATTGGTCTTGAACTTCTGCGCGCTGGAGAAAGCCAGCAGCATAGGCAGAAAATAAAATGCCGCATCGGAGATTACACTAAGGATCATATACGTTTGGCTTTCCTTGCTCATGATTCCGGTTACTGTACACAGCAAGAGCAGTGCTTTTAACATCCCTGATGCAGCAATGGCCGGAATAATGGGCTGGAAAATACCTGCAATCATGCCCGCAAAGCTATTAAACAATCCCTTAAGACTTCGGTCTGCCTTCACTTTTTCGGCTTCTTCCACAGACGATTTATTCGGGTCCAGCAATTTGACCAGCTCATTGTAGACATAACCTACATCATTCCCAATAATGACCTGATATTGTCCACCGCTATTTACAGCTCCCATAATACCGTCCAGAGCTTTAATTTCATCTGTTTGTGCTAATTCCGGCTTACGAAGCGTCATTCGCAATCGAGTAGAGCAATGAATGACACTATTAATATTATCGTTCCCACCCACTTTATTAAAAATGGCTTGTGCGATATCTTTGTAATTCATGAGTTACACCTTCCTTCTTAAAATAAGGAACAAAAAAAGACCTAAAAAGGGTAGGGAAAAATATCCTACCCAATCTAGGTCTTGCCTGCCGAACAGTAACACGCCTTTAATTGGATACTGGTACTATTTAGTTGATTAGAAGTCATAATTGATTGTACATTGAGAATTGTTACATAATGCAACCCGGGTTTTAAGCGCTTACAATTAAAATATAGCACCGATCATCTACAGATGCAACACTTTTCGACAAAATTCTCACTATGAAGAAAAAGATTAGAGGCTATAAAAAGACCCCCATCGCAGCATGTAACTGCAATGAGGGCCTTATTTAAACCATATGAAGATCACAGGACCGTCGTCTGCTGTTAAGTTGAATTAAGCGTTCAAGACTTTTTCAAACTTGGTTTTGTTCATACCGGAAATACGTTCTTCCCCGATCAGAGTCAATGGCACGGCACGAATGCCCATATCCCAAACCTCTTGAGCAAAAGCTTCATTGGTTTCAATGTTGCGTTCTTCGTATTCCACGCCTTTTTCACTCAAGTAGCTTTTTACTTGACGGCAATGCGGGCAGTTGGTAGATGTGTATACAATTGCTTTTTCCATGAATATCACCTCATAATTTATTTTTGTAGAAATTATATTTATTCATACTTAAACGAAATATTACAGGGCCAGTGCGCTGTGCTCCAGGCTTTCGATGTATTTCTCGCTGTCCATAGCAGCCATGCAGCCACTACCTGCTGCGGTAATCGCTTGTCTGTAGCGTGTATCCTGTACGTCACCACAAGCGAATACGCCAGGTACGTTTGTTTCGGAAGTGCCCGGATTTACGACGATATAACCGTTCGCATCCGTTGTAATTTGCCCTTCGAGGAAGCCTGTATTCGGATGATGACCAATCGCCACGAATACGCCGCTAACTGTAATGATTTCCTCTTCACCTGTTGCATTGTTCAGCACTTTCAAACCAGTTACTCCGTTCTCGTCAGCAATCACTTCTACAGGAGTACGATTGAGTGCCCATTCAATTTTGTTGTTCGCACGAGCACGATCCTGCATAATTTTGGAGGCGCGCATTTCTTCACGACGATGCACCAACGTTACTTTGGAGGCAAAACGAGTCAGGAAATTAGCTTCCTCGAGTGCAGAGTCCCCACCGCCGATGACAACAATTTCTTTGCCACGGAAAAAGAACCCGTCGCATGTTGCGCAAGTGCTCACACCACGTCCGATATTATCTTGTTCACCGGGAATCCCCAGGTATTTGGCAGTCGCCCCTGTAGAAATAATCAGAGTGTCGGTAACCAGTTCACCCAAACCTTCTACATCCAATGTAAAAGGACGAGCAGTTGTGTCTACCTTGTTCACCCAGCCTGTGCGGAATTCGGCGCCAAAACGCTCCGCTTGCTTACGCATATTATCCATCAGATCGGGTCCCATGATTCCTTCAGGAAAGCCTGGAAAATTTTCGACTTCTGTAGTCGTGGTTAATTGTCCGCCTGGCTGTGGTCCTTCGATCACCAGTGGGTTCATATTGGCACGTGCCAGATAAATTGCAGCGGTCAAACCGGCAGGGCCGGTACCTATAATAATGGACTTGTACATATCTTGGTTCCTCCTAAAATATCATAGTATTATATAACGAGTTTTCGGTACCGGGCGCTGGGCAGATGCATATACTCTAAAAGTAGTTCTGCCAGAAGCTTATCCCAAAATGTGGACACCCGGATATTACAAAAACGAATCACTTGTTTTGTAGCTCCTTATGACTTAGACTGATTCTAAATCCTAATTTCATTATGCGGAAATAGCTGTAAACAGTCAAATGAAGTTTTCATGAAGCGAAGCTTAAAGATAAATCAGGTATGGAGGGATTATCCCGATTATGAATGACGTTTTTGTAGGTAGCCTTATTTCTGCCCTGTCCACTGGACTCGGCGCCGTGCCCATATTGTTTATGCGCAATATCACGCATCGGCTTCGCGATGTTTTGTTGGCTTATGCCGCAGGAATCATGACCTCTGCATCCGTGTATAACCTGATTCCCGAAGCTATTCAGCATTCCAATTGGTTCGTGCTGACTGCGGGTATCTTGCTCGGCTGCCTCGTATTACTGGTAATGGAAATGTATATTCCCCATGCCGATTTGGAAGACCCGGATGCCAAGACCTTTCAACTGGAGTCCAAATCTTTTCTCATTATCGCAGCTATTACGTTACATAATTTGCCAGAAGGGCTCTCCGTTGGGGTCAGCTATGCGAGTGAGACTCAAAATCTCGGCAATCTCATCGCCTTCTCTATCGGCCTGCAGAATGCCCCGGAAGGCTTTATCGTAGCGTTATTCCTTGTAAATCAAAACATCGGCCGTTTCAAGGCATTGGGCATCGCTACCCTCACCGGAGCCGTGGAAATCATTACGAGTCTGATCGGGTTTTATTTGAGTAGCTGGGTTAACGGACTGGTACCTTACGGCCTTGCTTTTGCCGCCGGAGCCATGATGTTTATCGTCTACAAGGAACTGATTCCCGAAAGTCACGGGGACGGCAACCAGCGGATCGCCACATTTTCTTTTATTCTCGGCTTAATTACGATGATTGGGCTAACCGAATGGTTATAGCCGAGCAACACAAAAAGGCTGCCTTCTGCCTGTAATCCAGACAGATAAGCAGCCTTTTTGGCATGTTCAAATGAAGATACCTCATTTTTTCCGGTTCATGGAGCGCAGTGCTTCACGGTACTGCTCGTCCTCACTTTTGTGAGTCTTATTCTCTCCATTGGATATTTGGGAACGTCCATCCTTTTCTTCCTTCTTTCCAGTAAAACCACGCAAAGCCGAACGATAATCCTGATCCCCGTAAGCACCTTTGATGTTCTCGTGATCCTTTTCTACCTTCTTATCCGTATGGATATCAGGCCTATTGTGATGCTCCTCGGCATGATGTTCTTCAACGTCGAGATCCTTATGCTGCATCTCTCGCGTATGATCTGTCAATTCACGCGCCTCAGGTTCCACCTGTTGCGCTGGCGGGACTATTGTTTTCCTTGTTCTTGCGACGGTCTACACCGCGCCGAAGATAGACGTACAGTGTTGGCGAACTAGAGGTATGAGATAGACTTGCCTTGCACACAAGATAGGCTGTACTGCAAAAGAAGGAGCATTCACCCCCTTGATTTTTAAGAGGTATGAATGCTCCTTCCTGTTGTAATCTTGTGAGTATTAGGCTTATGACCGCAATAAACGCAAGCCATTCAAAATGACAAGTAATGTGCTGCCTTCATGCCCAATGACCCCAAATGGCAGGGCTATATCTTGCACAAAGTTGCTGATCACAAGCAGCAGAATGACACTTACCGCGAAGATCATATTTTGCTTGACCACCCGCTGCGCCTTGCGCGCCAGTGCTACCGTCGGAGCAATCTCTTCGATTCCGTCGTTCATCAGCACCACATCCGCGACCTCTAGCGCTGCTCCGCTGCCGTGCATACCCATGCCTAGTCCTACGGTTGCTACTGTCAACGCAGGTGCGTCGTTCACACCGTCACCGACCATAACGACATGCCCGTACTGCTCCCGAAGCATACGGATATGGCTGACTTTGTCCTCCGGCATTAAGCCAGCATATACGGCGTCGACTCCGGCCTGCGCCGCGATCACGGCGGCCGTTTCAGGACGGTCTCCGGTTAGCATGACGACCCGGATACCCTGTGCTTGCAGGCGTTTCACGGACTCTTGCGCCTGTGGACGCAGCTCGTCGCGTAACGCCAGCATCCCGGCAATCCGGTCATCTGCGAGGATGATGGATACGGTTTTGCCCTCGGCTTCCAGCCGGGCCCGACTCTCCACCCACTCTGGCTCTGCCAGAGGACTAGGTCCATCCAGCACATCTGTGCGACCGATTTTCCATTTCACTCCGCCTATGATGCCTTCCATTCCCCATCCGGTGAGTGCCTGCACTTGCTCGGCTGTGAGAAACTCTCTCTGTCCCAATTCAGCTTCAGCTTTGGATACAATCGCTCGTGCCAGCGGGTGCAAAGAATAACTTTCGATTGTAGCGACAATGTGCAATAGCTCATCAGCATCGTAGTCTGCGGCGGTAATCCAATCCGTGACGACAGGTGACCCCATCGTTAACGTGCCTGTTTTGTCAAAAGCAACAACAGAAGTTAATGCCATATTCTCCACATGCGCGCCACCTTTGAACAGGATGCCCCGTCGGGCACGGTTGGAAATGGCCGATAGCATCACTGGCATAATGGATGATACGAGAGCACATGGTGAGGCCACGACGAGGAACACCATAGCCTTGTAAAACGCCGCTGCCCACGTCCAGCCTAATGCTATGGGTGCACCCACAATGACGATCAGCGTGACAGCAACAACAATTCGGGCGTATACCGATTCGAACGTTTTAATAAACCGCTGGGAATCGGGAACTTCGGTCTGAGCCTCTTCCACCATACGAATGATTTTTGAAAATAAAGTGTCCTCCGAGGACTGACTAACCTCTACATATAGCACGCCTTCTCCATTAATGGTGCCGGCATATACTTCGTCACCTGCCACCTTATTCACCGGAACAGATTCCCCGGTAATGGATGCCTGATTCACCGCCGAAACGCCCTTGGAGATTCGGCCGTCCGCCGGAATCAGTTCGCCCGGCTTCACTAGCAGCAGGTCGCCTGGCAACAGCTGCTCAATGCCGACCGTTTCCGTCCCCTCGCGAGACAAGCGCAAAGCCGTTTCCGGCTTCAACGCCATTAGCTCGGAGATATCCTTACTACTGCGCTCGGTGGTATAGCTCTCCAGCGCACCGCTGAGTGCAAAAATAAAGATCAGCATGGCTCCTTCATTCCAATAGCCAATGGCCGCAGCTCCTAGGGAAGCAGCGATCATGAGCAGATTAACATCCAGATCATGTTCTCGGATCAGTGTTTCGATCCCTTCTCTGGCTTTGGACCAGCCCCCAAGGGCATAGGACACCACATACAGAATGACCGATAGCCATTGTGACCAATGTGAGACCCCCCATGCCATCAGCATCAGCATTCCACTACCTAGAGCAGCCTGCATCTCCTTATTTTTCAGCATACTTTTAAGCTGAAATTGCGGCTTGCGATTCGGACCGGGTCGTCCGCCACTGTTTTTTGAAAGTGTTCGGTTAGAGGGAGACAATGTATCTTGTAGTCGTTGAACAGCTTGCATCATGTCACGTTCCTTTCCATTTTTTGTTCCTTGTACTTGCATCTCATTGAGAATGATATGCATTGTTAAGTGCCCTAAAATAGCACATGCTGCTTCGGGAAGCCCGAAGCAGCATGTTTGGCAATGAGAATGATAATCATTTTTGCGTGTATACAATTATTTTGGTTTAGTGAAACTTTTGTTTTATTATATACCTTTTCTTTTACGGTTGTAAACCAGCAATGGCCTAAATAAAAAAAGATACCCGCGCAAGCAACGCAGGTATCTTCTATATTTTGAAGTATTCTATCACATGAATTCCGTGTTATCTTCAGGCTAAAGTGGAAACTGCTGCGCATGGTTGTGTGCAGCCCCTAAAGTGTGTTGCTGATCTGCGTGCTGTTGCAGTCCCAAACGCGCAGCCGCAAGGCGTGCAGCAGGAACTGCTGTGTCCGGGCAAATGACACCCGTCAGCTCATTCTCCCAGATCGAAGTCCCCTCCAGAGACTGGTGAATTTCATCTATCGCCACCCATATAGGAAGCTCGGGCTTTACACGCCGAACAGCTTCCATTATGCATTTTATCGTATCACTAGCATTCTCCTGACCATCAACACCGGATGGATTCAACTGATCCTCAGCCCTATTACCATCAGATGGAGTTGGTATGACTTCTAAAATCACCGTATCGGCAAAACGTGCCATATCTGTAGCTTGAGCCGCCTGCTTGATCTGTCGCGCTCTTACTTCGGCCATGTTATTGGGGCTGGGGTTGCCCGACTCTCCCGACCGTACAGCTTGAACGTTCCATGTTTGGCTTACGTTAGGCATCAAAGACGGATCAACTGTCAAAAGCACGCCTACCCGATATGGAATGCACCGCAGACGTCCGCATAAGGTCTGCTCCGCAACGCCGTCAATCCAGTCTCGGATTGCCCGGAATTGGTTCACGTCAGCCGGATTGCGCACCATAATCTCCAGCTGTGGTTCTCCCCCCTGTCGTACACTCCGCAACGCTGCACGCAGCAATGCCTCCAGCTGCATATCTTGCAGGCTTCCGATGCCCACTGCGTTGGCCTGTTCGATTAGGGCTATAGTGAGCGGTGATCCGTCCAACAACTCGAACAAGCCTTCATACTCCGTTTCCAGCAGGCCGATGATTCGGCGGGACAAATGCTCACACAATCCAGGCAGGCCAGATGCTTTATTAAAAGTTTTGTACGTGTCGGATGCACGAGAACCGGGAATAAGGATGGGATCGGGCTCCCCGTCAGGGGCATGGATCGTCTGTCCAGACTCTGCCACGTCCAAATAGGCATAGCATAATTCCCTCACGCGGCCAGATGCCTGTGACAAGGGGCCATGCAGAAGACTATAACCATCAAAAATGCCTATTCCTGATGCTGTCTCTGTACTTATACGACTCATACTTGCAGGAGCATCGGCATAAATCCGTATGGAGGTCCGCCTATATTCGTCGCTCCATTTTAGTAGTGTTTCCATTGCTTGCCCAATATCGTTGCCGTTATTCAGCATCGTTTCCCCAAGTAATTCCGGGTTTGTAGCCAGCAATGCCTCCGCTCGACTGATTACACCCTGCTCGGCTAAACCAACCAGCCAGCCCAATGGATCTTCCTCCTGCGCAGCAGAAACTTCATGGCTTCCTGCCCTTAGCGTCTCCATAGCCAACCTCCGTGCAGCAGCTTCCATACCTGGCTCTGGAACTTTGCGATCCCGGCTGTTTTTGCCGCCCAACAGCTCTGCGAATACATGCATCAGTTTAGCCTCCATGCTATTAATCCATCCTTTCTTCCGTCAGCAAGTTGGCACACACGAATTCGAGTACCCCTCCAAATAAAGAAAACGCTTACTCGTTATTGAGCAACCGAATCTTACATGGGTCTTACTTGTAAAGTCCCTACCTTAACCTATTAGGCACGCCACACATTTATACATCCCAGTACAACTACCATACATGACAAAATAAATCTCTATAACACATGACTACTGGAAAAAGTCACCTATAAAAAACACCCCCGGTTTTCACAGGATGCCCACATCCAATGTTAACCCGAGGGTGATTATTTTTTTACTCGTAAGAACGAGCCTTCAGTACACGCATAACATTCAGTACGGCTAGCAGTGTTACACCTACATCGGAAAATACAGCCTCCCACATGGTAGCAATACCGAACGCTCCCAATGTGAGAAATACCGCTTTGACACCTAACGCAAATATAATGTTCTGCCATACGATACGACGTGTGCGTTTGGCGATATGGATCGCCGTAACCAGCCTCGAAGGCTCGTCGTTCATGATTACGATATCTGCTGCCTCAATCGCAGCGTCCGAACCCAAACCGCCCATCGCTACACCGACATCTGCCAACGCAAGTACGGGTGTATCATTGATTCCAT
This sequence comes from Paenibacillus sp. TY11, assembly GCF_059772165.1. Lineage (NCBI taxonomy): Bacteria > Bacillati > Bacillota > Bacilli > Caryophanales > Paenibacillaceae > Paenibacillus > Paenibacillus sp. TY11. Next base: position 139,827 of record NZ_JCBAIQ010000012.1, on the reverse strand, counting down.
CGCCCACGAACAAAATTTTGTCGCTCGTTTTTTTACTTACAGACAACTGCTCAATGGCTTCGGCTTTATGCTGAGGTAACAGTTCTGCTCGTACTTCGTCCAAACCGAGCTGTCGTCCTACGGCCTCGGCAACTGTCCGATTGTCACCCGTTAGCATGATGGTTTTCACCACACCCAACTTTTTCAGTGAAGCAATGGTCTTGGCTGCGTCTTCCTTAACCTCATCCGAAATTAGAATGCATCCGGCATACGTTCCGTCTACAGCCACATGTACGACCGTTCCTTCATCTAGTGCTGTCTCCTGTGTATCTTTAAATGCAACGTGCTCCCGCTCCATCAGCTTGGCGTTCCCGGCCAATACTAGATGTCCATCTATCTGTGCCTGAATCCCGTGACCGGATATTTCACTATATTGCTGAACCCGTTCTGCTCTGAGTTCTTTACCGTAGGATTCACGCAAAGACGCAGCAATGGGATGTGTGGAATGCAGCTCCGCCAATGCGGCGGTTTCGAGCAGGGTTTCTTTTGAAAAATCCCCGGCAGGATAAATTCCTGTCACGCGGAAAACCCCTTTGGTGAGTGTACCTGTTTTATCAAAAACAGCGTATTTTACATGATTCAAAGCTTCAAGATAATTCCCGCCCTTGATCAGTACACCTGAACGGGAAGCTGCCCCGATTCCGCCGAAGAAGCCCAGTGGAATAGATACTACCAGCGCACATGGACAAGAAATGACGAGGAAAACAAGCGCACGGTATACCCAATCTGCAAACTGTGCACCCGGTACAACAAGCGGTGGAACAACCGCCAGCAACAGCGCGACAATAACCACTACTGGAGTATAGTATCTGGAAAATTTCGTGATAAACTTTTCAGTCGGCGCTTTTTTGGCACTCGCATTTTGCACCAATTCCAAAATTTTAGAGACCGCGGATTCACTAAATTCTTTGCTAACTTCTACAGTCAGAAGTCCGTTCGTATTAATAAATCCACTCAACACGCTGCTTCCCGGTTCTACGGTACGAGGCACCGATTCACCAGTCAACGCCGAGGTATCCACATGCGATTTACCATCTACAACCTTACCGTCCAGCGGAATCTTTTCCCCTGGTTTAATTACAATCAGATCACCAATGCGAACGTCTTCTGGGGACACCCTACGTACGGAGTCAGCCGTCTTCAGGTTGGCATAGTCCGGTCTAATATCCATTAGATCACTGATGGATTTACGTGAACGGTTAACTGCAATGCCTTGGAATAGCTCTCCGATTTGATAAAAGAACATGACAGCTACACCTTCGGGGTATTCCCCAATCGCAAATGCGCCAACAGTAGCCAGCGTCATCAGGAAGTACTCGTCAAAGGCCATTCCACGCACCAAACTGCGTGCAGCCTGCAAGACAACATCACCGCCAACGATGATATATGCCAGTAAAAATAGGGCCAGCTTGCCCACACCTTCGACAGGTAGCCACCAGGCAACAGCCGCAACGACTGCACCAATAGCCAAGCGTGCAATCATGCGGCGCATACCGACTGTACCGTGATCATGCGTATGCCCAGCGTGGCTATCATCTCCATGCGAATGTGAATGAGCATGGGTGGCTTCACCATGATCGTACGCTGCATGGTGGTTGTGATGCTCGTGTGCATGATCGCCGTGGTCGTGTCCATCGTGCGTATGGGCTTGCTCACCATGTGCATGACTACGACTGACGTGGCTGTGAGCGGCATGTTGCCCGCCTTCGTGTGTATGTCCTTTACCATCATGCTCATGACCGCATGCGCAATCCTCTGTGCTGCCTGCCTGTACTGCACAAGCATCGCTTCGACCGTCTTCACGCAGGCGTCCACGGGCACTTTTTACAACCATTCGAACATGAGGCTCAAGTCTGTGAACCTTCCGTTCCGTCTGGCGAAAAACCTCTTCTTTTTGATCCGAACTTGTGGTCATCGTCAACGTTTTCGTAACAAAATTGACCGAGCAATCAAGAACACCTTCTATTTTACTGACTCCATTTTCAATCTTTAGAGCACAGTTGGCGCAATCCAAACCTTCCAAAATCCATTCATGCCGTTCCGTTCTTTTTAGAGCATCCATAATCATCGGCCTCCAATTAACTATATATGAGCAACTGTTCATATATTATTTGTTAAGGCCATTATATTCAGGATCAGGGTCAAAAGTCAATGACTCTAGCCCGTTTTTGCCGAAAAAATCGACTTCAACGGACAAACACCAAAAGAGCGCCAATCGCTTGGCGCCCTGCTGTTGTTTTATCCAAAATCATTGATGTGATATGTGCTGATGAGTTTGCAAAAAGATCTGCTCCACATGATTATCATCCAGCGAATAAAACACCGTCTTGCCTTCCTTGCGTCGTTTGACAATACGCAGATTGCGCAAATAACGAAGCTGGTGGGATACCGCAGATTGTCCCATGTTCAACACCTGGGTCAGATCATGAACACACAGTTCTTTTTGTGCCAGGGCATAAATCAGCTTGATCCGTGTCGGGTCACCCAGTGCTTTAAACAGCTCCGACATTTTGTATGCGATGGAATCCTCAACAAGGGAAGATTTTATGCGCTCGATTTCCTGATCTGAACCGTGACAAGCCGGCTCGCAATCCAAAGCTTCCGTTTCAGAATTCATCTTTTTCACCCCGTGTATTTCGACTTGATGCTCCTATTATAGCAAATTCGTAGAATTTACGAATAGCTTATATTACAGCTTGCCCTGTAACAGAAAATTTCCAAGTCTCAATGCTTGCCTAAAGCTATAGCTTTACACTACATAAAGCTTAATTCAACGTCTTTAATACTTCATCACTGTAAGGGATAATTTCTTCTATCTGTTGATCACGTAACTTCACCGCAAACGCCGGATCAACCAGCAAAGCACGTCCAACCGCAACCAGATCAGCTTCCTCTCGTTCTACTTGTCCCACGAGTTGTTCTAATCTTGCCTCTACACTACTTGATTGATCGGTCTGACGATTATTATTTTTTTCCAAATCACTCAAAAAGGCCTTCTCCAAACCAATGGAGCCCACAGTAATAACTGGCTTGCCTGTTATCTTTTTGGTCCAAGCTGCCAGGTTTAGATCAGACCCTTCAAATTCCGGTTCCCAAAAACGGCGGCTTGAGCAATGGAATACATCCACCCCGGCTTTTACCAATGGAGCGAGAAACTGTTCAAGTTCCTGTGGTGTCTGTGCCAGCTTGTCTTCATAGTGGTACATCTTCCACTGGGAGAATCGCAGTACAATTGGGAAATCCGGCCCCACTGCACGACGACAAGCCTCAATGACCTCCACCGCAAACCGAGTACGTTGGGCTAAATTGCCTCCATATTGATCGGTGCGCTTGTTGGTTTTGTCCCAGAAAAATTGATCAATTAAATAGCCGTGTGCTCCGTGAAGTTCAATGCCGTCAAAACCCACTCGCTGGGCATCAGCAGCGGCCTGGGCATAGGCTGCGATAATATCCACAATCTCTGCCTCCGTCAACGGCTTAACTACCTTTTCACCGGCGGGTGAGATACCGGACGGACCAACGGGTAATGCCTCGGGATTCGGTTGATTATCCGCGCCTATTTTCCGGGCCGTACCTACATGCCAGAGTTGCGGTATAATCTTGCCACCTACCGCATGGACCTCCTCTACTACCTTAGCCCACCCCTTCAATCCCTCACCATAAAAGTTAGGAATACTTGTATGCTCCACTGCTGCGGGATGATTAATAGCAGTTCCCTCCGTAATAATCAATCCAACCGCATTTTCCGCACGGCGACGATAATACGCGGCCACGTCAGGCCCTGGAATACCTTGAGGAGAAAAATTCCGTGTCATTGGCGCCATAACAATCCGATTGGGAAGAGATAAATTACCTGCCTTAAAAGGTTTAAACAGTAATTCTGTATTCATTACTTTTTCCTCCGCTCTCCACTAGTATTATCGTTTTTACTCCACTGTTATACAATTCCATTTTACACATATGTAAACTTGAGTTCAAGCAGCCACAGTTTATAATTCCAATATGCTTAATACAAAAAAAAGAGGAAGCAGCTCTATGTCCGCTTCCTCTTACCTAATTAGTTTGTACTTGAGTGATTTTGCAAAAATCCAATAAGCGACTTCCAATGAACAAAATATAGATCGAAATGGTTTAGTTCGTCTATATTTTGCACTTAGGAGTGACTGGAATCGAATTTTGCAAAATCCTGACTTATTAGTGTGCTACCATGTTGTATTCCATAATCCATACAGAACCACCAACGACGGTCAACAGGATAACTACACCGAAAATCAAAGTCATGACATTCCAGCGTGGTCCATTGCTTTCACGGATGTGCATGAAGAAGAAAAGCTGAACCAGAAATTGCAGTACTGCCGCGGCTAAAATAACAACCATGGTCGAAGTGCGACTCAACATATGATTCATAACCACACCGAGAGGAATGATGGTCAGTACGATGGACAGAATAAATCCGATAACATAGGATTTCACTGAACCGTGAGAATCATCATGACCATGCGAACCCGCTCCTGATTGATGCTGTGCCATCTACATCACCCCCATCAAATAGACGACTGTCAGCAAGAAGATCCAGACAGCGTCCAAAAAGTGCCAGTACAAGCTCAATGCCGAAACTTTGCCCTTCGTCTCTGAAGTAAGCCCGCGTTTTTTCAACTGGAACATGAGTCCAATCATCCAAACCAGACCTAATGAAACGTGAAGTCCGTGCGTTCCGACCAAAGTGAAGAATGCCGACAAGAACGCACTGGTTCCAAAATTGGCTCCTTCGTGTACAATCTCAACAAACTCGTAAACCTCAAAACCGATAAAACCAAGACCCAGGATCGCCGTCACGATTAACCAGTTGATTAATCCCTTCATGCTTCCTTTGTTCATAGCCAACACAGCCAGACCACTTGTGAAGCTGCTCGTGAGCAAGAGGAACGTTTCAATAATAACGCCCGTCATGTTAAACAGCTCTGCGCCACCCGGTCCTCCGGCTGTGTTGTTCCGAAGGACGACGTAGGTTGCGAACAAGGTACTGAACAGGATCACGTCCGTTACGAGGAAGATCCAAAAACCAAGCATCTTCAATTCTTGCGGATCGTGATGCCCGTGGTCATGATCATGGCTTTGGTGTGCTGCAGCTTGTGCCATTATACAGACCCCCTTATTGCCGCTTCCGTGCGTTTTACTTCATCCGCAGGGATATAGTAGTCGCCATCATAAGAGAAGAACGAACGACAAATCATACAAATTGCCACACCGATCAGCCCTGGAATATAGAAGAACGACCATCCGAATACGAACCCGAAACCTGCAATGAAAAAGAATACCGACATAATGAATGGAATCGCCGAGTTTTTCGGCATATGAATCGCTTCAATTGGCGGTTGCTTTCTGAAAATACCTTTTGCACGTTTATCTTTTTCTGCCCACCAGTCATCGCGTTCTTCTACTTGCGGAATGGTAGCAAAATTGTATTCCGGTGCAGGTGAAGGAATCGACCATTCCAACGTATGACCACCCCAAGGGTCACCTGTTGTATCCTTCAGCTTGCGGTAATTCTTGATACCCAGAAGAATTTGAAGAACCTGGAACAAGAAACCAATCCCCATCAGGAATGCCCCAACGGTCGAAACGAGGTTAAGCGGCTGCCAGCCGGTATCCCAGCCATAAGTGCTCAGACGACGCGTCATACCCATCAGACCAAGGGAATATTGCGGAATAAAGCATACATAGAAACCGATGTTCCAGAACCAGAAAGCCCATTTACCAGGCGTTTCAGGCAATGTGAAACCGAACATTTTAGGCCACCAATAGTACAGACCTGCCAAGTAACCGAACACTACACCACCGATCAAAGCGGAGTGAAAGTGAGCGATCAGGAAGTAACTGTTATGGAACTGGAAGTCTGCAGGCGCTACAGACAACATTACGCCCGTCAAACCTGCAATCAGGAAGTTCGGAATAAAAGCAATTGACCACATCATAGGGGTCTTGAATGTGATCTTACCCCGATACATCGTGAACAGCCAGTTAAATACTTTAACCCCTGTCGGTATTGCGATAACCATCGTCGAAATCGCAAAGAATGCATTAACATCTGCCCCTGATCCCATCGTGAAGAAGTGATGCGCCCAGGTGAAGAAGGACAAGATAGCAATAATGAACATGGCGTAAACCATGGACTTGTATCCAAACAATTTCTTTTTGGAGAACACGCTGATGACCTCGGAATAAATACCGAAGGCAGGCAAAACTACAATGTATACCTCAGGGTGACCCCACATCCAGATCAAGTTGATATACATCATCGGGTTACCGCCGAAATCAAGGGTAAAGAAGTGTCCTCCTCCGAAGCGGTCAAGGAATAGCAGTGCTAAAGTAACCGTCAGAATTGGAAACGCGAAAATGATAATAACACATGATGAAAATACGGACCACGTAAAGACAGGAATCTTCATCCAAGTCATACCAGGTGCACGCATTTTGATAATGGTAACAATGAAGTTGATACCCGTAGCCAATGAACCTATACCAGAAATCTGAATACCCCAGATATAGAAGTTCTGACCGACGCCGGGACTAAATTGCAGTTCTGAAAGCGGTGGATAACTCAACCAGCCTGCGTCTGGCGAACCGCCGATAACGAAGGACAGGTTGAACAACATCGCTCCCATAAAGAAAAGCCAGAAGCTCAATGCGTTCAGGAAAGGAAACGCAACGTCACGCGCACCAATTTGAAGGGGTACGGCGATGTTAAACAAACCAAACATCAACGGCATCGCCATAAACAAGATCATGATCGTGCCATGTGTTGTGAAAATCTGGTTGTAATGCTCAGGATGCAGGAGTGTAACATCCGGTGTAGCAAGTTGAATACGCATCAATAATGCATCCACGCCTCCGCGGAATAACATCAAGATGGCCGCAAGAATATACATAATACCGACTTTTTTATGGTCAACGGTAGTCAACCAGTTTTTCCAAAGCCAGCCCCATTTTTTGAAATAAGTGAGCACAAACACGATCCCGATCGTTGCTAGTGCGATAGAAACGTCCGCTCCATAGATCATCGGATCTCCAGTAACGAAGAAAGTGGATGCAAACTCTTTTATTTTGTCAAGCATTGGGGGCCTCCTTCCCTATAATCATTTAATTGTGTCCGCTCATATTCATATGACTCATGTCCATTCCAGCATGATCTTCTGTGCCGGACTTGGTTGAATCTTCTGTGGATGTAGCTCCGCCATGTCCAGCATGGGGGTTAGGAGCCCCTTCCACTACATACTTGTTGACAATCTCTTTGAACAAGCCATCTGGAATCGAAGAATACTCATCAGGCTGGGACAAACCTGGTTTTGCAAGCGCCAAATAGCCGTCTTTCGTCAGCGGCTTAGACTGCTTCTTGATGTCAGCGACCCAGTTTTTATACTCTTCATCCGACTGGACTTCTACATCAAAACGCATTTGTCCAAAATGCTCACCGCTAAAGTTTGCACCCGAACCAAAGTAAGTTCCTTCGTGATCGGCCTGCAAATGCAGTTTCATAGCCATGCCTGACATGGTGTAGATTTGTCCGCCCAATTGCGGAATCCAGAACGAGTTCATCGGTGCGTCGGCAGTCAGTTCAAAACGGACTGGAACACCTTTAGGAATGTGAACTTGGTTAACTGTAGCTATACCTTCCTCTGGGTACATAAAGAGCCATTTCCAGTCCAGTGAAGTCACTTGAATGGTTACTGGCTTTTGTGTACTTGCCAACGGCTTGGAAGGCTCCAGCAAGTAGGTATATCTTGCAGTAATGACCGCAATAATACAGATAACGATAATTGGAATAGCCCACCATGTGGTCTCCAGCTTTTTGCTGTCATCCCAGTGGGGTTGATACTTCACCTTGTTTGCCGGTGTATCACGATACCGCCAAATGATGAAGAAAGTCAAAATCATGACCGGTACAATTATTAGCGCAGACAATGCCGTTGTAAGAATGATCAGCTCTTTTTGTGCTTGCCCAATAGGTCCTTTCGGATCGAAAACAACGTATTTTCCGCCAGCATAAAAACACGTCCAAATGAGCAATGCTACCGTGAGCACGGTCAAAACCAACGCAATAATCGCTTTTGGTTTTTTGTTCATGTTGTTCCCCTCTCCTTAAATAATAAATTACTCAAAACTTTACGAACTCCTGTAATGTTGCCCCTATATAAGATAGCAGAAAAGCGGCCACTTTTTTTATTGTTAACAAAATTGTCGATTATTTGTCCGTTTTTTGTGAAAAACCTCTCTTAAAATAAAATTTCTCTTGCAAATTCAAAATCTTTTATTACTTCAAAGATGACATAAAAAACGATATTTTTATAACGCAAAGAAGCTATATATGCAAAAAGCGGGACTCCTTACAGTTATCATGCTACACTGCTCGAAGCCCCACGTTGTTGTTTTCGTTATATATTTTCTTTCATTTTCTAATTGTATTAACTGCGGCCGTTTTCCTGGTCTTCCTTCTTGCGTGCAATGACAAATGATTTCCCTATTAGAAAAATAAAAATTCCGGCAACAACGCAGCCAATACCTGTCATTAAATATATATTACGATCAGTTAAATTTCCTATATCAAGCAAAATAAGGATAATACCTGCAATACAGGCGATCCAAGCGATAACAGATACCGTGCGGCTCATTTGCCCGTCAGTTGATCCTGATTTCCTAAAATTCGAAGCCATACCCTCCACTCCCTTTTGTTTAATGGTTTAAAACGCCCTCGTCAGGTATTTTTTTCAGTATGCACATTTCTTATTTTTATATTCCTGCTAGCCTCTACATACTTAGAACAACCTGTAATTTATCTTAGCTATTATTACCCCGGAGGGCCTCCTATTCAAACAAAAGGGAGCAGCGACAGGACTAAATCTGCTTCTTTTTCAAAACATCTCTTCGTTTAACGTCTGGTCTCCAACCAGTTATTACTTACTACATTTCGATACCAATAGTAACTTTCCTTGGGGGTGCGGACCAGTGTGCGAAAATCGACATAAATCATGCCAAATCTCATATTATATCCCTCTGCCCACTCAAAATTGTCCATAAGTGACCAAGCCATATATCCTTTGACATGAAGGCCGTCATGAATAGCCCGGTGTACCTGCACCAAATGCTGCTGCATGTACGAAATACGACGGTCATCCTGAACCTTGCCATTCACGATTTCATCGTTGATACATGCCCCATTCTCTGTGATGTAAATATCGAGGTTACCGTATTTTTGCAAATAATGCAGTACCTCATACAGCCCACGCGACTCCACCGGCCAGCCGATATCCGTTACGGGTAGTCCCATATTGATTTCTTCAGATTGAAGAAACCCGGCTTCAGGATTGAAGCGATTAACCGACATACTATAGTAATTAATACCGATCATATCAATAGGCTCACCGATCATATCCATATCCCCATCTTGAATGGGTACGGTGGCTCCCTGCTCCGCAAACCAGTCTACTAAAAACTGAGGATACGAACCTTGATAAATAGGCTGGAGAAACCAGTCACTGTGCAGGGAAATGGTGCGCGCACAAGCGGCTTTATCTTCCTCAGAAGTGCTGTAAGGCACAGCCCAGGAGACATTGGGGGCGATACCGATCTGGCCGCTGGTACCGAGCTCGCGGAAACGGCGTACAGAAAGACCATGCGCAACTAGCAGATGATGTCCTACATCAATGGCTGTCTGGAGATTCGTCAGACCCGGGGCATGAACTCCCAGCATATTGGATAAAAAGGCGATGCACCACGGTTCATTGAATGTTAGCCAATGATGTATTTTACCGTGGAACTCGCGGAACATTGTCTCCGCAAACTGGACAAATGCCTGAATCGTGCGACGATTTTCCCATCCTCCGGCATCCTGGAGCACCTGAGGTAGATCCCAGTGATACAGTGTACAAAACGGTTCAATCCCGTTTTCGTTCAACAAATCAACTACGCGATGATAATAGTCCAGCCCTTCTTGATTGACTTCATCGTCACCATTGGGGAATATACGCGGCCAGGACACCGAAAAACGATATGTACGAATGCCCAGCTCTTTCATTAAGCGAATATCTTCCTCGTAGCGATGATAGCTGTCACAAGCTACATTGCCGTTATCACCGTTGAACACTTTGCCAGGCGTATGGGCAAAGGTATCCCAGATAGACAAACCTCTCCCATCCTCCTCATAAGCCCCCTCGATTTGATAGGCTGCCGTTGCGGTGCCCCACATAAAGTCCTGCGGAAATTGAAAAATGGTCATATCGTCTCTTCCTCTCCTTCAATTATAATCGTATGTCCGTTCGTTATTGCCTGCTCTTTGGTAAAAATCCATGACAAAATAAACCCTCCGTGCTTGGGATCAGGCTGAGCCTGACGAGCATCTGCGCTAAACGGATGTGCACTGCGAATCGTGCAGCTTCCCGTCGGGACGGATGCGGTAAGTTCAGCACGGACGAGCCGGGAACCGGACCATTCCATGCCGACCGTCACCCCACCATGCCCCTTCAATCCGCTGACCCGTCCCTCCGACCATGCCGAAGGCAGGGCAGGCAGTAACGTCAGCTCCCCTGGACGGCTTTGGAGCAGCATTTCTGCGATCCCCGCCGTTGCACCAAAATTACCGTCGATCTGAAAAGGCGGGTGAGCGTCGAATAAATTAGGGTAGGTCGATCGCGACAGCAACGTGCGAACATACCGATGCGCGGCATCGCCATCTTCCAGCCGAGCGTACAGGTTAATCAACCAGGCACAGCTCCACCCGGTATGCCCACCACCGTGATCGAGCCGTCGACGCAGCGATATGCGGGCTGCCTCAGCCAACTCCGGGGTATCACGAATATGAATTTGTCGACCGGGGTACAACCCATATAGATGCGAGACATGTCGATGCCCAGGCTCCGCTTCCTCAAAATCGACAAACCATTCCTGTAACTGGCCGTGACGACCGATTTGATAGGGCATTAATCGTTTCCGTGTCTCCTCGCAGCGGTTGCGGAACTCATTGTCTAATTCCAGCAGGTCCGCAGCCTGAATGCAGTTACTCAATAGCTCCCGAATCAGCGTCATGTCCATGGTGGAGCCCATAGATATACTGCAATCTTCGCCGTCCAGCGTTTTGAATTTATTTTCAGGTGATGTGGATGGGGACGTCACGAGCCAACCATCTGGGCCTTCCACGAGCCAATCCATGCAAAAGGCCGCCGCACCCTTCATAAGCGGGTAAGCTTGTTCTGCCAAATAGGCTGTATCCTGGGTAAACAGATAACGCTCCCATAGGTGGGCAGTCAGCCATACACCCCCAAGTGGCCAAAAAGCCCAACTGGCATGGCCGCCTGACGGCCCGGCGTATCTCCACACATCTACATTGTGATGAGCTGTCCACCCTTGAGCACCATAATTGATGGAAGCGACTCTGCGTCCCGTATGACCGACTTCCCCAATCATGTGCAGCAATGGTTCATGGCACTCGCCAAGATTGCACACCTCTGCCGGCCAATAGTTCATCTGTGTATTAATATTGGTTGTATAATTACTGTTCCACGGTGGCTGCACACGGTTATTCCAGATGCCCTGAAGATTGGAGGGCTGACTGCCTGGACGCGAACTGCCCATGAGCAAATAGCGTCCATACTGAAATAACAGCACTTCCAGCCCAGGGTCCGCCTGACCTTTCTGATAACGTTCCAATCGCAGATCGGTCGGCAGAATTGACACTTCGGTTAGAGTGTCATCTCCCAGCTCTAATGCAACCCGGTCAAACAGCTTACGGTGATCCTGTTCATGGCGTTGTCGAACCTGCTCACTTCCCAGCAAAATCGCGCTGTCCAAAGTGACTTGGCATGCTTCTACTGACTCCGTTGCATCACTATTCGGCATAGCGTGGAATCCCCGAAATCCGGTAGCTGCTGCCAAATACACCGTGATTTTATCCGCGCCCGCTATGATCAATGCTCCGTCAGCTCCCGCCGTCAAGGTTCCTCCCTCGGGAATAACCCTCGCCTGAACTGCAAAAGCCATCCCCAAATCATTTTCGTAAACGACAGACTGCGGATGATCGCCGTGATAATTGGATTCCACATGACTGGGCGCTCTTCCGGTCAACGTAATAAAGTCCCTGGACGGTTCATCGGATGGATCATCATCTTTATCGCTATCCCATTTGGATGAATCACCAAAATGTGCATCCTCCCCAACCTCGTCTTCACAAGGATGGGGTGTAGTGATGCGCACAGATGCATGGATCTTCCCGACCTTATTCGCAGTCAGCGACACCATAATGATTCCATCTGGCGCACTGGCGATGACTTCACGGGTGTAGCGGATGCCATCACTATGAAAAGTGACTGCTGCCGTTCCGGTCAGTAAATCCAGTTCCCGTTCATAATGCGCAATTTCCCCAAGGCCCTCCTGCGTAATCCACAAATCCCCCAAAGGCTGATAGGCTTCCGTATCGCGACCCAACATGTTCGTATTAATCAGGTGTTCCGCTTCCTTATATTTTCCATCTGCAATCAGCTTTCTGACGGGTTGCAAATATCGCAATACATCATACTGAACGCCATCTCTGGGAAATCCGGACCAGAGCGTGTCCTCGTTTAATTGCAAATGCTCCTCCCTGATTCCGCCAAATACCATAGCTCCCAGCCTTCCATTGCCAACTGGCAATGCTTCCTCCCATACCTCAGCAGGTTGGCGATACCATAACCGCAGGGACTGCGGCTTTTCGCCTTTCGTCACGTCAAACCCTCCCCTTTGAGATCAAACAGAGCGCCGATCCTGTATTAAACTCTCTAGGACAAGCGCTCTGTCATTTCGGCATTTCAAAGTTTAGTTAAGTTGACTCGTTATTTAGAAGCCTTCCCACTCCATAACTCCACTCTGTCCTTCACCAGTTGCGTGTATTGCTGTTCCATTTGTACAGCGCCGGCGGCATCCAGTTCTTTCAGCATGTTGTCGTACACTGTGTCAAAATTGGAGGCTGGCGCCAAAATAGCCTCCGGTATACGCTTGCGGATAATATCCGTCGTTTTTTTGAACGTAACGTTATAGTTGGATTCATTGTCTGTTGTCAGGTTATAGGCTGCGCCCCAAGGCTTTACATCAAATTCTTCCTTGTCCGGGAACAGCTCCTTCCACGTTTTTACGCCATACGCTTTAAGTGATTCTTTCTCCGGCTCCGAATAAGCCGCGATAATTTGCTCCGGGAATTTGGCAGTATAGTAGTTACCCGTAGGGTCCTTCACACCATCACCATAGTGTCCGCTGATCAACGTGTACAGATCCATTCCGCTTGTTTTGTTGAAGCTGGTGGCGTTGTTCGTTTTTTGCTCCAGTATATTTGCCGGAATGATGCGTTTGCCGTCTTTGATCTCATAATGCTTGCCTTCGATCCCCCAGTTCACTAGCACCTGTCCTTCATCGGAAGCTAAATAATCAAGGAATTTAATAGCCCGCACCGGGTCCTTGCAATTTTCTGTAATACCTACTCCATAACCGGACGTGAAGCCCGTATCCTGAAAGGAACGATCCTTGTATTCCTTCGAAAGTGTAACTGGAAAATGCGCGTAGCTGGCTTCGGATTTACCTGACGCTTTTAACGCATTTTCGGCATCCTGATAACCCCACTCCTGGTCGATCAGACCAAGAACACGACCACTGGCAATTTTGGATTTGTATTGATCACTTTTCTGCACAAACGAATCTTTATCGAGCAGTCCTTCATTGTACATGTGGTTCAACCAACGGAAATATTCCTTTTCTTCCGGACGTTTGTAATGAAGTTGGGCTTCAAATGTTTTGGGATCAATAAAATATTCACCATCATCCGGCGCTCCAGTCGTCTGGAAGGCCGGATTTGTTACGGTAATCATAATTCTCCAGTCGTCTGCATCCAGCGTGAGTGGGATCGTTTTTTTGCCATTGATCGTCGGATGCTTGGCTGCATAGGTTTTGAGTACGTTTTCATAATCCTGTAGCGTTCTTACCTTTGGATAACCTAACTCCTTGAGCACCTTATGCTGAATTTCAAATCCTCCCGTCGCGTCAAAACTCTCCTGTCCCACACCTGCATACGTAGGAATGACATAGATGGATTGATCCTTATTGCTGTACTTCAACCGATCCATATAGGGTCCGTATAGCTTTTTGAGATTCGGTGCGTGATCGTTGATCAGATCTGTCAGATCAATCACGGCCCCCGCATCCACAAGCTTGTTAATATTCGCTTTAGGGGAAACCAGGTCCGGGTATTCTCCACTTGCTGCCATCAAAGCAATTCGGTCATCTCCACCTCCACCGCTGACATCAAATTCCGCATTCAAGGTTACACCTGTTTTCTTGGTGATTTCCTTGCCTATTTCATCCTTCATTCCATTCCATTGCGGGCTTGTATCTGCTCCGAAGAAGCTAAACGTAATCGGGTCTGTGCCGCTGGATGTGCCTTCCTTCGCTGCTTTTTCGCTTCCTCCACAACCTGCGAGTGCGGTAAGTGACACCGCGAGCAAGGGAATCAGTGCAAATCTGGACCAGTGTTTTTTCATGTATAAATCCTCCTATATTCCTATGATGACTTCTCCTGCAAATAACTGCTATTTCACTACCGGAATCCCGGCTTTTATGATTTCACTGCCCCCAGCGTCATACCGCCTACAAAATACTTTTGCAGGAACGGATATACCATCAGAATGGGAAGTGTAACCGTAATTGTAATTGCCATTTTTATCGACTCTGGTGAAATTTGAGCCATTTGCTTAGCCATATCGTTACTATTCGTCATACTGGAGCCGCCTTGCTGCGTACTTTGCAGTATCTTCATCAGCTCATACTGCAGCGTCGTCCATTGCGGCGCCCCACCATTATACAAATACGTATCAAACCAAGCATTCCACTGACCTACTGCCAGAAAAAGAGCAATCGTTGCCAATACTGGTTTGCACAGCGGCAAAATAATCCTCCAGTAAATCGTAAAATCATTCGCCCCATCGAGTTTGGCAGACTCCTGCAACGCATACGGCAAACCGTCCATAAAGGAACGAATAACAAACACGTTAAATGCGCTAATTAAGCCTGGAAAAATGTACACCCAAAACGAACCCAGCAGATGCAGATCACGCATCAAAATAAAAACGGGCACCATCCCGCCGGAAAAATACATCGTCAACGCCAAAAACGTAGAAATAAACTTACGAGCGCGAAACTCGACCCGACTCAATGTAAAAGCAAGCATAGACGCGCAGATCAATCCGAGTACCGTCCCGACCAAAGTACGAAGAATAGATATTTGCAGCCCCTGAAGAAGGCCATCGTACTGGAAAATCGTTTTGTAATTTTCGAGCGTAAATTGGCGGGGCCATATATAAATACCGCCGCGAACCGTGTCCGTTGAATTGTTCAGGGAAATCGCAAGTACGTTCAGAAACGGGTACAGCGTCAACACCACGATCAGAGCCATGAGGATATAGTTGAACAGGTCAAACAGCTTTTCAGACCGGGTAGCATTAAATGCCTTATTCGTCATTTCGCCTCTCCCTCCCTACATGATGCTTTCTTTGGTCAGTTTTTTGAATATACCGTTCGCTGTAAACAACAGTAGAATGCTGACTACTGAGTTGAAAATACCAATTGCCGTCCCATAAGAGAAGCGACCCAAATTAATCCCGTAATTCAGCGCATACAGATCCAGCACCTCGGAATAATCCGTCACGAGACTATTGCCAAGCAAGAACTGCTTTTCAAAACCGTTGCTCACCAAATGTCCAATCGCCATAATGAACAGAACGGCAATCGTCGAGCGGATACCCGGAAGTGTAATATGCCACATCTGTCTCCAGCGGCTCGCTCCATCCACGCGCGATGCTTCATACTGTTCTTGATCAATTCCGGTGATGGCAGCTAAATAAATAATCGTATTCCAACCTGTCTCTTTCCATATGTCGGAAGCGGTTACAATGTACCAGAACCAGCTCCCCTTTGCCATGAACTGAATTGGTTCATCCACAATATGAAGCGCTACTAATAAATCGTTGACAATGCCTCCGTCAATGGACAGCATCTTGGTGACCAAACCGGCCACAACTACCCAGGATACAAAATGCGGGAGGTAGGATATTGTCTGCACAAACCGTTTGAACAGCATACCACGCAGCTCATTTAACAGAATTGCAAAGAAGATTGGTACAACAAAACCAAATACAATCCCCATCAGGCTCATCGCTAGCGTATTGCGTAATACCAGATAAAATCGTTCATCCTGAAATAGCTCAATAAAGTTATTCAGCCCTACCCATTTCTGGTCCGAAAAAGATTTGGCTGGCTTATAATTTTGAAACGCCATCGTCCAGCCCCAGAGCGGAAGATAGCTGAAAACAAACACCCATATGACGAAAGGAATGGACATAAAATAAAGATACTTTTGCTGCTTCACACTGTCCCACAAGCCTTTTCTACCACGTTCAGGCTTCGGGCCGCGAGCCTTGCGCGGTCTTCCCCGGTTGGATTCAGGAATCACAGCACCATTGTTGGAAGCGGTTTCAGTTGAAGATTCCATAACAAGCTCCTCCTCATCTCTAGATACTATTATCATACTTTGCTGGCTCGGAAGCGGGTACCCGACGAATTAGGGGAAAAATCAGTTCAAAATTAGATATATAGGGGGTCTCTATGCCTTCAAAGCATAAACTTTTTTGCTGATTTCAAACAAAATCGATGCTATATTGGAATATGACTAAAAATAAAGATATTATGGTTGCTTCACACTGTCCCACAAGCTTTAAGCAGTCTACCCCAGTTATAAACAGGGTTATGGTTTGGGGTTTCGTTATAATCAAACTTGACAAACTTATTGGATGGAGGAGACTTTATGGAAACTAAAGTAATAACATTACCTCTTTTTCATGTTGCAGGTTACAGAATCGAAGCAAATATTAATGAATTTGAGTCTGGTCTTGGCAAGAGCATCTATCATTCATTAATTGAAAGAAAAGATGAAATTCGGGACAGGAAAAATGAGAATATAATTTTAATGCAAATTTATCCCATGAAGCCTGATTTTAATCCTCAGGTAGATAAGTTTACAAATATAATCTGTTATGAAATAAGTAAATTAGGTGAGGTTCCATTAAATATGATAAGTCATACTGTAAATGAAAGTAAGTATGTAACTTTCACACATAAGGGGCTTGAATCGGAGCTTAATAATTCGTATGACTACATATATGGCCAATGGATTGAAGATACCGGAAATGAACCGAAGGATTATGATTTTGAGATTTGGGGTGAGAAATATAATCCAGAAAGTTCAGACAATGAGATTGAATTATTTATAGCATTGAAATGAGCAAGACACAGCAATAGCCCCCAGCACAAAATGTGTTGAGGGCTATAAGTTTGCTTAGGTCAATCTATTCCTATTTCACAGACTCGGATGATCCAGCTCATACAGGTTGCGGTATCGGGGCTGCTCCTGCCACAGCTGTTCATGACTGCCTCGCATGGAAATGGTACCCTGTTCCATAAAGATCACCTCGTCCATGTGCTCCATTCCCGTCAGATGATGTGTGATCCAGATGAGCGTTTTGCCCTCCAGCACACGAAACATCGTCTGCATAAGTTCATGCTCCGTCAGCGGATCAAGCCCTACTGTTGGCTCATCCAGCAAAACAATCGGGTGATTTTGCAGCAAAATCCGCGCCAGCGCAATTCGTTGTCTTTCTCCGCCTGAAAAGCGAAGGCCCGTTTCCTGCATTCGGGTATCGTAGCCCTCCGGTAATGAATCAATCAGGGTTCCAAGTCCCACCTGTTCCGTTACCGCACGAACCTCTTCCAGCGTAGCATCGGGTCGTCCTAACCGAATATTGTTCGCTACCGTCGTATCGAACAAATACGGTTGCTGGTTTAACACTGCAAACAGACTGGAGTAAGCTCCACCTGTATATACGGGTATCCCTGCGACAGTGACGCTACCTTCATCTGGCTGCAATGCTCCCTGAATCAGGTTCAGCAGCGTGGACTTGCCTGCACCACTGCGGCCAAGCAATGCAACCTTGCCCCCCTGCGGTACGTGCAGGGAGATATCACGCACGCTCCATTCTTGCGTTGCTGCATAGCGGTAGCTTACGCTGTTCAGCAGCAGGTCCCCTCCGTGACCAAATCCCTGAGTGGCAGCCTGTTCCTCTATAGTGTCTGCTGGGCCGCCTGCTGCTGGTTGCCCTGCATCCACAGTAACCGCAAGCGATGATGACGCAGGTGTATGTGTATCTTTCTCTGAATCCTTTAACCGACGAAGTGAATCCTGATACTCCGGTGCATGAACCACCGCTTCTCCAGCGCGTACGAAGGCATCCAACAACGGAAAAGCTACAAGTGCAAAGGATGCCAGCCATGTTGCTTCAATACGATCCTGTGCTACCAGCCCTCCGGCCCACACAGTCATAATCACAATTCCGCCGCCTACAACACATTGTGCGATCCAATGAGAGCGCCACTCGGCCCGGCGAAGCGAATTTTCCACCACAGCAGCCTTTTTGTGCCGCTGTGTAAAGGTGCTCAGGAAATGTCCAGTCCGTCCGCTCAGCACCAGATCACTCATGCCGAACAAAGCATCAGTCAGCTCCTGATAGGCTTTACTCCGTTCCTGTTTGAACGCTCGCCGTTTGGCGAGCGAAGTCCATAGCGAGATGGCTGGGGCGATAAAAAGCAAAAATCCGCCATATAGCGCCATTAGCAGAGCAAATGTTCCATCCATCCATCCGAGCGCAGAGATGCCTACTGCATAAATCAGTAACGCCGATAACGCAGGCAGGACTAGCTTCAAATAGATGTTTTGAAGCTGCTCAATATCTTCCGCCAGCAATCCCAACAGATCCCCTGTACGGAATTTGCTGCGGATCATCAGCGCTTGCGGTTCCACTGCCCGATACAAGCGTACCCGCATACGGGACACAAGGCGCAGCGCAGCATCATGTCCTACCAAGCGTTCCAGGTACTGAATGACCGCTTTACTAAAGCCAAACGTTCGCACAAGCACAATTGGGACGTACACCATTAATATATTTTCCGGTTTTAAGGCCGAACGGGTAATCAGATGACCGGACGTAAAGAGCAACGCGCCTGCACATCCAATTGCCAGCGCGCCCAAAAGGGCAGCTGCCAGAAAGGCCCAAAAATATTGTCTCAGATAAGTCACAAACCAGCCTTGACTGCTATTGTCCGTTGCTCTCATATCGTCCGCTCCCTCCTTCCGACATCCCCGTCAACAATCGGTAATATTCCCCCTTATGGGCAACCAATTGCTTGTGGGAGCCTACTTCTTCCAGACGACCTTGATTCATCATCCAGACACAGTCCATATCCGGCATCCAATGGAGCCGATGGGTGGCAAGAAACATTCTCTTGTGTTTCAAAACCGACAAAATCGTCTGTTTTAGCTCCCATTCTGTCTCAATATCCAGATGTGCCGTTGGCTCATCCAATAAAATGACCGGACGGTTACTGAGCAATGCCCGCGCCAATGCAATCCGCTGCGCCTGCCCTCCGCTCAGCGTCCGACCTGCTTCACCAATAGGCTCATTCAATCCCCCCGGAAGACCGTCCACCAGTTCACGCAGTCCAACCGCGTCAATCGCCCACTCTACTCGCTGGTTGGATGCCTCCGGTTCATAAAAGCGGATATTATCTGCCAAAGTAGCGCTAAACAGGTATGGATGCTGAGGAATATAGGCAATATGCCGCTGCCATTCAGCTTTAGCATCCCCAGCCAATCGGCATCCATTAAGGATCAGCTCGCCCGAAGTAGGATCAGCAAAGCCGCCAAGCAGACTAAGCAGCGTCGTTTTACCTGCACCGCTAGCTCCGACGATGCCGATCATGTTCATGTGCGGTTCAACATTTGCAGACACATGTTCAAGCCGCGCGGAACCGTCTTCATTAAGGAGGCACACATTGGACAACTCGAGGGTATCTTGTCCTGTGATGTCCAATCCTTTACCGTTATCCGCATCCTTAACATTGACCGTACTGCCACTCCCCGTGAGGGTATCCGCAGAATTTATGTGTGGCTCTCCTTCGGTCGCTTCATCCTCTGTACCGAGAATGGAACGCATCGCTCCCCAAGCCTCCTTACCATCCAGTGAGGCATGATAGTCTGATCCCAACTGGCGTATAGGCATAAAATATTCTGGTGCCAGAATAAGCACCGCAAGTGCTGCCTCCAGACCCACCGAACCACTAATCAGGCGCAAACCCAAGCCTACCGCGACAAAAGCGACCGATAGCATACTAAAAAAATCGAGGGCAAATGAGGAAAGAAACGCCACCCGCAGCGTACGCATCGTTGCCGTGCGGTATTGGTCGCTGACCTTCCCAACGCTTTCCCCATGCTCTCGGCTACGCCCCAAAAACCTTAGTGTCTGTAGTCCACGCAATGAATCGGTGAAATGATGTGATAACAGACGATAGGAACGCCACTGCTTATCTGCCTGCTTCCGCGCCGCCAAGCCAAGCAAAATAAAGAAGCCCACCAGGATCGGCATCGTAGTCGTCAAAATCACACCTGAAATGACATCTAACGTGAAAACATACACAAGCACAAGTAAAGTTACAGCCATCATGTCAATCATGCGAGGAATGGACAGTTCCAAATACGTGCGAAAACGATCCACCCCGTCCAGAGCTAGCGTTACCAACTTGCCGCTACCTTCCTTCGCAGCAAAACCCGGACCCCGCTCGAACAAACGTGCAAGCAGACGCTCCCGTAAGGAAGCGCCTGATGCTTCGGCAAAACGGCCGGCTGTCCGGCGTTGCAGCCAGATCATCGTATGCCTCGTTGCAAAAGCCGCGAAAAACAACGCCAGCGACGGCCAAGCCATCACCAGCGGATTTTGTTCAAATAAAATCGTAACAGCCTTTGCCAAGAAGATTGCTTGTGCAATCACAGCGGCCCCCTGGAGCAGGGAAAGGGCGGCCAGCAGCAGCATTACTGGCCGAATGCCCTTTAATTCAAACCATGCTTTATCCATTAGTATTCCAAATGATCCTTCTCACTGAGACGCTTATGGAACACAAAATAGCTCCACGCCTGATAAGCCAACACAAAGGGTAAAAGCGTTGCTGCAACAATCGTCATGGCTTTCAGTGTGTAATGACTGGAGCTTGCATTATATATCGTCAAATCAAAAGCACTGTTGATCGAACTCACCATAAATCTTGGGAACAAACCGACGAATAATGAAACGAAGGTCAGCAAAATCATTGCACCTGTCATCCCGAAGGCCCATCCTTCACGGCGCTGCTTCAGGAAATACCATGTCAGCACATAGGCGACAATTCCCACCGCAACCGCAACATACATAAAAGGACCGCGACGTGCAAATAAATCCGTTGCAAAATAAGTCCATACCACCATACCAGCGAGTAAAATCCCAAATACCGGAAGAAATTTGGACGCGATCACACGAGCACGATCCCTTACTTCTCCAATCGTCCGCAGAGAAATAAACGTCAGTCCGTGCATCAGGCACATTCCGACCACTGTCAGTCCAATCCATACGGTATATCCATTGAACACATCGGAAAATCCAGCTTTCAAATCCATGTTTTGCTGAATCGGTACACCTTTCACCAAAGCCGCAAAGGCCATACCGAACAGCATCGGCGGCAGGAAGCTGCCAATCAGAATGCAAGCATCCCACGTTCCTGTCCACCATTTCCCTTCTGCCTTGCCACGGAACTCAAAGGAGACTCCACGTAAGATCAAACCTAGCAAAATAAACACAAATACCAGATAATATCCGCTGAACATGGTCGCATAAAAATGCGGGAAAGCGGCAAACATCGCACCCGCTGCTGTGATCAGCCACACTTCGTTGGCATCCCAGAATGGACCAATCGTATTGATCATCAAACGTTTTTGTTGGTCATTACGCGGTACCAACCCTGTAGCCATCCCCACGCCAAAATCAAAGCCCTCCAGAAAAAAGAAGCCGGTGAACAATACAGCGATTAATAAGAACCATAAATCATTTAGCGACAATGGTGTCACCCCCTTGAGCAAATGGGTCATGAATGACCGTTTGCTGATGTGGCTCGATATCCGGACCTTTGCGAGCCGTACGGAAAAACAGAAACGCCAGCACACCTGTTAAAATTAAATACAATGTGGTAAATGAGATGAACGAGAACAGCACTTCTCCTGCCACAACAGTAGGCGAAACAGAATCTTTTGTTTGAAGCAAACCAAATACAGTCCACGGTTGGCGACCTATTTCAGTCATGATCCAACCAGCAGTATTCCCAATGAATGGAAGAGATATCCCCCATATCATGAGACGGAAGAACCAGCGATGCGAACCCTCCAACTTTTTACGGAAAGTCAAATAAGCTCCGTATAAAGCAAGTGCAATCATGGCGCACCCCGCCGCAATCATAATGCGGAAGCTCCAGAACGTAGTACGTACTGGCGGGATATAATCGCCCGGACCATAGGTTTTTTCATATTCTGCCTGAAGCTCATTCATACCAGGCACAGAGCCGGAAAATTTACTATAGGATAGAAAACTCAAAGCAAAAGGAACTTTAATCTCAAAGGTATTTTCCTTGTTTCCAGGATCAATCCATGCGATAACCGTCCAAGGAGCCGGGTCACCACTGTTTTCCCACAAACCTTCACTGGCAGCCATCTTCATTGGCTGTGTTTTCACCAAATATTGAGCCTGACCATGACCAAACAAAGGAATAGCTATAGCGCTGATTAATGCAACAATAATACTTAATTTAAAAGAAGGTTTAAAAAAGTCCATATTCTTTTTGTGCATCAGCTTCCATGCACTAATACCCGCGATGAGAAATGCCCCCGTCGCAAAGGCAGCAAACAACGTATGCGGAAATTCCCATAGCAGTTGTTCGTTCGTTAACAGAGCGGCAAAATCTTTCATTTCTGCACGCCCATTTTGAATCTCATATCCTACTGGACGCTGCATGAATGAATTGGCAGCCAGAATCCACAAAGCCGACAACATCGTACCGATAGATACCAACCACATGCAGATTAAATGGACACTTTTGGACAATCTTTCCCAACCGAATACCCATAATCCGATAAAGGTTGATTCCAGGAAAAATGCAAGCAGCGCTTCAATTGCCAGCGGCGTACCAAATACATCACCCACAAAACGAGAAAAGTCCGACCAGTTCATCCCGAATTGGAATTCCTGCAAAATCCCGGTGACTACGCCCAGTGCAAAGTTAATCAGCAGAAACGTTCCCCAGAATTGAGCCATTTTTTTGTACAAGTCATTTTTCTTGATAACATACATAGTCTCCATAATTGCCACCAACAACGACAATCCAATGGAGATCGGCACATAAACAAAGTGAAGAATCGTTGTGGTTGCAAACTGCAACCGTGCCAAATCCAATACGTCCATGATGTTGCTCCTCCCCCTGCACTTCTCTTAACAATGATTTATAGTCTGAAGCCTTCTTTATATTTGTGATAGTATTCACATTCTTACATATGCAGCGGTCACTTTTTAGGGAATGACTCACTCAGCTACCTTCACCATTGTTTTCATGATCCGGCTTCAGAATATCCCCATTATATAGAATAAATTTAAATAAAATAGAATCGAAAATGTGAACATCGTGTCAAAGGTGTGTCATAACGATGACGAATTTATGAAAACAGCCTAAATTTCTTAATAACTGTGATATTTTCGATTGATCTATCCATTTTTTTACCATACAAAAAAAGCCTCTCTTCGTTCGGAGGACGTTCCTCCGACATCTGCAAGAGAGACTTCATAGCGTTAAACCAAGGGGATCTATCAACTGCCATCTGTTCCTCCGTTCTTCTGAACCCGATTACGGTAAGAGGAAGGCGACATCCCAGCATACTTTTTGAATTTACTATGAAAATAATCTGCATTCGCATACCCCACGCGTCCCGCCACCTGATGCACCTTAATTCCCTGTGCAAGCAATTCCCTTGCTCGCTCAATCCTCACCTTATCCAGGTAGGCATTAAAGGCCTCGCCTGTATAACTTTTGAACAGTTTACCCAAATAGCCACTATTGTAATTAAACATATCTGCCAGTAACTCGAGTCGCAAATTTCCATCATAATGACTATGTATAAAGTCAATCATTTGTTTCATGATGATCTCTTTGCCACCAGTATCAGTCTGGCCAATCCATTTCAACACATGCTCCAGCGAGTGATCCACCAGCTCGCACAATGTGGAATAAGCATATACATCGGTTATCAAGCTGGAGTGCTCCTCCAGCACGGCTCGGCTGTGCTCCTGTCCAGCTGCATACTTGTTAAGCGCCAGTGTGAATGTCTGAGCGAACGCCGCCTTGATTGCAGATTCTGTACGATAAACCCGTGGAAATCGGGCTTCCATTTCCTTAATTACACGGGTCGCAGCTTCACCATTAGCCATATCCAGTGCATAGTACAGCTTTTCTGCATAGCGTATGGGATCATCCGCGGCTCTATCATTCAATGCATCCATTCCAGCATCAACAGTCTCCAATTCGTGTAGATCACCGGGAAGCATTACCCTTTCTGCCCGGAACAAAAACGTACGCTCCAATAATCGTAGCGCCTGCTCAAAAGATCTGGCGATATCGTTAAGAATGTCTACCGGATCACCGGCAGCCACATAGATTTCCGTTACCCACGGCTGTAGCTCCTGTCGCCAAGAAGCCAGTAGCTGAACAGCATCTTCCTCCGTTTTTAACGTGGCGGGAAGCAATAGGCCCGTATATATTCCGGCTTCAAACACAATGCCTCTGCCCTGCTCACGGCACATTTCTGTTAGTCGCTGCTTTGATGCCGACTGCCGGGCTTGCCGATCCCAGTCGGGTATACGCAAATCCAGCAAAATGACCTGATAGCTACCCCAGTCCAATGCTGGTAACGCCAGCTGTTGTCCGTGTTTTCCATCGCCGCTTTGATGTTCAGCTTCCTTGGATGCTCTGTGAAGAGAGTTGCTGCGTTCCACATCATCAGGAGCCTGCTCTCCATGAACCGGAAACAGTAGTGCTTCGATCCAATCACGCTCATAGGAAGGCGGACTCCCCCATTTGCCGTCTTCCTTTTCGTCCTCAATGCTTTGCCGTACCCGTTTCAGCTCTGTCGTCATTTCTTCCTCATCAACTGGCTTCAATAGATAACCATCCACCCCGAAGCCCATGGCTTGCCGTGCATAATCAAAGTCTGCATATCCGCTTAATATGAGAAAATGAAACGGCTCCCCGTTCATTTCACGTATGCTTCGTATGACCTCCAGTCCACTCATCCCGGGCATACGAATATCTACAATGACCAGTTCCGGCCGATGCTCTCCGAATTTTTCCAAAGCCTCGCGTCCGTTCCCTGCCGTATCTACAATACGGAAGCCACAATCCCCCCAGTCAATAATGGAGGACAATCCTTCACGAATCGCGGGCTCATCATCTACAATCATTGCTTTATACATTCGACTCTTCCTCCCTTGGTATGGAAAAGTATACGGTTGTTCCTGCCTGTAATGCGCTTTCAATATGCAGACCATAACGTTCACCATACATCAACGTTAGACGTTGGTGAACATTACGCAGACCAATACTGCTCCCTTCCGGCTCATCCGTACCCGTGATACGAGCCAGCAGACGGGTCAGTTGCTCCGCTTCCATGCCAATCCCATCATCCGCCACTTTAATTTGCAGCTCTCTTGGTTCTATCGTAATATCCACTTTCACGGTAACTGGCTCTTCTTTATTTTCTAGGCCATGAATGACTGCATTTTCCACCAGCGGCTGTATAATTAAGGGAGGAATCGACATGTCCTTCGCGCTTTCATCCAAGTTCACTTCATAGATCAAGCGATTTCCAAACCTGAACTGCTGAATTTGCAAATAGGATCGCACCATATCCAGCTCCTGAAGTACCGTCGTTTTGCCACTGCCAATCTCCAGATTCCTGCGCATCAGCCTGCCAAGCAAACGCACCGTCGTTGCAATCTCCGCTTCCCCGTTCAGATGTGCTTTCATTCGGATGGACTCCAGCGCATTAAACAGGAAATGCGGATTAATTTGGCTGGCCATCATTTTTAGCTTGATATCCTTTTGCGCCAATTCAAGCCTGTTGTTGTGCTCACTCGTTTCATAGACCTGCGCCATGAGCTGGCGGATACTACTCACCATATAGTTGAAACGGCGGGATAAATCCCCGATCTCGTCCCTTCCCTCCACACTCGATACCACATGAAAATCGCCCGCAGCTACCTTACCCAGTTCATAGCTCAACCGCTGTAGCCGTTTGGTAATAAGCCAGGAAATGATGGTAATCAGAATCAGCGCCATAACCAGCACTGCAAGAACACACAAAGCACCAATCAGGCTGATTCGGTTTGCTCCCTGCACGATATGTTCTGTCGAAAACACCGAAATAATCGTAAATCCGCTCACACTAGAGGCTGGAAGCAGCTCATCTACGATGATGTTTGAGGGCTTTCCGTTTATTTTTGCTTCATATATACCCTTACCCGCACGCTGGACATCAAAGCCCAAATGTAAATCCGTCAACGTCTGACCCACCGACTGGGGACGAGTAGCTGCGACCACAATTCCGTTACGATCCGCAATCAGTGTTTCAAACGGCTCCTTGCTCAACATATGATTCAACTCGGTCTGACTCAGCGCTATCATCAGAACTCCCTTGGTATTGTATTCGGGAAATGGAATTTGCCGTACCAGACTCAGGCGATTGATCGGGTTATCCTCCTTATCCTGAATGTAAAACCAGTTAATCGCCGTCCCCTTCAAGGCCGTCTGGAACCACGGCTGCTGCTCAATGTTGGAGTTCACAGGAATAAACTCCAGATTATTGACGAGCGTCGGATTGTACGAATAGAACCGGATGCTAGCAATCTCTCTATATTGCTGGGCATACTCATTAAAATCCTTGTATTGATGATACGCATTCATCAGCTCTACCATACCCGAATAACGTCGGTTCGACATATCCCTCAGCCTTTTATCGAACATGAGCCCATTTGAAATATCCGTTGGCACTCGTAGTAAATTCGCCGTCTGACTCTTGATCTTTTCCACATTATTTACCGTCTGGGCAATCGCACTATTCAATGCCTGCTCTCGCAAATAAAAAGTAACGCAGCCGCCAACCACCAGCACCGGAATCATGACAATTAGTACGTAGGAGAACAGCAGCTTATTCCGCATACGCATATTATTCATCAGAAGCCGTACGCCACGATACATGCCATCCCCCCATAAGATAAGCGCTTACATTTTTATGTATATTTCATATACTCCATCCCATACTCCATCACTACCTACATGTTTCCAGTTTAAAGCTTCGCAACATCTATATCTATATTTTTTTGCAAATTAAAAAAATGTGGCGAACGGAGTCACCACACTTTACGGATCATGAACAATTAACGTACAAAAGGTTCGATATGCACTCCCTGCGGCAGCTTATGCGGATCTTCCGGGTTGATACGGTCATAGAACATAATACCGTCCAAATGGTCCATTTCATGCTGTACTACAATCGCTGCATAGCCTCTGAAGGTCAGTAGTTCCTGAGTTCCGTCCGGCAAATTGGCCTTAATGCGAATTTTTTCATAACGCGGAACATATCCGGGTATGTAACGATCCACTGACAAGCATCCTTCACCCTGTTCCAAATAAATCATGGATGTAGAGTGGCTGACCAGCTTCGGATTAAACAGCGCATACTCTATCGTTTTGTCTCCATCCTCATAATAGATAGCGCACATTCTTTTATTCAACCCTACCTGGTTGGCGGATAGCCCCACACCCGGGCGTAGATCATAGCGGGTGGCCAGCTCTTCATTTTGGCTATTTTTCAGATAATCCAGCATCCATTGCATCTGTTGAAGGTCCTCTTCAGACAGCGGCAGGCATACCGGATCAACCTTTGTGCGCAAAATCGGTTCCCCTTCACGCACGATATCCTTCGTGAGAAGCATGTCCATCGATTGATTGCTCATTCGTCAGCCTCGATTCATTTAAATAAATATACTTTCATGTGATGTACTGCCATGTGATGTGCTGCAAAAAATGGGGAATTCCCCGGTTTTCTGCAAGTTTTATCCCATAAATTATATCTATTGATGAAATGAATTGTCAAAATAAAGCGACATTTGAAGGGAAGGTTGGCGCAATAGAGGCCGCTACGCTTCTTCAGAACGATTCCGCCCTCTTCGCTACTGTTTTTTTAGATCATGTCATTAAATATTCATTGCCTTATTTGTTCATCACATTAAACCATATCTTTGTTCTACATAGAACGAAACAGAAAACCTCCTAAACCAATTAATGATCAGGAGGTTTTGAATGTTTTAGTGCGTTAGAAGCCGCCTCTCAATAATTTTCTTTCTATTAAGAGGGCTGCTCCAACGTATTTGGAGCTTCGCTGAACAGCTTCGCCTTCGGATTCGGCTGTGTCCAGGTATTATAATATTGCGAGTTCTTGCCGTAGGAATTGTCAATGACCACATGCGGCATGTCAAGCAGGCAGGCCAGAATGTGACCGTGCAGCCGTGAAGTGCGAACCTCGCGGTAAGAACTGAACAGCGTAACCGCCTTGTTCATGAGATGGTCGGTATACTTGTACCAGAATGTACGCGTAGGCAACGGGCCGCCGATTTTCTTATCCAGACGGTAAAACTTCTGGAAATAAACGATCCCCTTCACTTCCAGCGGAGTGAACAAAGTGTCCCAGTCCAGACGGTGGGCGGCATCTGCCTCGTCATCGAATTTCTTTTGCCCTCCCACCGTTTCAATATCCGTGCGCAGGAAGTACAATACATCCTTCACTGTTTCCGTAGTCGGCTTCAATGGCCAGAGCTGGTGCGCCATATCAGGACATAGTGTGATACTGCACTGATTCAGCTTGTCCTTAGCCCACTGATAAGAGCGTGTATCCCGCACAAACATATGTAGATCCGGGTGAGCATTAAACAGGGCAGCGACCTCATTGGCCTTCTGTTCAGACTGAAAGTGGATCGTCTGCGGCATGATTACAATTCGGTGGTCAGGGAAATCCCGAACGATGCGTTCCCGCAAATTTTGGTGATTAGAATATAGATCGCCGAAGTTGCCGCCGCCGTGGCACACGATAATCCAGTCGCCCGGAATTTGAAGCTGATCGGGGATATCCATAGCACTGTAACGGGCACGAACACGGATTCCATTATCCTTGAAGAACGCCTCGGTGCCTTTCATGATGAGTACATCCCCACCGTTATTATAGACGGGATAGTCGACATAAATAATATTCGAACCTTGGGGGACCACGTCGAGAATGACGCTCAGCTTATTTTTCAGTTTAGCCATGGGATGCAAATTCGGCATCTTTCAGTTCTCCCTTCCTGCGCTTCTTTTGTATAGTCTGAATGACAAATGTAATATCACTTTTATCAAAAATGATCCGTGATAGCGGAACATTGAAAAACATCGGGAACGAGAACAGTGAGAACGCCAACCGTATACAAGCGCCTACAAGCAAAGCAATAGCAATGCCGTCCAGACCGAAGATCGGTGTACAGATAAAAAACAGACCGACGGTGATCGCATAGGCTACAATTTGCCGGAAGAGCACAAGCCCCGGACGCCCCAGCGCGTTAAAGGCCGAAGCCAAAATCCATGATCCGCCACCGATGATACATTCCAGTGACAGCAGGTAGAACGTTAGCGATGCTTCCAGAAAAGCGGGGCCGTACAGCAGACCCAGCATGTATCGTCCAATGAAGAGAGCAGGCACAATGACGATTAGCATCGCAGCCATGGAGATGCGAAAAGCACGGCCCACCGTTTCGACAATCTTGCTGTGCTCCATCCCCGTCACCTTTGGAAAGGTTACGTTAGTGACGGCATTTTGCACCACATTGAACACACGAGACAAGGCGTAGACGACAGAGTACAGACCGAATGCTTTGGGTGACAGCAGCGCCACAATGACGATTTTGTCCGTTTGTGTGGACAGCGTCCCCATCAACTCCATCCCGTAGACCCTCGCTCCATAGCTATAATAAGGGCGAAGCACTTGGCCGCTGGTCAACGGGCGAAATGCGCGCAAATTCATATGCTTGCGCAAACGGAGGAACGCCCACACTAGTGCAAGGAAACTCGCGGCAAAATTCACTGCCCCCGCCAGCTGCACATTGAGTAAGCCCATCAGCCACAGTGTCACCAGACCGATGAAATTCAGTAACGGGTAGTAAAACAGCAGGCCATTATATACGCTAAACCGATCCAGCCCTTGCGACAATGCTGTCGTGAGCGCCGTAAGCACCGCCAGCGGTACCGCTGCTGCACAATAAAGCTGGGACAGTTGGATGATGTCCGCACCATAACCATTCAGCCACAGCGGCATGCATATCCAAGCCACTGCTCCCGCCAACAAGCTGGCAGGCAACTGAATCCAGAGCGACAACGCCAGCAGTTCTTCCGTCGTACCTGTTTTCTTTTTGAGGTTATAAATTAATGACGTTGGCAAGCCGAAGCTCAACACACTGCCGATCAGCGTAGGCCAGAACAGAACCGCCGCCAGTTCTCCTTTCCCCTCTACTCCGAGCATACGTGCGGTCAGGATGGAAGTCAGGGTCGTGACGATTAGCACAAAAAAATTGTTAAAGCTCGTGCGCATGATCGTTTTGGCGAGACTGTCACCCGTGAATACTTTCCTTGCTGCTGTCCATGTGCTCATGTTACGTCCAACTCCTGTTCCTATTAAGCCTCTCGTCTCTATGCTCGCATTGCGTCTTTTGACGCACCTCCATCAGCCTACCGTTTTTTTGGAATTGCGTTCAGGCAACTGCCCTCCGCCAACAGGCTCCTTCGGACTTGAAAAGATCGCTTTCAGCGCTCTTCTATAGCCTTGAATGGCAGTATGATTTTTCTTGGGCTTTTCTCTCAAAATCTGATACAACGTCGTCCAATATAGTGCTGCATAACCGATCGGTCCAGATCCCTCTTCACGCAGTAGATGAATATGATTCATCACCCGCATATAAGTAACCTGCTCCATATTGTCGCGTGAGGACGGCGATTCGTGATGAAGCAACGTAAGCGCCGGGTTAATGTATAATGGGCCGCTTTTCATTGCGATGCGCGAAAGTAACAAATCCTCCCCTACGCTATAGCTTTGCAACCAAGGTACCGGCTCCAGACCGCGAATCGCCTCACGACGAAATGACATATTACAGCCATGGAAAAACTGGGTCCTAAACGTCTTCTTGGCCTTGTGCCAGTTGTACATCGAGCCGGACTGACCGCTGAGGGACAGCCTTCCTTTGGACAAAGACTGCTGGAATGACAGCAAGCAACGAATAGTCCCCATAAAGCTGTTACTCATTCCCTGTGCAATGCCGCCGACACCAGCGGCCTGCGGGTAAGCCTCATAGGTACGCATCAACTCAGTCAAATAGTTGCTCGGCAGCTCAACATCATCGTCAAGGAACAAAATGATGTCACCCTGCGCAAGCTCAGCCGTCTTTACACGTGATAACCATAACCCCGGCTGCTCCTTGCGATGATATCGGTAGGTAATTCCCGCTCTGCCCAACTGACGCTCATAACGTTCCAGCACATGCTTCGGCAGTTCTCCGTCGTCAATAATCCATAGCTCGGTTTCACATGCCTCCGGTGCTCCCCCAATGGCAATTGAATTAATGCATCGGGTCAGATCGTCAACCCGATTTCGGGTACACAGAGCAATGGACAAGCTTAACATCATACTCCCCCTTTATCCTGTAAATGTGTATGAAACGGTTTACTGAACCGCTGGGCCTAAATATTCGTTATATTTTGGCTTACGCGGGTTCAGAATGAACAACACCCCCTGCTTGTATCCATCTGCGGCATTAAAATTGCGGCGCAGCGTTTCTTTGAGCATCAAGTAGGATAAGGTCCATAAAAGGGCCCCATACTGAATCACTCCCGCGTTTTTCAGGGCAAGAAAATAATAGTGGTTAATCGCCGTAGCCTTGGCTACTTTGCCCGCCTTGTCGCGCGAACTTGGGGATTCATGATGGATGATAGTTAAGTCGGGATTGATAACCAATTTGCCGTAACGGCTTGCCAACTGGCACATGTACAAATCGTCAGCCACGGCATAACTGGTCATCCACGGATACGGCTTCATGTCCCGAAGCGCATCCTTCCGAAATGACATATTACAGCCATGGAAAAATTCTGTATCAAAAACCTCAGTTGCTTCGCCCCAACGCAGCAATGAACCTGCCAGACTACTGGGCGAGAGCTTGCCGAGGGAGGAAGACATCTGAAATGTCAAAACGCCCAGCAGCTTTCCTGCCCGGCTCGAATGTAGTCCCTTTGCAATCCCTCCAACACCCACAATCGTTTCATCCTGATCATAGGTATCGAGCAAGCGCCGGATATAGAGTTTATCGTCCAGTTCGGCATCATCGTCAAAATACAGCACAATATCATACCGCACAAGAGACAAGGCCTCATAGCGGGATAACCAAACGCCGGGACGACTTTTTTTATAATATTTCAGAACGCCTTGAGGCAATCCGGATACCATGTGACGGTACTGCTCGATCTGTTGGTCGGAAATATCGCCGTCATCAACAATCAGCAGTTCTACAGCCGTATGCTCCAATTGCTGCTGTACTGCAATAGATTGTATACAGCGTGTCAGGTCTTCGATCCGGTTGCGGGTACAAATGATGATGGAGACATCGGACATGCCATTACCTCCTGTGTGTGTATCCAGATGCTTTGGAAGAGATATTCAAAGTTTTTCCAATTGCTGGATTATATATGTTTATTGTATCTTTGACAGCGTTTGAGTGTATATACCTCTTTTGTATACTTTTTCAGTCTCCAAAAGGGTAGACAATCCTCGAAAAAGAGCAAAAAAAATAGGATCGGCTTCTAGCGCCAATCCTGATCTACCCTTGGAAGTCCAGAAACAACGTCGCATTCACATACCGACGTGCCATGGACAAAAAATAACTATTTTGCACCGATACCGCTGCCACCAGCAAAGTATTACGCACCGCTTCACACTGGCTAGGGGTCAAATGCTGTAAACGACGGGTGTATTGATCAGCCGCCTGAATCAGCAGCTCCTCTGTCGCACCTTCCTGACGCTGCTGTCCTGTAGCGGAATTCCCGTTTTCTTTTGCATACCCTGCTCCTGCCACATCCAGCAGTTGGTCTCCGTTCGCATCCAGCTCCTCAAATAATGCTGAATATGCGGCGTACAAATCGACCGGCTGAATCAGATCGTCCGTATCATCTTCGGGTTGTTGGAACAGGATATGAAATAGCTGACGGATGGATTCAAAATCAAGACATGATTTTAAATCTTCCACAATGAGCAATATAGCCGCCTGGTTGACGGAGTATTTTTTGCCGATCTTCGGAGCGCCGAGAAATTCCTTGAAGTCGCGTTTGACCCAATTTTGCATAGAGGCCAGTGAGACATGGCTGTATTCGACCAGTTGGCCTAGTGAAACGATCTCCTGTAGCGAAAAGGCTGCACTGTGCTTGCCCTTGATGATTTTATCCAGCACAGGCGTCACGTCGGTGTATAAAAATGTCGGCATGGTACTGCTGGTGCGGGCGAGATGGCTATGGGTGCGCCTCCAAGCGTCCTGAAGAACGGCCAAAGGCTGCAATTCGCGGCGACCTTCCATGGCCAGCAGCAAATGGGCCATATCACGGCGAGTAAGGGTAAAAGACTCCATCTGCTTTCCTCCCTTTGTTACATTTCAAGTTCATTTGAACTCATCATACGCCCTTAAACCAGGCTTGTAAAGTGAAGCAATGAGCCGTGTGGGTTCTATTATGTCTTATTTTTCGTGTAAATTGGAGGTAGGTGACCTGCTATGATTCCATATGAACCTTGTATATTTCCTTTTAAGTTCTTAAAATAAGTTCAAGTGAACTTAAAATGGAGTTCCTTAAAAAAATTGACCGAAAAAGGGATGAGTGAAAATTATATGGGTATAGGTGTCAGTCTATTTTTGTTTGCGGTGTTGATTTTATTTAGTGCTTTCTTCGTGGCTACCGAGTTTGCGATTATTAAAATCCGTTCCAGCCGGGTAGATCAGCTGGTCGTGGAGAACCGTAAAAACGCACTGGCGCTACAAAAGGTCGTCAATAATCTGGACGGCTACCTGTCCGCCTGTCAGCTTGGTATTACGATTACAGCCTTGGGACTCGGCTGGCTCGGTGAACCGACCGTGGTCAAATTGCTGGAGCCTCTCTTTCAACAGCTCAACATCAATGGGGAATTTTCACATATCCTGGCCTTTATTATTTCATTTGTCATTGTAACTTACCTGCACGTGGTAATCGGCGAGCTGGCTCCCAAAACATTGGCGATCCGCAAAGCAGAAGCTGTCAGCCTGTTAACCTCTCCAGTCATCGTGTGGTTTAACCGGATTATGTATCCGTTTATTTGGCTCCTTAACGGCTCGGCCAATCGTCTGGTTCGTCTGTTTGGTCTTCAACCGGCTAGTGAGCATGAAGAAGCGCACTCTCAGGAAGAAATTCAGATCATTTTGTCCGAAAGCGTGGAAAGTGGTAAGATCAATAACACCGAATATGGCTACGTGAATCGTATCTTTGCTTTTGACGAGACCGTTGCCAAAGAAATTATGGTGCCACGTACAGATATGGTATGCTTGTTTACGAATCGCTCGCTGAAAGAAAACATGCTGACTATTCACGAAGAGCAGTATACCCGTTTTCCGGTGGCGACAGACAGCAAGGATCAGATCATTGGTATGATTAATACCAAGCAGCTATTCCTTGAGTATGATCGCAACCCCGAGCTTCTTTTCGATAGCCTGATTCAACCGATCTTGACCGTTCCGGAAGTTATCCCCGTCAACACACTGCTGAAACGTATGCAGAAGGAGCAGGTTCATATCGCTCTCCTTGTCGATGAATATGGCGGAACCTCTGGCCTCATTACCATTGAGGACATTTTGGAGGAGATTGTTGGCGAAATCCGGGACGAATTCGATAAGGATGAACGGAAGGAAATCGAGAAACTGACGGAGAACAGTTATTTGATGGATGGTAAAGTGATGCTTTCCGATCTGAGTGATCTGACTGGCTTGACATTGGACGATGAAGACGTGGATACTGTCGGAGGGTGGGTGTATAGCCGGGTTCCGGAACCGAGACAGGGCAAGGAATTCATAGAAGATGATGTGAAATTTATCATTCGTGAAATGGGTAAAAATCGTATTCGTCGGGTGGAGATTATTTTACACCACAAATCCACCGCATCGGAATTGGAAGCAGAATCGGACACTTCTTCCCGGGAGTGAACCGTGTGACCTGAGCGTCTGTCATTGCACTTGACACTTGCGTTCACTCCTACTGAAATGACATATTTCCAGGGCAAACGGCTTAGGTCGTTTGCCCTGCACGCGTGTAAGGAGGAGCTAGTAAAGTGGATATTTTATCTTCTATTATTATGGGAATTATTGAAGGGCTGACAGAGTTTTTGCCGGTCTCTTCGACGGGTCACATGATCCTGACAGCCAGTCTTTTGGGGCTGGACACCGAGAATGACACGGTCAAAACATTCGAGGTTATTGTACAATTGGGTGCTGTACTGGCGGTCGTCGTATTGTATTGGCGCAGGTTCCTAAGCCTGTTTGATTTTAGACGCAGAATCTCAACCAAGCCACGTCTAAACCTGTTACATATTATTTTAGCCATGATCCCTGCGGGTCTGATTGGCGTGTTGTTCCGAGATGTAATCAAGCAATATTTATTTGGTCCTGAAACGGTTCTGTACAGCCTGGTCATCGGGGGCTTGCTGATGATCGCAGCTGAGAAATTCCATCCGCCCATTAAATCACATACGGTGGATGAGATCACGTACAAACAGGCCTTTACGATTGGTATGTTCCAGATCCTAGCTCTATGGCCTGGTTTCTCCCGTTCGGGCTCAACCATGTCTGGGGGCCTATTCGCACGTGTAAGTCATACGGCAGCCGCTGAATTTACATTTTTGGTATCTGTTCCGGTTATGTTGGGAGCATCGGGCATTGATATGATCAAAAGTATGGATCATTTATCCATGAGTGATTTTCCAGTTTTCGCGGCAGGTTTTATTACCTCCTTTATTGTCGGTATGCTAGCGATCAAAACATTCCTTGGTCTACTCAAACGCCTAAGCCTGACTTCGTTCGCCATTTACCGCTTCGTGCTGGCGGCTGTGTTCTTTTTCATTATTTTATAAGCCGTTGTTTGATGCT
The DNA here is from genome assembly GCF_059772165.1 of Paenibacillus sp. TY11. NCBI lineage: Bacteria > Bacillati > Bacillota > Bacilli > Caryophanales > Paenibacillaceae > Paenibacillus > Paenibacillus sp. TY11. Next base: position 103,489 of record NZ_JCBAIQ010000012.1, on the reverse strand, counting down.
CTATAATCAAAAAGGGATATCCTTGTGGCCTGAATGATCAGCCCTTGGATATCCCTTTTACTATTTTGCTGAAAGGATAGATAGTCTTGAACTATCCCTATCGTGCGTTCTGATTATTGTTTGGATTCCAGCGTAGTCAAATATTCCGAGATTTGAGCTGGCGTTTTGGCGTATTTGCTGTGCAAATGAGCAATTTTTTCGCCGTTACGGAAAACGAGCAGACTCGGAATGCCACGCACTTGATTTTCTTCGGCAATCGGCTGGAATTTCTCTGCATCAAGCGCAAAGAAACGCTTATCCGCGTTTTCCTCAATAATGCCGTCCATAAATTTATCCAGTGTCTTGCAATCCGGACACCAAGTTGTATCAAATTTCACGACGGTCAGGCCGTCACCGTTAATTAAATCCTGATATTGCTGCTGAGATTCGATGCGTTCCATTCGTTGGTCCCTCCTAGAGTGTATTTATAACGTCTCCATATTCACATATGGATTATAAACCGAGGCTTATTCCTATATTGTAATGATTCTTTCATATATTGCAACTGGGGCGAGTACATGTTGGAGCGTGTACTTCGGTTATAGACTGAAATGTAGCGTTTATAGCTAAGAGCAACAGAAGACCACGCTTGTCCTATCATTGCTCGTATCAGCGGTATTGCGCATCATAACGATTGGCTCGGCTGATTTGCTGCAGCGTCTGACGCTCCTGTTGGGTTAGCGGCGCAATATCCGCTGCTGAAATATTGTGCTCCAATTGTCCCAATGAGCTTGCACCCGGGATGACAGCAGCGACAGTCGGATGAGACAGGCTATAACGGATAGCTGTCTGCCCCATACTGCGATCTGACCCTGCAAATGCCTTTAATTGCTTACGCACGTCCAGTAACTCAGCTTCTTCGTAGTCCAGATAGCCCTTGGCTGCCTTTCCTTCCCCTTCATCGGCCAATACGCCGCTGGCCACAGGCCCGCGTGCAATCACGCTAATCCCCCGCTCCTGAAGCAAAGGCAGTACCTCTTCCTCTGCACGCCGATCCAGCAAACTATACTGATTCATGACACTAACGATGTTCGAGCGTTCGACATATTGACGGATGACATGAGGACGAATCGAGGAAATACCATAATAACGGATGATGCCCTCCCGCTGGAGTTGCTCAAAAGCTTCAATGGTTTCGTCAATCGGATCGTCAATCGTCCCTCCGTGCAGCTGATACAGGTCGATGTAGTCCGTTCCAAGGCGGCGCAGGCTCTCTTTAACGGCAGACAGGATGTATTTCTTGGACGGATCCCATCCCCAGCCTTCCTGCCCTGGTATACGCCGATTGCCGACCTTGGTCGCCAGGATGACATTCTGCCGCCGTCCACGGATCGCTGCACCCACAATTTCCTCATTGCGTCCGTGCTGGTACAAATCCGCCGTATCCAACAGGTTTACGCCCCTGTCTAACGCTTCATGAATCAAGTAAACACCTTGCTGCTCCTCCGTACCGACCGACATACATCCCAAGCCAATCTCACCTACCAGCAAATCCGAAGATCCCAGACGTTTTTTTTTCATGTATACTCCCCCTTGCGTCCATTGTTGTATAACATCAGGTATTGAATATTTCTTTATTATACGTATTCAAGTGGCCTGAACCAAACATGAACCTAGTCCATCAAGACATAGTACAGATGTAACCAGTATAAAAAAATAAAACGTTTTGAGTCTTCATATCCATCCTTATCTACAGATGTACATGAACTGGCCGGATATGGCAGATGAAAAAAAGGGAGGTTCGCATGGAAGACAAAGAACTTGCAAACTCAGCCTGCCAAGGGGATGAGGATGCATTTTTCACCTTAATGACCAGACATAACCGACGCCTTTACGGCATTGCTTACAGCTACCTTCGTAATGAAGCGGATGCCTTGGACATGCTTCAGGAAGCCACTTACCGGGCGTGGTCTCAATGCAGCAAATTAAGAGATCCCGGGGCATTGATTCCATGGATCATCCGTATTCTGATGAACTGCTGTACGGAAGAGCTAAAGCGGCAAAAGCGGCAACGCTCCCCGATCCATTCTCTTGCCACGGAAGGGATTGCCGAAATGGTAAGCGACAGCAAACTGGACATGCAGCAGGTCTTGAACCGCCTCAAGCCCAAATATCGGCAAGCACTCCTGCTAAGATATTACGATGACATGACTGTACCCGATATTGCGAAGGTGCTTGGCAAATCAGAAGGAACCATCAAGACATGGCTGCATCAGGGGCTAAAACAGTTGCGGCACAAAATCCATCACGGAGGTGAAATACAGCATGGCTGATCAAGAGGAGTTGTTGTTTAAGCAGCAGGTACAGGAGGCCAAACAAGCTGCCCGACGCATTTCTGATGAAGCGATAGATCTGGCCGTGCGGCGCGGTATGCAACAAGCAAATAGAAAAAAAGCCCATCGGAGCACAGGATTTTGGTACTCGTATAAAAGTAGGCTAAAAATCATAGCCATTGCTCTGCTCGTCCTGTGCATAGGAGGCGGAATCTGGGGAACCCAGCATTTGCTGAAACAGCAATTAGCGACAAAGCCGGTGCAGCGACATCCTGAAATCCCCACCTACGTAAGTCAGATTTTCGGTGAACTGGACAATTTTACACTGGCGCTTCGAGCAGCAGCAGCACATGATATTTATTGGCCGGTAGGCCAAACCTTTATATCCGGAGATTATAAGGTAACCATTGATGGAATGGCTGCAGATAGCCAAAGGATTATTATTTTATATACGGCTGAAAATAAAGGCTCCAAATTCCCCTTGCAGCTGCAAAGCAATACCAAGCCCAAACTGCTTGGTTCAGACGGCAAACCGCTAAACGGTTCTTTTACTTGGGATACCCGCAGCAAAGCTCGTCCTGATCAGACCGTTGTCTCCAACGTCATGGTCTTTGATTTTGAAGGGCCGGGGCAAATTCCCGACGCTCTGACCTTATCCGCAGTCTGGCAGACTCAGGCCCGGCAAGGCTCGTCTGTAAAGCCCAAGGCAGAGCAATTCAGCATTCCCTTGACTTTGAAGCGAGGGCCGGATGCTGCACTGCGCGAAGTGAAGGACCTCAACCGGGACGTTGCCATTGAAGACCAGCACATCGAACTGCGGCGGCTCACCAGGACACCGTTAAGAACGGATGTGGAAATCCGTTTTAAACCTACAGGAGGACGGGAGATTGTAGACACGGATCTTTTTATGAATCTGGTTTCCAACAAAGTTAGCCGTTCTACCCGTTTAACCTATGATGACTTGCTGAAATACGATCGCAGGATTACAACCAAGCAAGGACAAACCTATTACTTTACAAGCAGCTTTTTCTCAGAGCATAAAGAGCTTTGGCTTAATATCTTCGGACTAACATTGAAGCCTGATAAAAATACACCGATTACCATTAATACGATAACAAAAACCATCGTTAAATCTTCTGATGAGCGTATTAAACTCGACAATTATATCGATAACCCGACACATCATCGGCTTCGTATATATCTAAATTATCATTTTACGGAAACCTCAGGCGGTACCTATTTTCGAATGGCGAATTCATTCACTGACGGCAAGGGACAGCGACACAAGCTAGCTGAACCAAGTACGGGATTGAATGGATTCGTAATCTCTAACCATAAGCAGTATCCGCAGCCGCTTACTTTTGAAATCATTGATTATGGAGGACATTCTCGAGCATTTCCAGAACCCCTGGAAATTCAGGTACGTTAAAATCCACCACCTGTAGATTGTATAAAATAAACGCCAAAGTATTGGAGATTTCGTCACTCCTGTCCTTTGGCGTTTATTATTTACAACCAACATAAAAAGCTTTATCCAAGCAACCACGCGACAGCTTTGGGGAATTGTTGCCGGAAGTGGTTTATGTTATGCACTGCTCCCTCATCCTTTACCAGCCGTACCTCATGCTCCGTCAAACCATGGGCAAGCAGGACATCACACACCTGGAGCGTCAGCGGAACCATATCTTTTTGTACATTCGTCTTCCCTTCTCCTTCACGGGTCCCCACAGATATATAAAAGCGGTGTGTCCCAGCTATTACAGTTGCAAAAGATGCAGATTGCATATAATCGATCATACCAGGATACCAATACGAGCCCGAGATCGAACCAATGCGTCCGAATACATCCTTATACTTGAAGGCTGCATACATGGAAATCAATCCGCCCAACGAGGCACCGATCATTCCCGTATGTTCCGATCCAGTTTGTACTGGATATCTTGCCTCGACGTACGGCATTACTTTTGTAACCACAAACGCCAGATAAGCATCTCCGCCACCGCCAAAAGCAGGTCTTCCTTCTACTAAAGCGGTTGCCTTCCAAGGCGTATAATCATCCAGCCGATTCACAGGCTGAATGCCCACCAGCACGACACGGGGTAGCCTCCCCGTAGAAAAACACCTTTCCAGCTCATCCAATCCACTTAGAAATAATGAGCTGCCATCCTGCACATACAGCACAGGATACAGCTCATTATGATTCACGGAGACGGGAGGTGTATAGACGTGTACAAGGTACCCATCTAATGGAATTTCATCTACATGACCTTTCATCCTACACAGTCCTCCATGATGTGAATGTATTCATTACAGTGCAGCATCCATTTCCTTGATCATTTCAGATACGGATTCCAGGCCATTACCTGACAGGTACCAGTAGTTAGGATCAAGATATACAATATGACCGTTTTTAAATGCATTGGTTTTCTTTACCAGTTCATTCTCAATGGTTTGTTTACCTGTAACCTGTTCCTTGCCTTCCTCGACCACCACAGCCCCACGGTCAACAACAAAAATATAATCCGGATTTTTTTGCTGTACATATTCAAACGAAACCTTTTGTCCATGCGTGGATACTTTAATGTCAGGGTCTACAGGTGTTACGCCAAAAGCGTCATGAATGATACCGAAGCGGGATTGTGAACCATATGCGCTCAGGCTTCCTTCATTCGTCAGTACAATCAGTCCTTTAGCTTTGCTCGCTACAGCCTTGTCATGTACAGCCTTGATAGAGCTATCAATCGTAGCCAGTTCCTGTTTGGCAGCATCCTCTTTGTCGAAGATCTGCCCCAGTGTTTCAACGTTTTTCTTAAAGGAATTGATATAATCCTTGGTGTCTACAGCCAACGAAATGGTGGGTGCAATTTTGCTCAACTCTTTGTATGCATCTGCTTGTCTACCACCGATGATAATCAGTTCAGGAGACAGATCGCTGATTTTCTCGTAATCCGGTTCAAACAGCGTGCCTGCACTTGCATATTTGGAATCTTTATATTTGCTCAAATACGTAGGAAGATCCTGCTGCGCTACTGCCGCAACGTCAACACCCAGCTTATCCAACGTATCCAATGAGCCAAAATCAAACACAACGACATTTTTCGGATTGACTTTGACTTGGACCGGATTTTCATCCAGTGCGTGTTTGACCGAGATGGTTTTAGATTCAGTTGTCGCAGCAGAAGAGGAGCCGTTTCCAGCCACTTCCTGTGTTGCCGGAGCCGCTTTGCCACATGCTGACACGATCAGTACCAGTGCAAGTATCAGCGTTAAAAACATCATATTTTTCTTCATTTTATATTCCCCCTAAGTGAAATACACACAAATTTTGTGGTCACCGATCTGTTGAATTGGAATATCCATATCATACAAGTCCTTTAATACCTGGCTATCAATCATCTCGTCAGCCGTTCCTTGTTTCAGCAATCTGCCATCCTTCATCCCCACAATATAGTCTGAATAGCAGGATGCAAAATTAATGTCGTGAAGCACGACCAGGATCGTTTTGCCGAGATCATTCACCAAACCGCGTAGCGTCTTCATAATCTGAACCGAATGCTTCATATCCAAATTGTTCAGCGGCTCATCCAGCAGGATATATTCTGTGTCCTGAGCCAAAATCATGGCAATAAAAGCCCGCTGTCGCTGTCCCCCGCTAAGCAAATCAATATGCTTGTCCTTCATATCCTCCAGTCCCATGTAGGCCATAGACTGCTCCACCATTTTGCGATCCTCGCTGTTCAATCTGCCCTTGGAATACGGAAAACGGCCGAAGCTGACCAGCTCCTTCACGGTTAAGCGGATATTGACATCGTTGGTCTGTTTTAAAATAGATATCTTCCGGGCTAGCTCCTCGCTTTTGGTCAGGCTCACGGCCTGCCCGTCAATAAGGATTTCTCCCTCATCACTGTCTGTCAGGCGACTGATCATCGACAACAAAGTGCTTTTACCAGCGCCATTAGGTCCAATAAAGGAGGTAATCGTACCTTTAGGTACAGTGACGGATACCTGATCCACCACATTTTTATTCCCGTAGCGTTTGGATACGTTTTTGACTTCTACCATGATTTATTCTCCCGCAGCAAAAGATACAGGAAGTACACCCCCCCGATAAAGTTAATAATGACGCTGACCGTTGTCGATAAGTCGAATACTCTTTCTGCCAGCAGTTGGCATCCTGCCAACGCAATGACACTGACACAGATAGAGGCCGGAATAATATAACGATGCTGATAGGTTTTCATCACCTGATAAGCCACATTGGCCACAATTAATCCGAGAAACGTAATCGGTCCGACCAGTGCCGTGGAAATGTAGATGAGAATCGCTACGATAACCAGCAGTCTTTTAATGATAAAACCATAAGGGAGCCCTAAATTAATCGCATGCTCTCGTCCGAGCGACAGCACGTCCAGATACTTGATGAATCTCCACGCATAAGCAAATACGAGCACAAGAATGAATACAGAAAGCCACAATAGCTCGGTATTTACGTTACTGAAGCTGGCAAAGCTCTTGTCCTGGATTTTCGCAAATTCGTTCGGATCAATCAGTACCTCCATAAAGGTAGATAAACTGTTAAACAGCGTGCCGAACACCAGACCAATCAGCAAAAGTACATAAATCCCGCGTCCGTCTTTGCGAAAAATTAATTTGTATAGCAGTCCCGCAAACAGCACCATCAGCCCCACCGACAGCAAAAAGCTCAATTCTTTGCTGGTCGAAATGAAAGGGACGGAACCAAATGCAAAAATAATCGTCGTCTGAATCAGCATATACAGTGAATCCAGTCCGATAATACCCGGAGTCAAAATCTTATTATTCGTAACCGTCTGGAAAATAACGGTTGCAAAAGCAATGGAGCCACCTGTCAGAATGAAGGCTGCGATCTTTTTTAATCGTCGTGGCAGCGCGTAATGCCAGGTATGCGGAAGATCTATAAACACGAAAGCAGCAATCAACACAAGCGCGGCAGCGGCTAATATTTCGATTTTTAATTTAGGATTCATAAGCCCTTCTCCTCAGCAGCAAATACAAGAACAACGCGCTCCCGATCACACCAACCGTAAGCCCTACAGAAATTTCATACGGATAAATGATCACCCGTCCCAAAATGTCGCAAAACAGCACAAAGACGGCGCCCAGGATCGCTGTATGGGCCAGGCTTTTTTTCAGATTATCCCCCATATACATGCTGACCAGATTGGGTACAACCAGCCCCAAAAAGGGAATCGTCCCAACCGTTAAGATGACAACAGAGGAAACCAAAGCCACGATCACCAAACCGACATTGACGGTGCGCTTGTAATGTACACCCAAGTTGGCCGCAAAATCCTCACCCATACCTGCAATTGTGAAACGATTCGCATATATGTACGCCAACGCAACCAAAGGAACACTAAGATATAGCATCTCGTAGCGACCACTCATCACTAGTGAAAAATCACCCTGCATCCACGAAGAAATGCTCTGGATCAGATTGTATTTATAAGCAAAAAAGGTCGTCACCGAATTTAAAATGCCCCCGAACATCAAACCGACAAGCGGGATAAATACCGGGTCCTTGAAACGGATTTTATCCAGTATTTTCATAAAAATCAGTGTTCCCCCTAGAGCAAATCCAAAAGCCGTCAGCATCTTCGTCCAAAATCCTGCCGCTCCAAACACCATAATAGCCATCAGCACACCCAATCGTGCCGCATCCATCGTCCCTGCGGTGGTGGGCGATACGAATCGGTTCCGGGTAAGCTGCTGCATGATCAATCCACAGATACTCATACTCGCCCCTGCGATAATGATACTGATCAAACGTGGGAATCTGCTAATCAGGAGCACCTGCGCCTGATCGTTGGTTAAGTGGAACAAATCAAGTGGAGTTACATCATGAACACCAATAAAAACCGAGGCGAAGGCCAGTACCAGAAAAGCCAGTATTAAATAACGCAATTTCATGTTCTAACCAAGGGAGCCTGTTCTCCAACAACCTGTATCAAGCTTCGGCCCTGTCCTCCCCTCCAATAATGATAATGATTATCAAAATCAACTAGCATAAATTATATCAGTCAACTCGTATCTGTCAATTTTTTTGCAATGAATAAACCATGTCAAAAAAGGTGCTAGCAAAACCTGAATAGTCTGAAGAGCGAATGAGCAAATAAGAGCAATATCCTGTAAAATAGAGATGGAAGATTTGGGGCCCCTCTTTTCCATTTTTACTGTAGGCAGTTCTTGGAATTCGGGATTCATTAACTTGATGAATCAAAAAAACAGGAGGAACATGATGAATTACATATTAATCGTCGAGGATGATATTGCCTTGAGTAACGGTATTGTTCTTGCTCTTAAAGAACCTAACAACGTATTTGTGCAAACGTATGACATAGCTACTGCAAAAGAACAATTGAACATTACTCCCTTTGAATTAGTCATCCTTGATATTAATTTACCAGATGGAAACGGGCTTGATCTTTTAACAGATATACGTAAAACAAAAGCTTTGCCAGTCATTGTTCTGACGGCGAATGATATGGAAACTGATGAAATCACTGGTTTTGAGATGGGTGCTGACGACTATATCACCAAACCTTTCAGTCTCATGGTACTGAGAGCAAGAGTCGGCGTTCAGCTAAAAAGAGCTAGGTATCCACTTGCCGATTCCTTTCAGCTAGACAATTTTTCTTTTTCATTCGAGAGAATGGAATTTATTAAGAATGGTACACCTATTGAACTAAGTAAAACGGAGCAAAAATTGTTGCGCATCCTAATCAACAATCGAGGAAATACCGTTTCGCGTGATCATTTGATAGACAGCATCTGGACTGACGGGGCTGAGTATGTAGGTGAAAATGCCTTGTCAGTTACGATAAAAAGGCTACGTGACAAACTGGAGGATCATCCTTCCTCCCCACAATATATTAAAACGGTTTATGGGCTGGGCTACACATGGGCGTTGAAATGAGATGACAACACTCCTCTATATATGTATTGGAATTGCCGTTGTTGCTGTATGCACCGCTGTATGTGCTATTATGCTTTATCGCAGGAGCATCCAAAGAACAATGAAAACTATTGAGAACATGCTGGATGCCGCGATAAATGGCAGCTTCTCGGAGGATGTCTTTGATGAATCCGTTCTCTCTGCAATAGAAGCTAAATTTGTGAGATTTCTTTCCATTTGTTCCGTGTCCTCCAAAAATCTGCTTGCTGAAAAGAATAAAATAAATGAGCTGATTTCCGATATTTCACACCAAACGAAAACACCATTGGCCAACATCCTGCTTTATTCCCAACTACTTAGCGAATACGAACTATCACAGGATACCTCCACTTGTGTGAAAGCTCTATCTGCACAGGCCGAAAAGCTTAACTTTCTTATCCAGGCATTGTTGAAAACATCGCGGCTTGAAACGGGGATTATCACGGTAGCGCCAAGGCGAGAATCTGTTCAAAAGCTCCTTGATGCTGCACTGGAGCAAATGATGCCAAAAGCAGATGCCAAAGGGATTTCAGTTGTTATGGAGGACACAGTTATCCATGCTTATTTTGACCTAAAGTGGACGAGTGAAGCTGTCTATAACATTATGGATAACGCCATAAAATATACAGAGACAGGCGGAAGCATGAATATAAAAGTAATGGCATACGATTTGTTTTGTCGAATTGATATTATCGATAGCGGCATAGGCATTGCAGAAGAAGAACAAGGGAAGATCTTTACCCGCTTCTATCGCTCCCCCACCGTTTACACGCAGGAGGGGGTCGGGATTGGGTTGTTTTTAGCTAGAGAAATCATCGCTGCAGAGGGGGGTTACATCAAGGTACAATCACGCTACGGCCGTGGTTCTACCTTCTCTATTTTTCTTTCTATGGATACTTAATTCTTTCAATACCGTTAGATTTCAGAAAGATTGTAGAAAGATCAGTGTGTTAATGTCTGTACTGTAGATGACTACGATACAGACATTTTTTTGTGGAGGAGAATGTATATGGGCCTATTGAAAACTCAGGCATTAAAGAAACATTACGGGAACGGAGATACTGCTGTTCATGCCTTAGATGGTGTGAATTTCGAGGTGGAAAGCGGAGAATTTGTCGCTATTGTTGGTACGTCCGGGAGCGGCAAATCTACCCTTCTGCATATGCTAGGTGGACTGGATCGACCGACAAGCGGAAGTGTTACGATTGACGGCAAAGATATTTTCTCTCTCAAAGATGAAGAATTGACCATTTTCCGCAGACGAAAGATTGGCTTCATTTTTCAAAATTACAACCTGGTGCCCGTTTTGAATGTCTACGAAAATATCGTGCTCCCCATTGAACTGGATGGGAAACAACCAGACAAAGCCTATCTGACCCAAATTACGAATACGCTGGGGCTTAAGAACAAATTAAACAATCTACCAAGTAATCTTTCGGGAGGTCAGCAGCAGCGAGTCGCCATTGCGAGAGCACTGGCGACGAAACCAGCCATTATTTTGGCTGACGAGCCTACTGGCAACCTGGACAGTAAAACCAGTCTGGATGTCATAGGGTTGATCAAGGTATCCAGCCAACAGTTCGCCCAAACGATGGTGATGATTACTCATAATGAAGAAATCGCGCAGATGGCAGATCGCATCATCCGCATTGAGGACGGTAAAATAGTAGGTGGTGCGACCCGATGATCAAAATAAAAAACAGTAAGGCGGTTCGTAATTTATCAGATAAAAGTTTTAAAGCCAATAAAATCCGCAATATTATTGCGATTATCGCTATTTCCTTAACCACTTTGTTATTTACATCTCTATTTACTATGGGGCTTGGCGCGATGGATAGCTTCCAACAGGCAACGATGCGACAGGCTGGTGGGGGAGGGCAGGGTATTCTCAAATATATCAACGATGAGGAATTTAATCGCGTCAAAGACCACCCTCTTATTAAAGAGATAGCGTATAGCCGCGTGTTAAGTGGAAAGGTGACAAACGAGCAATTTTCAAAGCGCAAAACGGAGTTCTGGTATCATGACGATGTAGGGCTAAAGCTAGGATTGATTGAGCTAGAAAAAGGCCACAAACCGGTGGCAGAAAATGAGGTTATCTCGGACTCTAGCACCTTACAGTTACTGGGTATCCCCCTGAAAGAGGGCGCCCCATTGACCTTGAAGCTTGAGGTTCACGGCAAAATGGTACAGCGTGAATTTATCCTCTCCGGCTGGTGGAAGAGTGACCCCGCCGTCGTGGCAAACGTAGGGCAAATCATTGCTTCTAAAGCTTATGTGGATGCACATGCCGAAGAATTACGCTACACATATAAGCAGGATCATGATATGACCGGAGCCATCAATGCAAATATCATGTTCGATAACAGCTCGAACATGCGGGAAAATCTTAATAAAGTGATTACAGAAAGCGGTTATTCCCTAGACCAAAATGCACCGAACTACATTGCAAGTTCTGTGAACTGGGCGTATCTTTCCAACACTTTCAGTTCGAACCCTGAAGCCGTCTTTCCCCTAGCCACTGGTCTGTTACTGATCATGCTTACTGGCTATCTGATCATCTATAATATTTTCCAAATCTCGGTGATGCGTGATATTCGTTTCTACGGTCTTCTAAAAACCATCGGCACAACCAGCAGGCAAATCAGCAGAATCATCCGCAGACAGGCATTATTTCTTTCCTTAATCGGGGTTCCCATCGGCTTGCTCGGGGGTTTTGGTGTCGGCAAATCGCTTATCCCTCTGCTGCTTATGAACAATTATAGGCACGCAAATGCTGAGGTAACCCTATCCACCAGCCCATGGATTTTTATCGGCTCCGCTCTGTTTGCAGTCATAACAGTTATGATCAGTGCATATAAGCCTAGCAGAATTGCGGCGACTGTGTCTCCGATTGAGGCAGTAAGATACGTAGACGGAGCTACCAAAAAGGGTAAGAAAAAACTGAAAAAATCAACTAACGGTGCTAAAATGCCGCTGATGGCTCGAGCCAACTTAGGGCGTAATAAGAAACGGACGATTTTGGTGCTGCTTAGCCTTTCTCTAGGTCTAGTGCTACTGAATACTACTTTTACATTATCCCAAAGTCTGGATATGAATAAGTATGTGTCTAAAAGCCATGACACTGACTTTCTGATTGCACATGCTGATTATTTTCAAGAATATTTCACAGGCCCTGACAATGCAACGACGGAAAGCTATATTCAGGCCGTACAGGCACAACCCGGTTTTGAAGAAGGTGGACGATTGTACAGTGGCAGCAATTTATTCACTGTCGAGTATAAAGAGAACAAAGAGGGGAGGAAGTTGTACGGGGAAATCGTCACTCCTGACGCTCGCGGCAACTTATCTGCACCAGTGTATGGGCTTGAAGATCTCCCCCTTCACCGACTACAATTAATTGATGGTGAGCTTGATTATGGCAAGCTAGCTTCAGGAAAGTATATTTTGGAAGGAATCTGGTTAGACAATTACGATCATCCTGAAATGGAACTATCCGTATACAAAGTAGGTGAAAAGGTTACTCTTCATAACTATATGGACACAGCAAATGCCCAGGAGTATACTAGCCATGAATTCACAGTGCTTGGTCATGTTGGCGTAAAATCATCCAATTCTGGTGTAGCCGTTGCTAGTTATACTGACTTCTATCTCCCGGCGAATATCTACAAAACGCTTGTGAAGAAGCCTGTGGTGATGAGTTATGCCTTTAATGTATCCGATAGTAAAGAAAAAACGATGGAGAGCTTCTTAAAGAACTATACCGAAATAAAGGAGCCCACGATGCATTATAAATCCAAATTCACCTCAATTGCCGAGCTTTCAGGTATGCAAAAAACAATTTTGATGATCGGCGGTACGCTCAGTATTATTATTGGGGTGATTGGCATTATTAATTTTGCAAACGCGCTTCTAACTAGTATTCTGACCCGCCATCAAGAATTTGCTATACTACAAAGTATCGGCATGACCAACAAACAATTAAAAACAATGCTTGTTTATGAGGGGATGTACTATGTGCTCGGCACCAGCATATGCTCCATCTTATTAGGAAGCCTATTTTCCGTCCTGATTGCGAGACCCTTGAGTACTCAAATATGGTTTATGAGTTATAAATTTATTATCTGGCCGCTGATCCTCGTGCTGCCTGTTCTGCTCGCTCTTGGGATATGTCTTCCTCTCGCTATTTATTCTCTGAGCGACAGGAAAACTATCGTAGAACGACTGCGAACAGCAGAATAAATACCTCCTAGTCAAGAAAAGAAATGACCTAGCAAAAACTTCTGGCTAGGTCATTTCTTAGTTACTCAACTGTATAATTAGTACCCGTTCCCTAACCTCCCTGAAATTTATTATAATAATGAGAAAACAGAAGGAACACATAGGACCTTGGCGAAAGAGCAACTGTGGACATCCATCAAGGAGAATAAGCTGATTACGGCACAGAATTGGATCACCTAAGAAACTCATAAATCGTCTTCATAATCGCCCTATGAAGGTATCTATTCGATCGTCTACATGGACGCAGATTTACTATAAAGTCAAGAAAGACGAGGAAATTATAAGCATATCTATAGAACGCAAAAAAAGAAGAAATGTAAACACTTCTCCTTTTCCGCCCTTAATCGTTTAACAAGCAAAAATTCTAATGCGGGAATGCTACCACCAACAGGTGACATTACAATCACAAGAACCACCTTGTGTTTGACAATCTGCGTCACATGAACCAGTACATGTTTTTTGTACCTCCATATCAAACTCCGTGGTTGCCAAAATTTCAAGCTTTTGCTCCCACTCTTCCGTAAAAGCCCCATTCGGATCGAATCATAATACTCTCCATTATAATATCTGCACTTTCGAAGCCTGGCTTCGAGGGTCATGCCCAGCTTCTCCCCAACCTTCATCATCCGATGGTTTCCTGACCAGGTTGTAAAGCCCACTCTTACTAGAGGTAATGTATTAAACAAATGCGTGATCCACAGTCGAAGCGCCCTCGTACCGTACCCACCGCTCCAATACCGCGAATCAAAGATACCTATCCCCATTTCAAGCCATTGGGAAGGCTGATGCTCCCAATAGTAGCTAACCGATCCAATGATCTTGCCTTCCACTTCAATGATCCAAAAGTCATCTTGTCCGATTCGCTTTTCCTTCTCTTTTAAATAATCATCAAAAGAAAGTGGCTTATGTTCATAGTATGGTGCATCCCACTGCTTCCATTCCGGTGCTTCTTCTTTAAAAGTTAACGTCCAAAGAGCCGACAGGTCTTCTTCTGTAACAGGCCTAATCGTTAAATCCTTATCCGTATACATCGAGTACACTCCTTTTATAATAAAATTCGTTCTATCTATATTGGGCTATATCGGGCTTTATTGTATCTGCTTTTGCATTATTTCGAATTTCTATTTTTGTCCGTCTTTGGAGCCAGTGCAAATTCAAGTTGACAAACAATCAAAAATAATATATCTTAATATCAAGATAATAAATATAAAGAAAAGTTTTTCGACTGTTTATTTTGTTTAGAAAAATCTAATCATATAAAAACCAAGGAGGACAATGACATGAAACTGTTAGGATTGCATCACGTATCGGCGATTACAGCGGCGGCGGCTAAAAATGTTGATTTTTATACTCAGGTTATGGGACTTCGGCTGATCAAGAAAACGGTGAACCAGGATGATGTTAGTGTGTATCACCTTTTTTACGGAGATGAGCGTGGAACTGCGGGTACGGAAGTCACATTCTTTGAAATTCCCCATGCGGGACAAACTCGTACAGGGAATAACAGCATTTCGGCGCTCTCCCTGCGGGTACCGAATGACAAGGCACTGGATTACTGGAAAAACCGCTTTGAGCAGCTGGATGTAAAACATGGCGAAATTACGGATCAAGCGGGACGCCTGGCACTTTCGTTTGAGGATTTTGAAGGACAACGCTTCTTCCTCGTTTCAGATGAGCATGATCACGGAATGCGCGGCGGCACGCCTTGGGAGAAAAGCCCTGTCCCTGCCGAATACGGCATTGTAGGACTTGGACCGGTTCATCTGACTATTCCCAAAGCGGAGAATACCATTCTTATTCTTGAACAGGTTATGGGCTTCCGCAAAAAGGGCTCTTACCCTTCCCCCGTTGCCGGACAACCGGATGTGGTCATCTATGAAACGGGTGAAGGCGGTACAGGAACCGAAGTTCATCTGGAAGAGCGCAACGATCTGCCACAAGAGCGACCAGGACGCGGCAGTGTGCATCACGTAGCCTTCCGTGTTGAAACTGAGGAAGAGCTCAAACAGTGGGTAGACCGTATTGGGCAGCTGCAAATTTCCAACTCAGGCTTTGTAGATCGCTTTTACTTCCGTTCATTGTATTTCCGTGAGCCGAACGGCATTCTGTTTGAATTGGCAACCGATGGACCCGGCTTTGATACGGATGAAGAACTGGAGTTTCTGGGTGAATCGCTGGCGTTACCGCCATTTTTGGAATCGCGCCGTGCCTCTATTGAAGCCAATCTTAAACCACTTAACACCAAACATTAATTAAAGTTGCTTTTACACAAAAGGGCATTCCGCCATCTGCAAGCTTTTCAGCTTTGACAGGTAAGCGAAATGCCCTTTTTAGCTATGCTTACAGCTTTTTATCATCCACACTGTTCAGCCATGCTTCGATTTCTCCGATTACAGAGGCGATACAGCCATCTTGGAACGGCGAGATCAGTCCAGCCAGCTCAACCAATCCGGTAAAGGATCGACTTCCCCCGGCACGACATAGCTTCAAATAATCTTCCCACGCAGCTGTCTGGTCGATACTCATGCGTTTCCAGAATTGGAACGCGCACAGTTGCGCGAGTGTATAGTCAATATAGTAGAACGGGGATTGAAAAATATGACCCTGTTTGTGCCAAAATCCGCCCTGCTCCAGATACTCGTTGCCTTCATAATCCAGATGCGGTTTATACTTACGTTCAATGGAGCGCCATGCGCTTTTACGTTCGGCGGGGGTCCAGTCTGGATGTTCGTATACGGCATGCTGGAATTCGTCCACGGCTACACCGTAAGGCACGAACAGCAACGATGAAGATAGATGTTCAAAGTGATATTTGTCCGTATCTTCCTCGAAGAACAGATTCATCCAAGGCCATGCGAAAAACTCCATACTCATAGAGTGGATCTCAGCCGCCTCCATGGTTGGCCAATGGTACTCAGGAATTTCAAAATGTCGGCTTTCATAGACCTGGAAGGCATGACCTGCTTCATGCGTCAATACGTCGATGTCACCGGATGTACCATTGAAATTGGAGAAAATAAACGGCGTGCCATATTCGCTCAAAAATGTACAATAGCCTCCGCTTTGCTTGCCCTTTTTGCTGATCAGATCCATCAATCCACGTTCGATCATAAAGCTGAAAAATTCATGTGTTTCCGGTGAAAGTTCCTCATACATACGTGCTCCATTACGAATGATCCACTCCGGGTCACCTTTAGGCGTAGGATTGCCTGACAGGAAGTTGAAGCCTTCGTCATAATAGCGAAGCTGATCTACTCCGATCCGTTCGCGCTGACGCTCCTTCAGCTTGGTTGCCAGAGGAACAATGTGCTTCAGCACCTGCTCGCGGAAATTAGCTACCATCTCCGCATTGTAATCTGTACGTCCCAAGCGGGCATAGCCCAATTCTACGAAGTTGTCATAGCCCAGCTTGTGTGCCATGCGCGTGCGTACCTTCACCAGTTCATCATAAATCCGGTCCAGCTCGTCCTCATGCTCACTCATAAATTGATATTTAGCCTCGGAGGCCTGTTTGCGTGTCTCTCGGTTGGTAGCCATTTCAAAAGGCAGGAGCTGCGACAATGTGCGTTCTTCTCCCTCGAACGGGATCTTCGCTGAAGCAATAAGCTGAGCATATTCAGAGGTCAGCTTATTCTCCTGCTGCAAATCCTCAATGATATCCGGGTGGAACGACTTGAGTGCTACCTCGGCAATACTGAAAAGCTGGCTGCCCCATTGACTCTCCAACTCGGCTCGGAATGGAGAATCCACCAATGCCCGGTAGTAATCGGTTACATACTCCTGAATAACCGGCATGAAATCATCAGCGTACTCTTGCTCCGCTTTGTAAAAGGCGTCCTCCGTATCAATGGAGTGCCGAACTTCCACCAATTGCAATTGCGTTTCCACGTTACTGCGCAGTTTGTTAATCGCATGAATCACTTCATTTTGACGCTCTACGCTATCTGCTTGACGAAACTGTTGTAAAAGCGTTTTAAACCGCTGTTCAATTTCTGGTTGCTCTGGTCGACTGTAAGCCATTTGGCTGAATAATGTCATTGCTTCGGTTCCTCCTTAAATGTAATAAATCTGATGCCTATTATACAGTACGATTAGACCAAACTGGAAGCTGAAATTCCAAAAAAATACAACCTCAAAAGCCGCAATACCATGTATTGCGGCTTTTGGAGCCAAGCTGGCTCTTATCTACAGATATCTTTGCCTCAAGCAATTATTATATATATGCAGCCTATTGGAGATTTATAAGACCTCTTTGTTACACACTATCAATGCTTATTTATAGATTTTGCAAGCTTATTGATTCTGCAAACGATGTGCCGCATGCAGGGTCGGACCGACAAATTCATTCAGCTTGAAGCTACCTTCAATCGCCTGTGTAATGAATCTCTTGGCCTGATCCACTGCTTCACGTACAGTCAGCCCTTGTGCCAAACCAGCCGTTACCGCTGCCGAAGTGGTGCAGCCTGCACCGTGGGTAAAGTTTGTTTTTACAACATCGGCTTCAAACCAGTCAAAAGTGATTCCGTCATACAGCAGATCCATTGCTTTACCTGCGCGAATTTTGCCACGGTCCTTGATCAGCACATGCTTAGCTCCACGCTCATGGATAATCGCAGCCGCTTCCTGCATCTGCTCGAGCGTCGTGATCGGTCCATTCTTCGCCAGTTGCGAAGCCTCGAACAAGTTCGGTGTTACCAGGTCGGCGCCAGGAATCAGCAATTCCAGCATCGCCTCTGTATTTTCCGGCTGAAGCACTTCATCCGTACCTTTGCAGACCATAACCGGGTCAATCACGATCCGTTTCAGATCATGCTTCCTCAAATGGCTGGCAACCAGCTCGATAATATCTACGGAACCAAGCATACCGGTCTTCATCGCATCAAAACCGATACCTTCCAATACAGTACGCAGTTGCGCTTCTACCACATCCAACGCAACAGGATATACAAGATGGTCCCAGGTTTTAGGTTCCATCGCAACTACGGTTGTCAATACGGTCATACCATATACGCCAAGCTCTTGAAAGGTTTTCAGGTCTGCCTGAATACCCGCTCCACCGCTTGTGTCGGAGCCGGCTATCGTTAATGTTTTGGGAATCGTCATTTTGTACATGCTCTCCTTCACTTTCTGTGCTGCATTTATCCTAATCCTGCATGCGAAACTTGTCAACGCGCAAACTGTCCTTTCTATACTAAAAGTCACAAGAAGCAGCAACAACTAAAAAACGAGAACATCCCCTTTGAAACGGGAACATCCTCGCAAGAACGTGTTATATGAAGAATTCGAATGAAACTTGGAATTACAAATACCCACCGGTACTGTGATCGTAGGCATGATTCTTTTCATTTGCCCGTACGCCCAGGCACAGACTCTGATACAACTGCTGCTGTTCCGGGGTAGCAAAATTCCGGTGCTGCTCAAATAAAGCCATACAACCAATGATATGCTCGGTATAGTAATTATCGACAGACAGTTGCAAGCAATGCAGTGTTTGTCCCAATCCCTCGGGGTAATCGCCTTTTCGAAAATGATATTCCGCATACACCTTACAAAAGGATGCAAAGCGAAATGCATTAAAGTGCTTGCGATAATGTGTGTCCCATTGTTCCGGTGCAAGCTCCCAGAAGCTCTTGAGTTGCTGACTGAACAGTGCCAGCTCGGCATCCGCGAAATAACCGAACCGATTCGCCGATTCAAGCAATGTGTTCAAACCTTCCAGTGTCTCATCCGGATGCTCGCGTAGATAAGTAATATATTCATAGATTGCAGAAGTGTTGCCCATTTTAATTTCAATACAAAGTCGATTGCCCTGTGCGTATACACGGTGCATGTTGACCACTTTCCAGCCTTCCTCGTCCAAGCCCTCAAACCAGCTCAAATCTGCATAACCTTCAATCCATTGCTTGGATTCCTCATATCTGCCCTGAAACTCATAGCAGCTGGCCTTGAGCAGATGCCCCTGAGCATAGTAATAAACAAGCGGCTTAAGCAGCTCCAGGTGCTCATCTCCAAAACGGTTCCGATTGCGATACAATGCCTGCGCCAGCTCTCTTAGCTCGTCCGCATACATTTCCATCTCGGACCATTGCATTTTTAAAGCAAACACTTGAGATAGCATATGTAAGCCTTCCAATGCGTAAGTTTCCGGTAGACGACTACGGTACAAATGGAACTGTACAGCAGCCTTCAAGTTCCGTTTGTTATCCTTAATCTGAATCTGGAATATGCGAAAATAGCTGATCGCCAACCTTTCGGAGTGGGTATACTTCTCACTCTCGATGACACAATCATACAGAAGCATGGAGGCTTCATGTCTGCCATCCTCAAACATCGCTTCTGCCGTCTCAAAAATAGCTGGAATGTTCGATAAATCGTCCATCAAATAGCCAAGCACACTGCGTATACAGTCCAGCTTGTTCAACTCTGAGCAACGGAGAAGAAACGGACGCAACCTCCTCCAGTGTGGTAAGGAATGAATAAAACATTCATCCACATACATCTCGAACAAAGATCCTTCTTCCAAACCCATCGCCTCGGTAATCAGATCAAGCTGATTGACTGAGATAGGCCGTGGTGGGTTCCGGTTAAGTATACCGCTAAGTGTACCCGGATTTACCTTGGAAGCATCTGCAAAACATTGCATCGAAATGCCTTCACTTTGAATATACTTTTCTATTTCTGCGCGGATCGTGGTGTTTTTTTCCAAAGGGACACCCCCTCAAACGAATGATGGTGACTTTTTCATTACCTTTTAAACCAAAATTTGTTTAATCAAAGTATATGTCTAATTATACGGGAGGTCAACAACTTAAACGCGACTCTGGACATATAAAATCACGAACTTCGTACGATTTTAAATCCGTTTTATGAAAAAAGACCGCGCCCGAGGGTTTGGTCTGTTCATGGGTTGTAATACTGTAAATTTATGAGGGTAGAACATAGTTTACTATGGATTTAGAGACGCCCAAAATCAATGGCAAACTTAGCGTATCCTTCTATTGTTAATCCTTCATAAAGCAGCTCCGAATAGGCATTGGCGGCATCCATTGCTTGCGACGAGGTCAGGAAGGTCACATGCGGACGACCCGGCCATGGGGCGAGGGACCAATGACCATCTGCTTTTGGCGTCAGTGTCTTCATATGCCGCACATATTCGGTCAGCACATGTCGGTTTTCATCCGGTGAAGCAAGTATAATCCGCTCTCCACCTGGATTGACCAGTGCAGAGGAAAACGCGCGATAGTTGTTCGTGACTACCAGATAATTTCGCTGCATATCCATCGGTTCGCCATCAAAAGACATCTGAATGATTCTGTGCGCATCTGGGTCCTTTAATTCTCCGGCAGCATCATATCTGGCAGGCTGTGTTACATCAATCTGATACCTGATGCCGTCGATGATATCAAAATTAAAGCTCGGAAAATCAGAATTAATCAGCTCCTGCTCCTGTTCTGCTGAAGGATCAATTTGTCGGAACTGGCCGGCAGACCACTCGAGCCATTCCCGAATTTCGGCCCCAGACAGTCGAACGACATGCAGCGTATTCGGAAAATTGTACAGATCCGCGATATGCTTGATCGCCAACGTCCCCGCCGGAATATCGGTGTAATAGGTCGGGCCGTATCTGCCGCCTGTTTTAAAAGGAGCTGCTGCCGACAGAACAGGTAACCCTTCGTACTCGCTCCCTTGCATCTGCTGCTTCACATACCAAATTTGCGCGTTATTCACGAGCTGAACCGAAGCATCATCCATCACCTGGGCAAAAAAGCTGTTCACCGCCACCGTCGTCTGACCTACAGATGCGCGAATATACTCCAGTGTTCCGGCGTGCTCTTCTGCTACCGACTGCTGAATGGCAGTATCCGGTTGTACCAGCGCCTCCTTGCGTATCGGATCATACACCGGGCGTACCTCGGCAGCAGAGGCAACCACTTGCCACTTCCCTTCACTAAAGATCAGGTCCAGATCAATGACACCCAGGTGATCTCCCCAGAAGCCCGGCTCTACCGCTGGAATATCGTGGATGGTACCTCGCTCTGCATCGACACCTGTTTTACCCATAAACGAAGGGTTGGGGAATACTTTATGTGCATGGCCAAACACAATAGCGTCGATCCCTTCCACCCTGCTCAGATGCAGCACCGCATTTTCCATATAAGGCGTTTCGGGAATATCTTCGAAGCCCGCATGGGGCATGGCAATGATCAGATCGGCTCCCGCCGCCTTCATTTGTGGAATAAATCGTCTTGCCGTTTCCAGCATATCTTTGACGATGATTTTTCCTTCCAGCCACGCCTTGTCCCATTGCATAATTTGCGGAGGCACAAAGCCGATGACCCCCACCTTCAACAGATGCTTACCGCCTGCTTGATCCTCTACCGTCTTATCCAGCAATAGATAAGGTGTGAAGTAATTTCGTTCTTTTTCTCCCGCTATATAAATGTTGGCATTAACATAAGGAAATTGCGCTCCTCGAAGGCAAGTCTGCAAATATTCCAATCCATAATTAAATTCATGATTACCGATATTGCCTGCCTCATATCCAAGCAGATTCATGGCTTTATAGGCGGGATGCACCGCGCTTGGGTCCTGTTGAAGGCGTTGTACAGCATAATCTCCCATCGGATTCCCTTGAATAACATCTCCGTTATCCAACAGCAGGTGGTTGGGCACCTCCGCCCGGGCCGTTTGAATCAGACTGGCGGTTTGCGCCAGACCGTAATGCAACGTTTCCTGATCCGTATAATAATCGTAATTCCACAAGCTGACATGCAGATCGGTTGTAACCATAATGCGGAACTTCACCCTCACAGGACCTACATTTTCCTGGCCTGCCTTTTCATTAATATCCAAAATATCCAATCTCGTTCTCTCCCTCAGCTTCGGTCATAGAGCTTGAACAAGTCTAACAGAGCACTGTTAAGAGAATGTTAAAAGAAGCATTTTGCATAAATCCAGAAGGCGGTTTTCAGCATACGATAAATTTTACATAGGTTTTACCAAAGTCAGGAGTGGTTTTTACCCTAGCTGCGGGACGAGCTGTTAAGATTTGGTTTGTCACAGAATTTACAGGTTTTTTAATTTTATTTCGTTATTACTATGTTTAGGGGGAAATTATTTTGTTCAAAAAAGCACTGGCCTTGTGCATGACCTTCACACTGGCAGCGGGTCTGGCCGCTTGTGGCTCCAATGCAAGCAATAACAACAGCGCGTCCACTCCGGGTACAGATGGCTCTAAAAGCGAAAGCACAGCCTATGTTCCTAAAGAGTTAAAGGTACAGTTCGTTCCTTCCCAAAATGCAGATACACTCGAAGCCAAAGCCAAACCGCTCGAAAAGCTGCTGGGGGACAAGCTCGGAATCCCGGTGAAAGTCACCGTATCTCCTGACTACAATACGATTGTAGAAGCCATGTCTTCCAAACAGGTAGATGTAGGATTCCTTCCGCCAAATGCTTATGTACTGGCCCACGATAACCGTAAAGCAGCCGACTTGCTGCTGCAAGCTCAACGCTACGGCATTGAAGATGCCACAGGCAAGGACACGACTGAAAAAGTAAACTTTTATAAAGCGATGATCGTGGTGAAAAAGGATTCTCCGATTCAAACCCTGGCTGATCTGAAAGGTAAGAAGGTCGGCTGGCAAAATGTAACCTCCTCCGCAGGCTACGTGTACCCCGCAGCAGAACTGAAAAAAGCTGGCGTGGACCCGGACACGGATGTGCAGGGTGTAACGATCAAAGGCCACGATGCTGCTATTCTGGCGCTGCTGAACGGTCAGGTTGATGCTGTCGCTGTTTTTCAGGATGCACGTAACACGGTGAAGAAGGAGATCCCCGATGTATTTGAAAAAACACGCGTCATTCATTACACAGCTAAAATTCCAAATGACACAGTCAGCGTACGTTCCGATATGGATCAAGCGTGGAGAGACAAAATCAGCCAAGCCTTTATTGACATTGCCAAAGACCCTGAAGGCGGCGAAATCATTAAAGAAATTTACACCCATGTAGGTTATGAAAAGGGCGACGATAAAAACTTCGACTCTGTGCGTGAATACGCCGAAGCCGTCGGCCAAGCGGTTAAGTAACAGGAGCAAACAAGGTACTGTATGAAGTAACAGCTACGAAACAGGCTTTACGAATGACAGGGCAGCACCGTCCATGTATTCATGGCGGTGTTGTTTTCATTCCACCCCATCGGGGGAGAAAGTTGGGAGCATATGATCGAATTCCGTAACGTATCGAAAACATACCCGAACGGCACCAAGGGGTTGAACAATATTAATTTGACGATTCAGGAGGGAGAAATGGTCGTCATTGTCGGCTTATCCGGTGCAGGTAAGTCTACCTTGCTGCGTTCCATTAATCGACTGCATGACATTACGTCCGGCGACATTGTCGTGGGTGGCAGGTCTGTCACGTCTGCTGGAAGCAGCGAGCTGCGGCGCATTCGCCGTGATATCGGCATGATCTTTCAAAGCTTCAATCTGGTTAAGCGTTCGACGGTGCTCCGCAATGTACTTTCCGGCCGCGTCGGCTATCACTCGACGCTGCGGACCATTCTCGGTCTCTTTCCGAAGGAGGATATCGAACTGGCACTAACGGCGCTGGAACGCGTGAACATCCGCGAAAAAGCCTATAGCCGAGCCGATGAGCTGTCCGGTGGTCAACAGCAGCGTGTATCCATCGCCCGCGCACTGGCGCAGGAGGCTAAAATCATTCTGGCGGACGAGCCTGTGGCGTCGCTTGATCCGCTGACTACCCGCCAGGTTATGGACGACCTCCAGCGGATCAACCGTGAAATGCAGATTACGACCATCGTCAATCTGCATTTCATTGATCTGGCGCGCGAATATGCGACGCGCATCATCGGACTGCGCGCCGGAGAAGTCGTCTTTGACGGCACACCGGAGGAAGCTACGGACGAGGCCTTTGCGGAGATCTACGGCCGGGCCATCAAGCATGATGAACTGCTGGGAGTGGGATCATGAAGCCCGACTCTACTGCCCAACCGCTCTCTTCGACGCAACCGTCACCGCATGCTGGACCGCCGCAGCCAAGCAAGCCGCCCGCAGCAGGGCCACCCTTGCCAGGGCGTTATAAGCGTTACGCCACCTGGATGATTTTTATCGTGGTGCTGGTAGCCTGCTCCATTCATACGGATGCCACACCTTACCAGTTGATCGTCGGTTTGCCGGAGATGGGCAAATTGCTGGGCGAAATGTTTCCACCTGACTGGAGCTACCTGCCTACCATCTGGAAACCGATGCTGGAAACGATCCAGATCGCCATTGTCGGCACGACACTGGGAGCAATACTGGCGATCCCTGTTGCGTTGCTATGCGCCTACAATGTGATGCCGCGCAAGCTGATTTCGCTGCCGATGCGCACGATCCTGAATCTGGTGCGGACGATTCCCGATTTGCTGTTTGCCTCGATCTTTGTGGCGGTGTTCGGCATCGGGCCGTTTGCAGGGATGCTCGCCCTGCTCTTCTTCTCCTTCGGTATCATAGCCAAGCTGACCTTTGAGGCAATTGAAGCCATTGATCCCGGGCCGCTGGAAGCCATGACTGCTGTTGGCGCGAGCCGCATTCAAGTCATCGCCTTCGGTGTGGTGCCGCAGGCGCTGCCTTATTTTGTGTCGTACTTGCTGTACACCTTTGAGGTTAATGTGCGCGCGGCTTCCGTTCTGGGTCTGGTCGGCGCTGGCGGTATCGGTCTGCTGCTTGACCGTTCCCTTGGGCTGTTCCGATATGACCGGGCAAGCATCATTATTCTACTGACCCTCGTCATCGTCCTTGCGATTGATTACGGCAGTAACCTGCTACGGAGGAAATTATTATGAATGATCCTACGCTTCGCAGACCTATTGGCTCCCGCCTGCGCTTATGGGCGATCGCTATTCTGCTAATCATCATTTATATTTGGGCTTTTCGCGGGATGCAGTTTGAAGGATTGCAGGGAACGGCCAAAAGTGTCTCTGTCGCTATATTGGACGGCTTCCTTCATCCCGACTGGTCGTTCGTCTACATCCCTGAGGGAGAGGATTTGCTGCGCGGGTTGCTGGATACGCTGGTCATTTCAGTGCTCGGAACCTTCGTGTCTGCATTTGTCTGCCTTCCGTTCGCCTTTTGGGCGTCCAGCAATATGACCCGTCTGCGTCCCTTATCGGGTAGCGGGAAATTTGTACTTAGTGTCATCCGGGTATTTCCCGAAATGATCGTCGCCATCTTATTTATCAAAGCCGTTGGACCCGGCTCGTTTGCGGGTGTGCTTGCCCTCGGCATTCACTCCATCGGCATGCTGGCGAAGCTTTTCTCGGAAACGATCGAAAGCGTCGATCACGGGCCCCAGGAAGCTTTGATCGCGTGCGGTGCCAACCGTTGGCAGGTGATTTTCTTCGCCGTGCTACCGCAGGTGATTCCACAGTTTCTTTCGTATTCGCTTTACCGTTTTGAAATTAACATCCGTTCCGCTACCACGCTCGGTCTGGTCGGTGCAGGTGGTATTGGTACTCCACTGCTGTTTGCACTCCAAATGCGCAATTGGAACCGTGTAGGCGTTATCTTGCTCGGCATTGTGGTCCTGATCATTTTGACGGATCTGATTTCCGGCTGGCTGCGCAAACGGATCGTATAATTAGAATTTTCGACGCCAAAAAAGCCTCTCCAGTGTAAAAGGGGAATGTTATGCTCCCATTCACTCGGAAGAGGCTTTTGATGCTCAACAACTCCCAGCCAGTTCATCTATTACCCGTCGGACTTCCTCTGCCGTATTGTAAAAATGCGGAGCCACACGGATAACATCCTTTCGTGCTGACACGATCATATTTTGGCTTCTCAAACGCCTCTCCACAGCCGACACATCGGCTACTTCAACAGCAAGCAGGCTTGGTAATGTGCCTCCTCTGTAAGGTGTACGTATGTGTAACCCTTTGCGGCGTCCATATTCAACGGAAAAATCCAACAACTCACTCATATAGACCTGAATGTTCGTAACCCCAATCTCCAGCAGCAGCTTTAAGGCGGCATTGGCGGCAAAAATGCTAATGAAAGAAGGCAATCCCGTCTCAAAGCGTCGGGCTCCCGCTGCCAGAACCGGGTGAGCAATATCAAACCGGGAAGCGGACTCCTGTCCAAGCCAGCCTGTAAGACGGGGCTTGAAGCGGTCTATTCGATCCTTGCTTACATAAAGAAAAGCCACTCCCGGAATTCCCAGCATATATTTGCGTGCTCCCGCGACCAGAATATCTACGTTCATTTTTTTTACATCCACCGGAATAATTCCTGCAGACTGATAGGCATCCACAAACAGTAATGCCTGATTTCGGTGAGCTATATCTGCAATGGATTTTAGATCCTGCTGAAACCCATTGGTATAGTTCACATGGGATACCATAACGAGCGCAGTTTTCTCCGTAACATGCTCTTCATACTGCTCTATCATCACTTCTCCCTCGGTGGAAGGGATACAGCGGATGTGATCACGGAACATATCCTGTGCCTGCCAGATGTGTCCTACCGTCGGAAAGTCGGTATCCGCATACACAATTCCTTCTTTTCCCAGTACATAAGAAAGGGCTGTGGCCACCCCGGCAATCGCCTCAGAGGCTGAGGACAGCACCGCAATTTCGTCAGGCTCCGCCCCGATTAGCTTGGCAAAATGCCTTCTGGCTTCTTCCAAACGTGCCATAGACAGGTCACCGTTATGACCGTGTTGCAGCAAACTTCGATGGTATTCCTCAATGGCAGCGGAAACCGGCCTCGATACGGCCCCCTGGGAACAACTCCCTACATGGATATGTGAGGACAGCACTGGAAACAGCTGACGGTAGGACTGAAACGGATGTTTCATATTTCCCTTCGCTCCTCCTGGGCACACCAACGTGCCTTGATATGATCATTTTATTATCCATATAAGCCACCTTAGAACAAGGGCCTCCCTTCCCATCTTCTCGCCGTTAACAGACGATAGACGCAAAGAGAGGCCCTATGGGATCATATACAGAATCATAAATTAATGCACGCGTTTGCGTCCAAACCAGCTTTTAAGCACCAAGGTTGCCAGAGCAAGTAACAACAGCAACGAGGCCACCGCAAAGGATGCCGAGAACTGATATTCGTTATACAAAATTTCTACATGCAGCGGAAGTGTGTTCGTCTCTCCACGGATATGTCCCGAGACGACGGACACCGCACCGAACTCACCCATGGCTCGCGCATTACACAAAATGATGCCATACAGCAGACCCCATTTGATGTTCGGCAGCGTCACTTTCCAGAAAATACGCCAGCCGTGCGCGCCCAGTGTGACTGCCGCTTCCTCCTCCTGCTGTCCCTGATCTTCCATCAGCGGAATGAGCTCGCGCGCCACAAAAGGAAATGTGATGAACAGCGTCGCTAAAATAATGCCCGGCAAAGCAAATATAATTTTAATATCATGCTCGTCCAGCCACGGCCCCAGCCAGCCCTGTGCGCCGAACACTAACACATACATCAGTCCTCCGACGACAGGAGAGATGGCAAAGGGTAAATCAATCAAGGTGACCAGCAAGCCTTTGCCGCGAAATTGAAATTTCGTGATCAGCCAGGCGGCAGCTACACCAAATACCGTATTCAGCGGGACCGTTATCGCTGCCACCAGCAGCGTCAACCGCAATGCGGACATGGCATCCGGGTCCCGTAACGCTTCAACGTATACACTCCATCCCTGCTTGAGCGCTTCGGTAAGCACGACGATTAGCGGCAATACCAGCACCCACAGCAAAGCTAGAAAAGCAGCACCAATCAGCGTCCACTTCACCCAAGGTGCTTCGGTTGTGACTCTATTGGGCGGTGCGGATGAAGGCACTGGTGCAGAAGCAAGCTCCTGCCCAGTTATCGCTTGTGACATGATGTGTCCCTCCTTAGAACGCGGGGTATAATGCGCAGCCCTGCATGTTAACGTTAGACAGTTACATTAGACAGTTACATTAGACAGTTACATTAGACAGTTACATTAGACAGTTGTGTTAGACAGCACGCCGCCGTGACCAGCGCTGAATGCTGTTAATTACGAGTAGCAGCACGAATGATATCACCAATAGCATCAACGCTACCGCCGTAGCCCCGGCATAGTCATTTTGCTCCAGCTTGGACATTATGAGCAGTGGAGCAATCTCAGTCTTCATCGGCATATTGCCAGAGATGAAGACGACAGAGCCGTACTCGCCAATGCCACGGGCAAAGGCGAGCGCAAAACCCGTCAGCAGCGGTGGCACCAGCTCCGGCACAATAACGCTGCGGAAGGTACGCCATCTGCCCGCCCCCAGCGTAGCAGCGACCTCCTCCTCGTCCTTGTCCAGTTCCTCCAGCACCGGCTGAACTGTCCGTACGACGAACGGAATGCCGATAAACATCAGCGCGAGTGTAATCCCCGTCTGTGAGTACGCCATTCTCCACCCAAGCGGTTCGAACAACGAACCGATCCAGCCATTTTGCGCATATAGAGCGGTTAAAGCGACCCCCGCCACAGCCGTAGGCAAAGCAAAGGGCAGATCAATTACCGCATCAAAAATCCGTTTCCCCGGAAAATCATAACGCACCAGCACCCAGGCTATCAATAAACCGAGAAACAGGTCGATCAGCGCCGCAGCCGCGGCACACAAGAAACTCACCTTGTAGGAAGCCAGCACCCTGGCATCCGTTGCCACATCCCAAAACTTCTCCCACGTCAGTCCGGTTGAATTCAGGAGCAGTGCCGATAAAGGCACCAGCACCACCAGACTGAGATACAGCACACTATAACCCATTGTTAACCCGAACCCGGGAAGTACGCGTTTTCGGGTGGCTTGCACTTGACTCATGTTCTGTCCATCCCTCTCTGAATCCATTCACTATGACACTCGCGGCTACCGATCCAATCGCCTTCACAGTCAACTTATTTTATGAACTGCCGGGTACATAAATCTGGTCAAAAATGCCCTTGTCGCTGAAATGCTTCTGCTGCGTCTCCTTCCATGTTCCGAATACATCCTTCAAGGTTACGAGCTCCAGTTTAGGAAATTGATCCTTGAACTTTGCCGTCACGCTCTCCAATGTTGGGCGATAATAATTCTCGGCAGCAATGGTCTGCCCTTCTTCACTGTACAAATATTTCAGGTACGCGTCCGCCACCTCACGTGTACCTTTTTTATCTACCACCTTATCGACTACCGCCACCGGAGGTTCAGCCAAAATACTGATCGACGGATACACGATATCGAATTTATCCGCACCCAGCTCCTTCACAGAGAGCAGTGCTTCATTTTCCCAAGCAATCAGCACATCGCCAATTCCACGCTCTACGAAAGTCGTTGTCGCTCCACGTGCTCCGCTATCCAGTACCGGCACATGCTTATACAGCTCTTGTACAAACTGCTGGGCTTTGGCTTCATCGTTATTGTTCTTCTTGAGCGCATAGGCCCAGGCTGCAAGATAGTTCCAACGGGCTCCGCCCGAAGTTTTAGGATTCGGTGTAATGACTTGCACATCACCACGGATTAAATCGTCCCAGTCCTTGATCCCTTTCGGGTTCCCTTTACGCACCAGTAGCACGATGGTTGAAGTGTATGGAGAGCTGTTATGCTCATATTTACTTTGCCACCCCTCTTTAACAAGTCCTTTATCCTGGAGCGCATCAATATCATAGCCCAGGGCCAGGGTGACCACATCCGCATCCAGCCCATCCTGCACAGAACGACTTTGCTTGCCAGATCCCCCGTGAGATTGCTTGATCGTAACCTTCTGCCCTTTCTCCTTCTCCCAATGGGCAGCAAACGCTTTATTATATGCCTCATACAATTCACGGGTCGGATCATAAGAAACATTCAGCAACTCCACGTCCTTGGAACCGGCAGTAGAGCTACCATCCGCCTGCGTCCCTTCCTTGCTTGCCCCACAAGCACTTAGCATAATCGTTAAAACCAAAGATAGTCCGAGAATAAGTCCACTTTTCCATTTCCTCTTCATCAAGCCACCCCTAATTCTATGTAATTTGTAAATATACATTCATTTACGCCTGTTATTTACAGACATAATCAAAAAAGAGCGGAGAATTCCCTGATGCAGCCCTGATAGGTCAAACCTGTCGCGTGGACAGTGTCTGCCTGCTGTTCCTAGAGGTTCTCCGCCAAAATGGCGAGATCATACTTTAATTCTTTAATTCCTACCTGTTTAATGAGTTATATGGATATAATACGAGAGTTTATGAGTGATGTCAAACCTTTTTTTAGTATGGATGATCTGTACTTTGCTTTCTTCAAAGGGGGGGGGACAGTCAGAAACATTATATATGTTTCCGACCACCTAGAGGCTATTTGCACACGCGGAGTACGACTTAGTTGGCTACCGTCTCAAGATTGATCGAAAAGACTCCAAAAAGCTTCGGATTATTCGTAGCTCTTCTCAACCACAGCTCACCCGATCCCACCATGACTCCCTGATAATTGACAAACAAATCATCTGTCTTTTGATTGACCAGCGCCTCGCGAATCGCGTCCGTAAAAATCTGATCATACTTGGCAATAAAATCTTCCTTATTCGGAATCGTTAGCGACTTTTCACTATCATTGACACGCAGAGGGTACAAAATATAATTGGCTACCTTTTCCTTGTCATTGTCGGCAACAGCCTTCTGCAACGCTTTGAATGTGTTCAAAAACGCTTTAGGGTCTTGAATACCAGCTACCTCAAAAGGATTTTGCGATGAATTGGGGGCAGACGGAGAAGAAGATGTATCCGATGAAGTAGCTGGGGCCGAAGGAGTTGACTTTTGTGCATCATTACCGCTGTTTTCTGCACTCCCGCTCTCTTTCGCTGCTTTGTCACTTTGGGCTGAACCGCTACGATTGCCACCAGCTCCATTCTCGATCACGCTTGTACTGCCTCCGGCATCACTGGTTTCAGCATTCTTATCCTGGCCACAGCCAGCAAGTGCTACAAATGTAAGTGTAAGTAAAATGGCTGTGAGTGACAGCCTCCGTGACATCTTTTGATTACCGAATTCATGGGTTTTGGGCACAACGGGTCATCCTTTCTGCTTTCTGCTCTGACCTATTCTGTTCATTAAGTCTTCAACCGTTCTATTGTAACATAAGTAGGCTAATGACCGCATGTCGTGCCCATTCTGGAAGCAGTTACAGTGTAATATATGCGAAGGTTTTAACAATTCCTTGCGATCCATCGTCCGTACTTACTTTCAAAATCAGCTCTTTCAAGGAGTCATTTACAGCTTCATCCTGCCCCTCCGGCTTTATAAACAGCAGATCGTGGCGTTCTCCCGGCTGCAACGTTCGTTTAGTAAACCCGCTCGTTGTACCTTGCAAGTCTGACCCATTCGAACTATTGAGCTTGTATTGTACGGGTTGCTTACCTGTATTCTTGATACTGATGTACAGCTTGCGCCCCTCTTCAAATTTAAAGCTCGTTTCGCCTTGTCCTTCAAAATGCATTCTTTGATCATGTACGATACGCTTCGCTGCGCCCCCATTCTCACTCTGCGCGCTAAGCGGTACTGCCGGATGCGTCACACTCGACGTTGATGTAGTATATGTGTTTGTCGATATGTTGGCAAAAGTAACATAACCTACGATTGCTCCGGCAACCCCAACCCAAACCCATTTCTCCACCATTTCATGTCCTCCTTCGTAAAAAAAGCCGAACTCATATCTATTATGAGTCCGACTGTCATATTTTTCAAACTTGATCAAAGGCATCCATACGCCAGCGCACTATCATACATTCCGAATTCCGTAATAGTAGCTTATACGTTCAGCGTGTTACGGGACTTTTTCTTATCCAATACGCTATAAACCACAAATATAATGAGATAGGCAGCAATCAGCAAAGTGGAGAACAAGTACATCGTTTGATAAGAGGTTAACCCCGCAACCATCCCTAGAATCAAAGAGCCTCCTCCAATCCCCAAATCGAAGAAATTATAAAAGGAGCCGACAGCGTCCTCTCGCTCATCTTCTCCGACCACACTGATTGCCCAAGCCTGTAAAGCCGGGAAAATAGCTCCAAAGCTCAAACCATACAGCACAGCAGCGATCAAAAATTGTAACTCGGTCCGCGATGAGGCCACCATAACGATGGCAGCGATAAGCACGATCCCTGCAGGAATCAGGATATAAGCTGGACCTTTAGTATCAAAAATTCTACCGGACACCAGCCGGACGAGGAAGCTTGCCATAGCCACCGTAAAGAAGAACCATGCCGCGTTGGTAAAGCCCTGCTCCTTGGCAAATAAGGCCACGAAAGACATCACTCCACCTGCCACCACGCCAACCAGCAGTACAAGACAAGATTGCAGCAGCACTCTTTTTTCAAATAATTTAAATGGAACTTTCGTTTTTTCCTTCGCTGTATCCGCCGTCGTGGGTTTCGCAGAACGGCGACGAACCAATACGCTCATAACGAGCGACAGCAGCAGAATTACAGCTCCCGTGGAAAATAGCCCGTTAAAACCTGACGCATGAAGCATCCATATGCCGATCAGTGGTCCCACTGAAATCGCTACGGTTTCACCTACGCCAAAGTAGCCCATTCCTTCCCCCATACGATGAGGCGGCAAATCATCTGATGCTGAGGTAGCATATAACGTGCTCGCAATGCCGAATCCAAAGCCATGCACCAGCCGAAATACTAACAGCAGTACCAAACTGGTGGAAAGCATGTAGCTTCCCGTTGCCAGCATACAAATCACAACTCCGATAATCAGAACGTACTTCTTGTCTAAAAGCTGGATCAGCGTACCGGAAAATGGACGAATCAATATAGCTGAACACATAAACACGCCTGTCACTAATCCAATCTGTGAAGGACTGCCGCCAAGGCTTTCCACAAACAGCGGCAGCGTGGGCATAAGCATTTCAAATGCCATGAACAATAAAGCGTTGGAAATCATCAAAAATATAAAGTTTCTGGACCAAAAGGTTCCTTTCACAGACACTGCTCTCTTCCCCCAATAAAATCATGTTTACTTCAAGTGCTCAGATGTTCAGGCCTGAATCAAGCCATGCCAGTAAATATCCCAAGAGCTGTCCAGACGCGGATCAAAACTGGCGGTGCCGTTGTACACCAGTTCTACCAGCATGCCTTCAATTAAATTCATATAGGCTGTCGCGGCAGATTGAGCTGGAACACGAAGCTTAACCGATGTTTCTGCTGCCAGCCGATCATACACTAAGCTGGTTTTATGCTGTACATAGCGTGTGACCAAAGCCTGAACCTGGTTTTCCAACGCAGATGGAATCAGAAAGCCGACATACAGAATCAAACGCAAATTCATGGCGCTCTCATAGCGTTCCTTGAATTCAACGATTAACCCACGCAGGACAACTTCAAGTGACTGTTCGGATTGATCTTGAAAATAACGATCCAGCTCCAAAATCTCTTGATCCACCGCATCCGCAAATATGTCTAAAAACAAATCATCTTTGCTTTTAAAATGGGCATAAATAGACTGCTTTTTAATCCCTACCTCATCAGCAATCAGTTGCAGAGAAGCCGCATCGTATCCCTTTCTCGCAAATTGCTGCAAGCTAACTGTTTTGATTTTTTGTAGTGTCATGTTCTTCCTCCAATTACCTTACGAACGGTCGTCAGTTTATAAGTTCAGTATAGTGTCCGCACTAGAAATTGACAACCGCATTTTTTAAACTCTGCCGTTCAGTGCCTGAGAACGAGAACAACAAAAAAGCCGGAAGCCCCCTAAACTGAGGGCTCCGGCTTCAAAACCATGCTACTGTTACGACTTTATGAATATGGCTTACCAATTACTCTGTCACTGTTCCGTAGATCAGCACTGGCGCTTCCGCGTGATCCGCAATACGGATGTTCGCGTAGATTTTCTCCAGCACTTGGGCTACGTCTTCACGGTTCGCATGGATGGTAACCAGCGAATCGCCTTTTTGAACAGTATCCCCGACCTTTTTGTTCAGCATCAGGCCGACAGCCAAATCAATCTCTGATTCTTTGGTCGCACGACCTGCTCCCAGCAGCATCGCGGCAGTACCGATTTCGTCAGCCACGATTTCAGCTACCACACCATCCTGCTTCGCAGGCACTTCAATGAGATACTGTGCTTGTGGCAAGCGTTCAGGATGATCCACTACAGAAGCGTCGCCGCCCTGATTCGCAATAAACTCTTTGAATTTCTCCAGTGCTTTGCCATTGCGAATGACTTCTCTGAGCTTCTCTTCGGCGTTTTCAAGGGAATCTGCTTTCCCTGCCAAAAATACCATCTGACTGCCCAAAGCCATACACAGCTCTTCCAGATCTTTGGGTCCTTCGCCACGCAGCGTATCAATCGCTTCTTTAACTTCCAGCGAGTTACCGATGGCCAGACCCAGCGGCTGACTCATATCGGAGATAACCGCCATTGTCTTGCGACCCACATTGTTACCGATGCTTACCATTGCATGTGCCAGTTCTTTGGCATCATCTACGGTTTTCATAAATGCGCCTGCACCTGTTTTTACATCGAGCACGATGGCATCGGAGCCGGCAGCGATTTTCTTACTCATAATCGAGCTGGCAATCAGCGGAATGGAGTTTACCGTCGCCGTAACGTCACGCAAGGCATACAGCTTTTTGTCCGCAGGCGTCAGGTTGCCGCTTTGTCCGATTACCGCAATTTTGCTGCGATTTACCAGATCCACGAATTCGTCCTTGCTGATTTCTACGTGGAAACCTGCAATAGCCTCCAGCTTGTCGATCGTTCCACCGGTATGTCCGAGACCGCGGCCTGACATTTTTGCTACCGGAATGTCCAAAGCCGCTACGAGTGGAGCCAGTACCAGTGTTGTCGTATCGCCCACACCACCAGTGGAGTGCTTATCTACCTTTACACCTTCAATCGCGGACAAATCAATCGTATCCCCTGAATGAACCATTGCCATCGTTAAATCAGCACGTTCCCGTTCCGTCATATCTTTGAAGAAAATGGACATCGCCAATGCACTGACCTGATAGTCAGGAATTTCCCCCTGAGTGTAGCCTTGGATAATAAAGTTAATTTCCTCAGTTGTCAGTTCTTTTCCATCACGTTTTTTCTCGATCAAGTCTACCATTCTCATATGTCATTTCTCCTCACTGTACGTATGATCGTTTACAGGGATACTGCTGTATCCAGTGCAACTTCCATCATTTCTTTAAAGGTTGTTTGCCGTTCTTCCGCTGTCGTTTCTTCACCTGTCAGCAAATGATCGCTTACCGTCAGAATCGTCAGTGCGTTTACGCCAAACTTGGCAGCCAGCGTATATAAAGCCGAAGTCTCCATCTCCACACCCAGCACGCCGTACTCCATCAGCTTTTGTACAACTGATTTGTCATCACGGTAAAAGCTGTCTGAGCTGAATACGTTGCCGACATGCATATTCAAGCCTTTGGCAACACCGCGATCATAAGCACCCTTCAACAGATCGAAGCTGGCAATTGGCGAGTAGTCGTAGCCGCCAAAGATATGGCGGTTCATGCCGGAATCCGTACAGGATGCCTGTGCCAAAATCACGTCACGAACGTGCACATGCTCCTTCATCCCGCCGCATGTACCCACGCGGAACAAGTTTTTCACACCATACTCGCTAATCAGCTCGTTGACATAAATACTGATAGACGGTAGCCCCATTCCAGTTCCTTGTACAGACAGGCGTTTGCCTTGGTACGTTCCCGTAAATCCGAGCATTCCGCGTACCTCGTTGTAGCAGGTCACGTCCTCCAGATACGTTTCAGCAATAAACTTCGCCCGTAACGGGTCTCCTGGCAGCAAAATCGTTTCAGCAATCTCTCCAGGTTTGGCTCCAATGTGTACACTCATGTTTTTATTCCTCCGTCCCATTTGTCCGTGCTTATATCATTATTGAAGTTCTGCCAAAAAGCTCGTTCCGTGCTCTGGCAGTTTTACACCAAAGTTGTCCGCTACCGTCGCACCAATATCAGCAAACGTTTTACGAACTGCTAGCTCCTTACCTCCAGCTGTAAAACGCGGGGAATACGCCAGCAAAGGCACATATTCGCGGGTATGATCCGTACCCCGATACGTCGGGTCATTCCCATGGTCTGCAGTGATGATCAGCAGATCGTCATCGGTCATTTTGGCAAAAACCTCCGGCAGGCGGGCATCGTAATCGTCCAAAGCTTGACCGTATCCCTGCGGATCACGGCGGTGACCGTATACAGCGTCAAAGTCCACCAAATTCAGGAAGCTTAATCCGGTAAAATCCTCATCCAGCGTAGCCACCAGCTTATCCATGCCGTCCATATTGGACACCGTGCGCACTGCCTTCGTCACACCCTCGCCGTCATAAATGTCGGAGATTTTACCCAAGGCGATCACATCCAGGCCTGCATCTTTCAGCTCGTTCATTGTGGTGCGACCAAACGGCTTGAGCGCATAATCATGTCGATTGGAAGTGCGGGAAAAGTTCCCTGCCTCGCCTACGAACGGACGTGCAATAATGCGACCCAGCATGTACGGATCTTCCAGCGTGATTTTACGGCAGAACTCGCAAATCTCATAGAGCTCCTTCAAAGGTACAACTTCCTCATGCGCCGCAATTTGCAGCACAGAGTCCGCCGAGGTATAGATGATGAGCGCTCCAGTTTTCACGTGTTCTTCGCCCAGCTCATCAATGATTTCCGTTCCGCTGGCAGGCTTGTTGCCAATGACTTTGCGGCCTGTGTGCTCCTCAATGCGCTGAATCAGCTCATCTGGGAAACCATCGGGGAATACACGGAAAGGAACCGCAATATTCAAGCCCATGATTTCCCAATGGCCAGTCATCGTATCCTTGCCATTGGACGCTTCCTGCATTTTGGTGTAATACGCGAGCGGCTTTTCGGCCGCTGGCACCCCTTCTATGGAACGAATATTGGACAGACCGAGCTTACCCATATTCGGCATCTTCAGACCGCCACGTTCGCGGGCAATATGACCGAGTGTATCTACATCGTAATCATCAAACTGGGCAGCATCCGGCGCTTCGCCGATACCAACCGAGTCCATAACAACCAAGTGAATCCGTTTGAATTTAGACATCATAAAAATCCTTTCCTAACTCGCTGTTTTTTTTACAAAAACAACCCTGCAATCGTCGCCGACAGCACGCTAACCAGCGTCGCCCCGTACAACAGCTTCAGACCAAAGCGGGCCACCACATTTCCCTGTTTTTCATGCAGACCCTTCACAGCCCCGGAAATGATACCGATGGATGAGAAGTTTGCAAAGGATACGAGGAATACCGATACGATCCCGACCGTGCGCTCAGACAAGCCTGTTTGCTTGGTCAGATCCAGCATGGCCACAAATTCGTTGGATACGAGTTTGGTTGCCATAATGCTACCCGCCTGAACGGCTTCGTTCCACGGAATACCCATGACAAAAGCGAATGGCGCAAACACATATCCAAGCAACGCCTGAAAGCTGATTCCAAACAACCAGGAGAAAATCCCGTTAACCATGGCAATCAGCGCCACAAAACCGATCAGCATCGCAGCTACCGTAATAGCAACCTTGAAACCGTCCATAATATACTCCCCGAGCATTTCGAAGAAGGACTGCTTCTCTTCCTCCTGAACCTCCAGTAAATCATCTTCTTTTTCAATCTTGTACGGATTAATAATCGAAGCGATTATAAAGCCGCCGAACAGGTTCAATACCAAAGCTGTGACCACATATTTGGGATTTAACATTTGCATGTAAGCTCCCACAATCGACATGGACACCGTAGACATCGCAGACGCACACAGCGTATACAACCGATGTTTTGGCAGCAGACCAATTTGCTTCTTAACGGAAATAAATACCTCGGATTGACCCAAGATAGCCGAAGCTACAGCGTTGTAGGATTCCAGTTTACCCATTCCGTTTACTTTGCTCAAGACAAGCCCGATATATTTAATAATAAAAGGTAACACTTTTACATATTGCAAAATACCAATCAGCGCGGATATGAACACGATTGGCAGCAATACACCGATAAAGAACGGTGCTGCTCCTTCATTCGCAATTCCGCCAAAAACAAAGTTAATCCCTTCAGTCGCATATGCCAAAAGACTATTAAAACCTTCTGCAAAGCCTTTGACCAAAAATTCGCCAATTCCTGTGTGCAGTAATACGAAAGCAAGTGCAGCCTGCAAAACAACCATAACTATCAGCGGACGATACCTGATTTTACGCTTGTCACTGCTGGCAACGTAAGTAAGTGCAAATACAACGAGCAGTCCCACCAGAGCGATTACATATTTCATTTTATTTTCCCCCTTATTACATTAAGCGCTTACATTAGGCATAAAAAGAATGCGCCCCGAAAGAGGCATTCTTTTTTTATTTCCCCAAATCAGCAGGTCGAAAAGCACCCGGCAGTAATTTATCCATCGTCCACTCTTCCGTGTTGCCATGAAGGTTTGTCAGATAAATTTTGGTATCTTGATGAGCAAATTCAGAAATGACCTGACGACACGCCCCACATGGAGACACAGGCCCTTCTGTGTCAGCTACAACCGCAATCGAATCAATTTTACGGCAGCCTTCGGATACCATTTTGAAAATCGCTGTGCGCTCTGCACAATTGCATAAGCCGTAGGAGGCATTTTCCACATTACATCCGTGATAAACCGTGCCATCGCTTCCGAGAACCGCAGCACCCACTTGAAAATTTGAATACGGAACATATGCCTGTTTACGCGCCTCAAGCGCTTTCTGAATCAATTGATCCTTCATCGCGAATCCCTCCATGACTTTAAAATAAACTTAGTAGGAAGATGTAGACTGCTCGCCCTCGATGATTTTCACACCGGAACTTGCACCGATCCGACTTGCGCCAGCTTCTACTAATTTTTGTACGTCTTCCAGACTGCGTACGCCGCCAGAAGCTTTAACACCAATCTCAGGCCCTACAGTTTTGCGCATCAAAGCTACGTCTTCCACAGTAGCTCCGCCTGTAGAGAAGCCTGTCGAGGTTTTCACGAAATTTGCTCCTGCTTTGACAGACAGCTCACATGCCAGTACCTTTTCTTCGTCTGTCAGCAGGCATGTTTCGATAATCACTTTTACCAGTGTACCGGCAGCTGCTTCCACGACCGCACGGATGTCCTGCTCAACGAGCTGTAAATCACGTGCCTTCAAAGCGCCTATATTAATAACCATATCAACCTCAGTCGCACCGTTAGCAATAGCATCTTTCGTTTCAAACGCTTTCGTTGCGGACGTGCTCGCTCCCAGCGGGAAACCGATAACCGTACAGATGGCCACGCCCGTACCTGCCAGTTGCTCTGCCGAATAAGCTACCCACGCCGGATTCACACATACAGAAGCAAACTGATATTTTTTCGCCTCAGCGGTCAATTTCGTAATTTCATCCTTCGTCGCATCTGCACGCAACAATGTATGGTCAATCAATCCTGCAATGTTCATTCTCTAAACGCTCCTTCAATGAAAAATAGTGTGAAGACAATAGTCCTTTATTTCTCTGTGATGAGATCATCATAGCACGGCTTTGAACATATGTAAAACACATTTTGAAATTATGTTCACGCTTGTACATAGGGCGTTCACCTACAATACATGTTACCCTGTAGGCACACGCCATAACCGTATGTTTATTCTGGATTGAAGCCGACATGCTCTATTGTAAAAGTGCTTGTGCCGTAAATTGATCCGTCACCAAGATATTCGCATACTTGCCACGCAGCGATGCCCGAATAGCCTCCACTTTGCGCTGGCCTCCAGCTACGAGAATGGACTTCTCCTTCTTTCGCAAATCAGGCAAATCAATCCCGACGGTACGGCTGTTAATTTCCTGACTGCATATGTTGCCCTCATCATCAAAAAAGCGCGAGCAAATATCGCCCTTGCCGATTCTTTGCAGCAGCTTCTGCTCTTCCCCGTTAAAATAACCCAATCGGAACAGCAACGCATCCTCCTTAACCGTCCCCACCGTAAACACCGCGATGTTCGCCTGCTTGCCAAGTTCGATGATACGCTGGATATGCCGATCCTCCTCGACCATTTTCTTAACGGCGTGACTGTCGAAAATCACAGGCAGCGGCAAATACCTTGCTATGGTATGAAAGGCTTCTGCGAACAAATTCACTGTTTCCACGGCATATGTGTTGACATGTGAATGGCTCACGCCTCCTTTGAGCTGAACCACCTCAACACCCTTGACCTGCTTTTGTTGGAGATGAAGCGCCACGGCATGCATTGTTGTTCCCCATGTCACTCCGATAATATCAGCATCTTGTACCGTTTCATGCAAATAATCGGCAGCCTTTTTGCTAATATGCTTCTTGATCTCTTGATATTCATTTAACGGCGAATAACAGACCAACACGGTATCCAGCCCGTATTTCTTCTTCACCTGCTCTCCGAGCGCGTCCATATCCTCCATCGGGTCCACAATATTAATCCGCACGTATCCCTGTTCCTTTGCAGCCTGAAGTAACCGCGATACCGTAGGACGCGAAACCCCGAGTTTGACCGCGATATCTTGCTGGCTGTAGTCGTTCAGATAGTATAATCTGGCTGCCTCGATACTTAATCGCTGCTTTTCATGATCCATTCTACCTCAACCCGCTTATCTTAAAATGTAGTGCCATCGGACACAGCCTTAGTCCCAAACATTATATATGTAGGGGAAACTTAAAGCCACGCCTTGGCCGTATGGTTGTTATTTTGGAAGATTTAACTGCTCATTTGTGATATTCTGTGATTAACTACAACCATTTTACCGCATCCTCCACTTTATCGTTCCATCTGTCAAAACGCAATAGTTAACCCATTTTACCGCTCATTCACAACCTGTGATGGCTTATCTGAATATGTAAGGAGAATTGCTATGTCTGAATTTATTGTGTGCAGTCTGGCGGACAAAAAGTTCGCTTTAAACTTTGTGGAAGTAGAAGAAGTCATGAATGCCAAGAAGGGGACGCCGCTTCCCTTTTCCGAGGCGTGGCATGAAGGAATGGTGACTATCCGCGGTGACGTATTTACGATCCTTAATTTACGCAAAAAGCTGCTTCTTCCCGCTTCAAGTGATTCCTCCGAGGACAAAATGATTTTGCTCAGCCGTGCGAAGATTGCTCTGCTTGTCGATCAGGTGGAGGACACAGCTTCTGCCGAGGACAGTCAGCTACAAAGCAATGAGGAAGAGTGGCAACGCGAGTTGTTCCCTACCGTGATGGAGCATCAGGGTGCCCTCATTCCAGTGATCGATATGGACGCTTTTCTTGCATCCACCAAGACAAACTAAAATGCACAATACTCCCGAACCTTGAGCCGGCTTGCACTCATCGTTCGGGAGTATTTTAGTTATTGAAGCCCCTGTCCGTCCTTCATGTGAACCAGCGTGTTCAGCTGCTCCAGCAACGTATTCCCGCCCGTCAGCGAAATGGTGCCAATCTTCTCGCAGATTTTTTCCAGAAACTCCAGCTCTTTGAGACGATAAAGGGTGGCGTTTTCGTCCATGAGCTTGGCCGTATTGAGCAGACTACGAGTGGACGCCGTCTCCTCACGTCGTGTGATGAGGTTGGCTTGTGCCTTCTTCTCGGCCAATAGCACCGTATTCAGAATATCCTTGATATCCCCCGGCAAAATAATATCCTTTACTCCTGCGGACGTAAAAGTAACTCCATATTCGCCGCTCTGTTCATTCAGTCGAGTCAAGACATATTCCGCAATCTCCTGCTTCATTTTCAGCAAATCATCCAGCTTCATTGTGCCAACGTATTCACGTAACAACAGTTGAAGCATAATGTATATTTGCTCCTCGTATGCCCGGAATTCCAACGCCCGCAACGGGTCGATGATACGGTACTGACAGACGAAGTTGAGGCGCAGCGTGATTTTATCCTCTGTCATGATTTCTTGCCCCATCAGGTCCATCTGCTGCTGTCGCATATCTATCGTTTTGATCTCTGTATTCACCGTGGACATCCAAAAATAATATTTGCCCGGCTTCAACTCACCTTGCAACACGTTATCGTAATACAGGAAGCCCATTTCATAGCTGGCCACCTGAAGTGCCTTCCAGAAGCCCGGTGTCTTGGACAAAAATGCTTGCCCCAATGCCTTATCAATCGCGGGCTGCCGGGTATCTGCACGAACAAAACGATGCTCCTTGAGCATGTTCCAAAATGCATATTTTCCTGCCGTCAGCAGCTCTACAAACCGATTATCCTCATAATGCAGCACATATTCATAGTCCTCTACATCGACGACATTCAATTGCTCCAGCAATAGGGGATCTGTCAAAAACAAACGAATATCATGATCTGGTACAAAAAACGGTTCGGCTACATTCAAAATTTCAACTGTTTCCTGCTGAAATGTCTTCAATAGGTAAGTTCCTGGGTGCAACAACTTGTGATAGCTTCCTTTTTTGAACAGCAGCCCGCGCTCATCGGATTTAATCGTTATCTTCTTAAACATCGTATCACTCCTAGTATTTAAAATCCTCCACTTAAAAGTATGCTTCTTTCTATGTGTGGCGGCTCCGCGGTCCATTTGATCTTCCGATCGCTGTTGCCACTGAATTTTTAGAATGGATGAACCCGTTAAAGGGTTAAAATTCAGTGGCAAAGGCGAACGCTTCGCTTCTTCAGATTCAAATGGGCCGCTCCGCTGCTATCCGCCTTAAAATCAACACACTTTTAAAATGAGGATTTTTTATTTTTATTCGTTGTAGTAGGGATAGAACCCTTGCAGAGCATCCCTCCGGTGTGGACGGCGGGGTCAAGCTTGAGGAAAAAGGAAGATACCGCCTGTTTCCGTGTTCTAGGGATGGGATTCATCAGCCCAACATCGACTGTGAATCTGTATCCCCGAAGCCTCGAACCCTGTCGGTGCTTGCTCTCTCCGGTATCCGTTGGCCGCATAGCCATCGCCCCAGTATCTGTCATCGAGACCAGACATGGGATGCTCTCATCCGGGTCTTTTCATTGTTTTTATTCGGTCATTCGAATACTCTAACCATGAGTCGCGTGGAAGGCGATTGGGAATCGAACCCTAAATGTTGGTGAATACATCAGATTTACAGGATACCTGACCCAATCAGGGCAGGCACTGCGGGACCTTTGGAAATCCTCGCCTCGGTAATATCTTCCTGTATCAGCCTTTATCATTATCGCGCACCCTTGAACTCACGAACATGGCGAAAGTATTACGACCCTATAAAAAAACAAAAAAGACACGGGAGAAGCATATGTGCTTCCCTCGTGTCTTTCTTTCTATAGTTAATTGTCGCTTTCGTATCTTGGGCCTGATCCACTAGGATGTTTTTTCGAAAACGTGATCAACGCTCGGTAACGGAAATTCTGGAACGCCTGTCGTTGTAGAGGCATTCTGCTGGTGTGTATAGCTGAATGAAGGGGTCTCGTATTGCAACCCCGCCTTTTCATAGGTAAACCAATAGCTGACGGCCTTCCCGATATCGAGACCTGTAACCCGCTGCTCCCAGACACCGCCGTTGTTTGTCATCCGGTAATTGAGCTGTTGTCCACCTGCTAAAGTATAATGCACGTCCACATAGGCGGAGGCTGTTTTGGGTGTAAATTGAAGCAGTGCTTCACGATCGCTAACAAATCTGGCTTGTGCGGTGTAATCTTCCGTTTCTCCGCCACCCTCATTACCGCCAGATGCTTCCGTAGTTACTGTTACAGCATTGCTTGCCGCAGACAGATTGCCAGCTGCATCGCGAGCCTTAACGGTAAATCTGTAAGCGGTGGCTGCTTTCAGCCCTGTAACTGAAGTCGAAGTACCGCTTACCTCCGCCGCCTGAGCCCCGTCCTTATAAACGATATAACCCGTAACACCAACATTGTCCTTGGCTGCATCCCACTCGAGAGTGACCGTCGAAGCCGTTTTTG
Source organism: Paenibacillus sp. TY11 (assembly GCF_059772165.1). NCBI lineage: Bacteria > Bacillati > Bacillota > Bacilli > Caryophanales > Paenibacillaceae > Paenibacillus > Paenibacillus sp. TY11. The sequence continues at coordinate 59,036 of NZ_JCBAIQ010000012.1, read as the reverse complement.
TCCTAGCTCGCACATTCGCCGGGATGGATGGAGCCTCCATATCCGGTTGCGGATCGCCGCCGCTTCCATTTCCGGTATTAAAGCTGTTCGGCTGCACGGTAATGCTGTGCCCGTCTGAGAAGGTTACTATTTTGACCTGGTTTGTAAAGTTGTAGGCCACATAGGTTTTCACCCCGTTTTTATGAAATACGGCATAGATAGGTGAATTGGCGGTGATGCTGCGGTCGATGTTGCCTAAAGCATCCAAATTATAAATCCAGTGGTAGGCATTCGCCTTGGAATTCCCCGCTTCCGGTGTCATGGCCGCTACGCGTGCACTAAATTTGGCCTTGGCATCGGATGGGTCAGAGATCGCTCTGTACATATACACAATATCTTCCCACGGACTGAAATTCCCCCCGCTTTTTCGCAGCAGATCGTTATAATTCTTAGCCGCATACTCCGAATATTGCGTCAGATACAAGGAGGCCGAGGTAATCGGTAGCCAGTTAATACCATGCACCTCTGCGGCATTATTGGTCCACCATGTTGCATTCCCTACCGTTTTACCGCCCCAGATCATGCTTGCCGTCGCGCTTTGCATCCCTGCAGGGGTGTTTGTGCCATGCACATCAAACCAGTATTCGTTAATCGCATTCATTTCAGTTGTATATAGATAAATGCCCAGATCACGAGTTTGAGTATTTCCCGTCGCCTCGCCCCATAAAATAAGACCGGCCCAAGCATTCATCGCCTCCGAGGAGGATTCATTGTTGTTGCCGTCGCCAAATTTGGCATGGCCGGAAGCCCAGGTGTGCCCGGCATAGGGATCAAAATTACGCAAATACGGAAATTGCGAATCAGACCTGTCGATATTGGCAATGTCGCGAATGAGAAGCTGTACCATTTGCCCCCATTGGGAATTGGAAGCCCAACTCTTGTCCACACGTGCAATTTCGGCCGCAGCCTTAATAAAGTAGCCATAATGGAAATGATGGTCATTTAATTCTACCGCACTGCCAAAGCTGTCGGGATAACCGATCAATGTCCCCCAATGGTTGTTATACACAAATAGATTGGAGCTTTTCATATTCGCCGAGCTGTCACTGGCCTTAAACCAGTCCTGCAGCCGGCTTTTGATCTCATTGCGGAACTGGGTCGCTGCAGCGGTATTGCCAACCTGGTCGGCGATCGGCGCCAGCGTTGCCAGCTTGCCGAGACGTTTTCCAGTCCAGTACGTGTCTCTATCGCCGGAGTAGACTTCCGCTTTCGCTTCATTTACGTAGCTGTTCAGCGTATTTTTATCATAGGACCCCAAATTGGGCAGGGAAGGGAGTACCCCTGTAAATTTCATCTTCGTTTGAAACGAAGCACCTTCCGCTGTTTTCATCAGACCGCGTACAGAATTGTACGTGTAGCTCAGCAGGGGTTGTGATGAATTTTTCCACTGATGCGGATATAAGGCAAAAATAGTGCCGGCTTGCGTGCCTTCCTTCGCTGTTGTTGTAACGGTAAAGGTGGTCGTTACCTCGGAAGAGGCTTCGTTATAGCTGTACTGCGCTTTGGAGTTTGTAACGAAAGAATAGGCGTATTGCTGAAATTTGTCCAATGTCGCCGCTGATTTGTCAGGCAAAGCCGCCACTGTAAAATAGTTTTTCCCGTTCAATTGATTGATCAGTGTATTCGTTCCCAAGCCGGACCAAGTGCTGCCGGAAGGACCAAACAGACCATAGTGTGAGCCATTGATCGTAATACCAAGCACAGGGGAGGTGGCTGACCCGGACCAGACCTCTGGCACCTCATTGAACGAAAGCTTAGGATTGCCGCCGCCAAACTCAAAATAAATATATGGGGAGCCGTGCCCATAGGTAGCGCTCATTTTATTGCTTTCGCTTTGAAATAATGATTTAACAAACCAGTCGCTGAAGCCGTCCACCTTGGCGTCTGGAAATGAAGCGCTTACAGAATGGCCGATGGTAAAATCGTTCTCATTATCCATCCAGCCTGCGATGTATCCCGGATTTGCAGTGATTTTCCCGCTCGGGTTAAAGATGCGCAGGCCGTTTTGCTGATTTTTCAAGGCAAGGGGATGCGGATATTGGGCCTCGGAGTAGGGTACCCAGGCCAGACTGCTCCACCAGTCATTAGTGGGCATAGGGCTGGTTACATTCGCTGTTTTGTAAATTTCGTTTTGCGGAGTAGCTGCTCCGGCAGGTAGTGTGGTTGAATATGAGCCAGCGCCTTGCGTGACCTCACCCGAAAAGGCTTTAGTAGAAGCCGGTGCAGCTAAAAATATCAGACTGGCACTTAACAAGCATAACAACATTTTTTTCACAACCTACATCCTCCTTTGAATTCTCTAATTCCTTTCACTGCAAGGCTTTTCCCTTCTCTTCCAAGTTGAATTCAACTTCATTGTGCTTGATCTCCATTTCCAGGTCAATCCTTTAATTTCTATATTCTAACTAAACAAGGCGAAAGTCTCTAAAAAATACATCAGAAACCAGGACGAAAAACCCAAGTATGCGTAATTATGTTATCTGAGCTTCACCCCATTAGACATTCACCCTATGAGTTATTCATCCCATTAACCATTCACCCTAATAAACGTTTAGTATATAAAAAAAGAATCCTTCCAGGCCCTTTTAGCCCTTCAGATTCTCTGTCTTTTGAGTATATAGATTTTTGAGTTTTTGAGTTTTTGAGTTTTTGAGTCTTTGAGTAATTTCGCCCTTCCCCCATGCTCCACACCATTTCGGAAAAATGAGTTGTTGGTGGCGGGTAGTAGCGGAGCGGAGGGGTTGAATCTGGAGAAGCGTTAGCGTTCGCCTTTGCAGTGGGATTCTCTACCTTTAAATGTCTTATACAATCCGAAGAATCCCACTGCAACAGCGATCGGAAGATCAACCCCTCCGCGAAGCGCCTTCTCCACCCACAATAGGCACTCATTTTTCCCGCTCAAAATACCCTTCTACTTTCCAGTCCACGCCAACCTGCGTTACGCTCAAATCCTGCAATGCTACCGCATCGCTCATCGCGGACACGCCCTCTCCCCCCAAAAAGCCTGGGGCTGCGCTCCCTCCAACCAGCTTCGGCGCAATATACAGCACAAGCTTGTCTGCCAGTCCTTGCTGCACGAACGAAGCGTTCACCTCGGCTCCGCCTTCCACGAACACCGATGACACCTCGGCTGCCCCCAGAATATCCAGCATTTGCGGCAAGTTGACCCGGTCACTGCTCTCATCCGCTGTCGGATAGACTTTCACACCAAGCTGTTCCAACTGGCTTCGCTTGCCTTCATCATAAGCGCGTCCTGTGAATATCCAGGTCGGCGCCTCCCCATCTGAAATGACACGAGCATCCAATGGAATACGAAGCTTGCTATCCAGAATGATACGAATCGGATTCCGTCCTTCCGGCAGACGAGTCGTAAGCTGAGGATTATCGTGAATCACGGTCTGTACACCGACCAGGATTCCCACATGCTCATTACGAAGACGATGCACATCCTCCCGTGCAGCCTCGGATGTGACCCACTTGCTTTCCGAGGTCCGGGTTGCAATTTTACCGTCCAGCGTTACAGCCGATTTAATCGTAATAAAAGGACGCTTGCTCACGATATATTGGTTAAACACTTCATTCATGCGGATGGATTCCTGCTCACATACTCCGACAATGACCTCAATGCCCGCATCCTTCAAAATCTGTACCCCTCTGCCGGAAACCAGCGGGTTCGGGTCCAGCGCTGCAATCACCACCCGACGAATGCCAGCCTTCACAATCGCTTCCGCGCAGGGGCCTGTCCGTCCGTGATGGGAACACGGCTCCAGTGTTACATAAATCGTCGCTCCCTGAGCATGTTCACCCGCCATACGCAACGCATGAATCTCGGCATGTGGCTCGCCGGGCTTCAAATGAGCGCCGATCCCCACGATGCGACCGTTGTTGACAATGACTGATCCGACGAGCGGATTCGGTTCTGTTTGCCCTTTCGCACTTCTGGCATTTTCCAGTGCCAGGCGCATATATTTTTCGTGAGTGGTCATAGAACCTCCCTGAGATCGGAATCCCGCAAATGTCCGGATCGTTCCACTTTTGTATTCAAATACCGTTCATTATATTGCGACACATCTCCCCAGATCGGCATACGACCCGCCACATTCATACCCGATTTCTTCAAGGCATCCAGCTTTTTAGGATTATTTGTAATCAAAGTTACCGGTTTTTGTCTCAGGTGACGGAGCACACTAATGGCATCCGCATAATTGCGTGTATCATCTTCAAAACCTAATTGGTGGTTGGCTTCAACGGTATCCATGCCTTCTTCCTGCAGAATATATGCCATTGCTTTACTAAACAAACCGATCCCACGACCTTCATGATTAGCCAGATAGAACAATGCACCCGTTCCATGCTCCACAATCATTTTCATGGACTGGTGGAGTTGAAATCCGCAATCACAACGCTTGCTACCAAAAATATCTCCAGTATGGCAAATACTATGCATGCGAACTAATGCATTTTCCGACTGTTGAAGATCGCCGTACACCAATACGCTTGATTGTTGTCCCTCCGCCAAATTCAGTGTGGACAATCGCTTCACAATCGTCTCAGCGGTGGCGTTCAGTAAGTCCTGACGATCTTCCTCATCCCGTACAGGCAACCAGCAGTACCATTGAAAAACAACCGTTTCCCCTTCCAAATTAACTGGCAGCTTGATCGGTCCTACCAAAATCGTCGAAGATTGCTCTCCACGAATGGTTTGAATTTTATCGTTAAGTAGCGTAGCTACATCTTTTGGGTTCATCTCTCTGCACCATCCTTTATATAAGCTCTATATAGGAAATTCCTATTATTTCAAAGGCTAATCGTTGTTGTACAGCGCAGCTATGCTGCTGATTTTATACCTGCTCGTGCTATTTGAACAGCACGAGGATTTTATATCAATAAATTATTTGTAAGAAATGTTCATGAAATGTGGATTCCATCGTCAGTTGCCGTTCCTGAAGCTCCGTTACAGCCAGCCGTCGTCCGTCTTCGAACGCCTTTAGGTCTCCTGCGGTATATCCCTTCTGGCGTAAACGCAGAAGCTCACTGGCCAGCACATCGGCATCCTTCAAAGCTGCGTTCAAGCCAAAAGCTCCGGTAGGTGTCATGGTATGCGCCGCATCTCCAATAAGGATCAGTCCGTTCTGCGCCCATGTGTCACTGCGGCTGCTGAAAATATCCAACGGTACAAAGTCCTTCCATGAACGAATGTGATCATGCACACTATGTTTCAAATCCGGAAAAGTCTCTGTAAACCGTTGTATAAATGGTTCAAAAGATTGCTTAAACAGGGTTGGAAAGCTGCCTTCCTCCACATTCCAGCCAATTTGAATATAGCCCTCAGCCTGCGAGAATAAAGCCAACTGCCCTCCGTTGACCAGTGCCAGACGAGTGACGGGTTCCCACCCGGCAGGTGCCGTGATTTTCGCCCATAGCAGATCATAGCCGTGTCGAATGTTCGTCACAGGCATCTGCGCCAGCTTGCGCACAGTTGAATAGCGACCGTCTGCCCCCACAATCAAAGAACTGTGAATCGTAATCTCATGGCCGTTCTTGTTGCGGGCAGTCAAGCCCGTGTACCCCTGCTCGCCGTCACCTTCCAACGCAGTCACTGTTGTACCCGCCAGGTAACGGAAGGACTCATAGGTTGACGCCTGCTTCAGCACAGCCTCCAAAAATCGAGGCTGTGGAATATGAACCCCCACATTACCATTTACTGAAGCTGGTTTGACCGTCTTCACCTGCTGCTGATGCTCCCAATATTCGATTCTTGTGGAGGCGAGAACATAGTCCTTATGAATTTGTTCGAGCAGCTTATGCTTTTGGATCACTTCCTGACCCTCATCATTTAAAATTTCACCACGGAAAGCTTTTCCGGCTACGCTCTGCCGCTCAACCAATATCGTTGAAACACCCTGCTTCGCCAGTAGACAGGACAACAAAGTCCCTGCGGGTCCCCCTCCAACTACGCACACTTCGCATTCCAACTTCATCTGACTTCCCCCTACGCCCGAACCATGGCCTCAACTGTTAGACCGTACCTGCCAAATTAATTTTTATCGCAGTCATACATATTCATTTTGTTAAACCTTCATATACAAATCTCCGTATCGAATCCAATGAGTTACTTTATGTAACAAAGTATATTTATATCATTCAATTTCGTCAAGTAATAAATTTATGTAAAGTAAAATCATTTACTTTTAACAGTGGATCGTTAATAATAGGAGCATGAGGTGATCACATGAACATTCCGCAGATGTGCCCACGGTTTGAAAAAGCTATGGAGCTACTTAGCAAGCGTTGGACGGTGTTGATCGTATTTCAACTAACTAATGGTCCGCAACGTTTCGTCGCTATTGAGAATTCAATTCCTAATTTAAGCGGGAAGGTCCTTTCAGACCGCTTGAAAGAGCTGGAGGAAGAAGGAATCATACGACGTATGGTTTATCCTGAGAAGCCGGTGCGGATTGAATACTCCCTTACGGATAAGGGACACGATTTAGCTCCATTGTTTGACCATATCGGCACTTGGGCTACACGCTGGATTGAAGTTCTGCCAGCAGTTGAACAGCAATGATCCGTATTGAAACAACACACGGCTACAGCTATTTTTCCTAAACTAACATGAAAAAAACACAAACTGCTAACATGCCAAAGAACGCCTTTGCCCTAAGTACAATTCGTACTCGTAGTGCAAGGCGTTCTATTTTCTTATAAAGGATCTCTAATAATTCACCCATATATCACTTCCATTATTTAAACGTCTTCCTCACCGCTGCGATGCATTTCCTCACGAATGGATTGCACTCGTTTTTTCCCCCAGTCATACATCATCTCCACAATGGGTAAAATCGTCATCCCCAGCTCGGTCATCGAATACTCCACCTTTGGGGGCACCTCGGGATACACTTCCCGATGTACAATACCGTCCTCCATCAATTCACGCAGCTGATTAGTCAGCACTTTATGCGATAGCTTCGGAAACAGCCTTTGCAGGTCACTGAAGCGGTGCGGTCCTTCTACACCCAGGTGCCATAAAATGACGATCTTCCACTTTCCGCTTAACACCGACAAGGTTAGTTCCTTTTCGCAGTTATAGTCTCCGTTGACGATCTTCTCCCGTATTTCTTCTCTTAGCGTATCAGACATATATCAATTAACTCCTTCTAAATCATCATGGTCTTGCACTCTAATAGTAACCTACAGGTAACCTCCGTACTTGAAAGTGCATTCTTCACAGCCTGACGAAGCCATCCTACAATAGTAGATATCGTTACACATTAGTAGATATCGTTACACATTAGTAGATATCGTTACACATTCAAGGAGGAATGAAGTATGAGTAAAAAAGCTCTTTTTATTATACCCCCCGAGCGTTTTAATGAGGATGAATTGTTTAAACCGAAGGAAGCGCTTGAGCAAGCAGGCGTTACTGTGACGCTAGCTAGTACAAAAACAGGTGAAATCATGGGTGACTACAACGGTAAAGCAACCGCTGATCTTATTTTTACAGACGCTGTGCTGGCTGATTATAATGTGGTATCTGTGATCGGTGGATCAGGAACAAATGACCATCTGTGGAATAACGCGGATCTCCAATCTCTGTTGAAACAAACTCATGAGCAAAAGACTCTCTTGGCCGGCATTTGCGCAGGCTCTGTAGCCGTGGCTCAAACCGGACTGCTCTCTGGTAGAACGGCTACATGCTATCCAGTGGATGTACAAAAAGATCAGCTCCAATCGCATCAAGCCGAATATGTGGCGCAGCATGTCGTTGCGCATAGCGACATTATTACGGCCGACGGTCCAGATGGCGCACAGGCATTTGGCGAAGCGCTCGTTCAAGCCCTGCGATAAGCACCCTTTAAAGTCCCGTGTGGGGACTAAAAACGAGCATCCCCAAAGAAGCCGCTTCACGTCCTTTTCATTTACATGGGACTTGATGCGGCTTCTTTGTGCCATTTTCATACTGAAGTGACTAATTTAATTGTACGGTTCTGGATTGACGTGCTAACTTGAAAGGATCGACGTTTTAGCATAGGAGGCTTATGCCGTGATTATGAAAGGCAAAATCCATTTACATCAGGTAACGTCCGAATCGTTACGACTGGGCGCCATACTATCATTAGTAGGGGGCTTTTTGGACACATATACCTTTGTTGGAAGAGACGGTGTTTTCGCCAACGCACAGACAGGCAATATCGTGCTGCTGGCTATCAAAATCATTCAGGGGAACTGGATTCAGGCGTTAGCCTATATCCCGCCCCTAATCGCCTTTTCGCTGGGCGTTTTTATTGCTGAAGGGATTAAACGAAAATCAACCCACCGTTTAACTCCGGACTGGGCCCGCGCTATTATTTTACTGGAAATTGCGATTTTTTTCATCGTGGGACTGATTCCGCAAGGAGTTCCCAATACGGTAGTGGTGGTGATCGTCTCGTTCGTCGCTTCCGTACAAATGACTTCCTTCCGCAAGCTCATTGATGTGCCGTACACCTCTACTGTCAGCACCGGCAACCTCCGATCAGCTATAGAGGCTGTGTATATCGCCATAACGACCAAGGACACGAACGCTGCCATTCGAGCGATGCGTTATGGTGTCATCTTGGCAGCCTTCTTGGTCGGGGCTTTGCTGGGGGGATTTCTGACTTTGACGATTGGAGATAAAGCCATTTGGGGCGCTGTTGTTGCACTTATTTTTTCTTTTATTTTATTTACAGAAAAGGAAAAGTGGAAGCTTCCCCTACGCCACTAATCCTCCATTACATCCTGAATGAACTGCCGCTGGGCCGTTTCAAAGAAATTCAAAAGGTCTTCGCGGGACGAGAATGCTGCCTGAGCAGATTGGTTGCTACCGCCCCCCTTACCGTGAAACGCGCCCAGATTCTCTTTCAAAAATGCTCCGCAGGCAACAGACTGGGTGCCGTTATGTGCCAGAATGATTTTGTTTTCTGCTGTTGTGGCAAATAAAACAAGCACATCTTGCTCAGCTGTCAGCTTGGTAGCCAATTGCTGCATGTCCTGAAGGGATTTTTGTTCGAATACATGAGCAAGAACATGCCCCTGCACAGCAGATAGCAACTCTTTCGCCTGGTACGAAGCATTTTCCTCTTGTAGGAGCTCCACTTGCGCCTTAAGCTGCTTATGCTCCTGCTCCCACTTTTCGAATCGGGTCAAAATATCTTTTCGCCCGGTATTGAACTTCGTAGATAACACGTCCAATATCTGAACACTATCGTTAAAATCCTGGAGTGCACGAACGCCACATTTGAAATGGATTCTCGCCATCCCCTTCTGCTTCTCCCATTTCAAACATTTGATCATTCCAATTTCCCCGGTCTGAGCCACATGTGTACCGCCGCAAGCATTATATTCAATGCCTTCGATCTCAACAATGCGAATATTTTCCGTCACTTTGGGCGTTTTCACAAGCGGGATATCCTTCAATTGTTCATTGGTTACAAAATAGCTTTTTATGCTGCGATTACTGTAGATTTGCCGATTTACTTCCTGCTCGATTGCCGATAGCTGCGTAGGTGTTACATCCGAACAGTTTACATCAATCGTGGCGTACTCTTGTCCAAGATGAAAGCTTTCTGTACGCGCACCCAACAACTCCAGACAAACCGCTGACAGCAAATGCTGTCCGCTATGCTGCTGCATATGATCAAATCTGCGCTCCCAATCCAATTGGCAGGTCACCTTCACATCTTCCGGCAAACGTTCTACCTGATGCCAAATATCCTCATCTTCCAGAACAACATCTAATACACGGATTCCCTGAATCGTTCCTGTATCACACGGCTGACCTCCTCCATGCGGATAAAAAGCCGTTTCCTCCAACATAACCAAATATTTTCCGTCTCTTTCCATGCTCTGTGTAATATGAGTGTCCCACTCCGTAAGATTTGGAGCAGTGTAGTATAATTTTGTCGTCATTCCAGGTTCCTCACTTTTGAGTATCATATCTACTGCGATATCCACTTTATTATCAAGCACTTCATTGTAAATATCAATGTAGGGAATAACTTGAACTTTTGCACGAAGAACCTCTATGTGGTGAAGAATCAGCATGACGATTAACAAAATTTAGCTTGAAATTTAAATTTGGATAGATTAAGATTAGTCGGCTAACTAATTTGTCGATTGGAACATACTGTAAGAAGAAAGGAGAACCCTATGGATTTTGATTTACGGGACTTGCCCACTCGTGAGGCGCTACAAGAATTTTCTAAGCGTATCCCTGAGATTGATGTAAGAGCGACGGAAGCTATGCTATTTTTTATGCGAGTATCATCCAGTGTTTTCAAAGTCAGCTTTGAGGGCTTTGAGAAATTCGGTATATCTCATGGTAAATTTTCGATATTAATTCACCTGTATCGCAACATCAATACAGGGTTTCTGGCTACAGAGCTTGCGGAGAAAGTAGGGGTTAGCAAGCCTACCGTTACCGGTCTGCTGGACCGCCTGGAACGCGATGGGCTAATTATTCGATCCATTCATCCTTCCGATCGCCGTATGAGCATTGTTAAACTGACCGATCAAGGAACAGAAATGATGGAAAGATTACTGCCTATACATTTCACATGCACTTCCACACTTATGAGCCACCTATCCACCGATGAAAAAGAGCTGCTACTAACATTACTGCAAAAAGTAGAAAGCGGCATCCCTCAAGCACAAGAGATATATAAAGCAGCAAAGCCAGAATAAGTTTTAATTTTATATTTTAGTTAGTCGGCTAACTTTTCAATTATTAAATAAAAGAATAAATAAAATGTACATATCAGGATATTTATTCGAGTCTATGTTTAACCCATTTTATGAATTTAAGGAGCGCATTTACCCATGAATCGCACACAAGTCACCAGCCTCATCATTCCTCTCATTTCTATTGCCTGTCTTATCGGCGGGGGTTTCCTGCTTCAGACCAACGGACAAGATCAAGTCAATGCTTCTCGATCCGTTAAAGGCACAACACTAAATTCGGATAGCATTCATGTATCTTTTGAACAAGTAAGCGGCAAGGTCCTGACCATCCCTGTTATAGAAGAAACTAAGGTAAAAAAAGGAACTGTCCTTATGACCCTGGATTCCAAAGATGTAGATTTGCAAATTGAGCAACTGCGAACACAAATCGCCCAGTTCAATACGCAGATCAGCCAACAACAACAATCAATCAACTTAGGGTATACACGGGCTGCAACTCAGGAAAAGCAGGCACAGCTGGATATCGCGCAAGCTCAAGTCACTCAGAGCAAAAGTCAGGCGGCATTGCAGCGGGCACAAGCGGCTGAGCGTCAAGCCACCGCTGCGGAACAACAGGTCAATAATGGTGCTCGGGATGAAGATGTTCAGCAGCAACGAATTGCCGTAGCTTCTGCTACCAAAAACTTTCAGACGGCTCAGACCAACTACAAGCGTAATAAAGCACTCTATGATGCAGGAAGTGTATCCAAAGCGGCGTTGGATGATGCCGAATCCTCATTGACTTTAGCAACCAATCAGTTGAGCCAGCAAAAAGAGTCTCTTCAAAAGCTACTCCATGGCGCCACCCCCGAAGAACGAATGCAGGCCAGCGAGCAGACGACACAAGCAGCCGTTTCGGTAAAACAAGCCGAGGAAGAAATTCGTGGTGCCCAATTATCCGTCGATCGTTCCAAAACCCAACTGGAAACCATTCAGCAGAGCCGTCAACAGTTAGCGGATCAGAAGCTGGCAATTGACCTTTTAAAGCAACAAAAAGATACACAGGAAGTTCAGCTTAAAACATTGCTACTCAAAAAAGAACGCCTGGTGTTAAAAGCACCGCAGGATGGCAAGGTTACTTCGATTAGTACAAAAGTCGGCGAAAATGTGGCGCAAGGAGCTCCTGTAGTCACCCTGGAAACCAACGATTTATATTACGATCTCTATGTGAACGAAGAACAAGCGGGGAAATTCAAGGCTAATCAAGAAATTAAAACTCATGTATCTACTCTCAATAAGGACTTGAAAGGTACTGTACGCTATGTTACTGCTGCGCCACAATTCGCTAATGTAAAGATGTCCCGTGAAAAAGGTGAGGCAGATACCGCTACATTCCAAGTACGTGTATATGTAACAAGAGAAGCATCTTTGCTACCAGGCATGACAGTTGAGGTGAATACTAATGAAATCTCTTCGTGATGAATGGACGTATCTGGTTCACTCCAAGTATCCGATTATAGCCATCATTTTCCCGTTGATTGCAGTACTGGGGTATTCACTGTTGCTCCCAAGCAGCCAAATTAACGATGCTAACGTGGTAGTGGTGGATCAAGATAACACAGCTTACAGCCGTGAGTTCATTCAGAAAATAGATGCTTCTCCGTATATGAACGTAGCTGAGATTGTTTCGTATACTGACAACCCTGAACAGTATTTTTATCACGAGCAATATTTGGCTGTTATTTCCTTGCCGCATGGTTTAGAGGACAATCACAATCGTTCCCTTTCCAGCCGCGTGGGCCTAATTCTCGATAATACCAATGTTCAATCTATTACTTCGATTCGTACAGCCATGCAGGAAATTAGCGTTTCCGAGAATATGGAGCTGTCTGTTCCAGCTATGTTGAAAACCGGGATGAACGCAGAACAGGCCCAGGGAGCCCTTAATGGTATCGCCTTGGAAGTGCGTTCCCTGTTTAATCCAACGAATGATTATCAGAATACTACGATACTTGCATTCACTTGTATGTTCTCTTTTATGATACTCAATATTAATAGCCTACCTCTGATCGCCAGACTCCGGGTTTCCAAGAGGCTGGCTGCCGAGCTGCAAAATCCGTTCAACATCCTGCTGCGTATGCTTCCTTATACGCTGTTTTCGACGGCTGGCTTAATCTTCTCTCTCGGGATGCTCAAAGTGTTTGGGGGAGGCCGTTTCGAGGCCAATCCGATTCTCTTTATGATTCCGGTTGTCCTGTATGTATTCGGTACCGTTTGTATCAATGTCCTGGTTGCATGGGGCGCTGCACATCCAGGAGTAGCCATCGGCAGAATGGTTATTATACTCATGCCTGCTTTTGTTCTCTCGGGAGCCGTTCTATCAAGGTCACTGTTTCCGCCTTTAGCGATCCAAATCGGTGATTTCTTCCCCTTTGTATGGATGTACAAATTCCTGCGTACCATGGGGCTGCGTGGGGCGCCTTTGCAGGAGATGCTTCCCGAACTCGGTTCTCTGTTACTATATGTCGGTGTACTCTCCATGCTGGTTATTGCCAGAGCGCTGTGGGAAAAACAGAAGCTGGCCAAGCTCACCACGGGTACTGCTCCTGAAATGGGGGCAACACATCCCGTTGTCCCAGCAAGCACACCTAGCGGCGGATTACCTGTGCAAGGGGCACCGTCAGTACGTATGCATGAGCCTATAAAAGGATAGAGTCTCGTCTATAAAATAAAAAAGGGTTAAGTGCCGTCTAACGAGCCTTAACCCTTTTTCAATAATCAGGATTTTGCAAAGTCCTCAATAATATTAAATCCTCATTGTTATCAGAATAAAATTCACTTATATGCCCGACCTAATTGATAAGCGTGCTCCAGTAAACCTTCAATGTATTCTTTCGATTCGGACAAAGTATCATAGAAGAACTCCACCTTGGACTCTCTTACTCTTGCGTAACCAGCAATGGCTTTATTCAAATATTGAGTAACCAAATCGTGATATTCATACTTGATCAGATGTTCTTTAGTCCCTCCCGCCAAGCATATCCACAAAACCTGCTTCGTCGTAAATTCCTGAAGTAAACCTTTGTTCCAGACTTTATCCAGGTACCCTTTTAGCATGGAAGGGACACTGTACCACCATAGTGGAAACACAAAGACCAGAGCATCCGCAGCTGCAATTCTATCCATCTCTTTCCGCGTTTCAGGAGCATATTGTTTATGGGTCGTATTCCAATCCAGCTCATCTGCAGCGCTGTACACCGGATTGTATCCATCCCGATCCAAGTCCAAAATATCTATCTCGTGCTTATTCTCTTTCAATCCCTCTACAAAACGATTCATGACCGCAAGGGTAAGTGAATCTTCTCTAGGATGCGTGACGACCAATAGAACTTTCATGTATCCGTAACCTTCTTTCTCCTCATAATTGGTGAACCCTGTCTACAGATGCTATTATGGATGTTATACATTAAAGTGTGAAGTACGCACTTCAATGTACTGTAGGTACTTTAAGGTTCCTTAGTGCCTTTTGTACTACAGATCGGAGAGGGGGAAAGTCTATGGAAGACAAAGCCAAAACCTATATGCTCGGGATCGAGGCAACTTTGGAGGTCATCAGTGGAAAGTGGAAAGGCATCATCCTACACCATTTAACCAGCGGCAGAAAACGTACATACGAACTTCGTCAACTCATTCCGAAAATCACCCAAAAAGTGCTCACCCAACAGCTTAGAGAGCTTGAAAAGGATGGAATCATCCACCGCATCATTTATAACCAAGTTCCCCCCAAAGTGGAATATGAGCTTAGTGAATATGGATGGGATTTTAAAGATCTGCTTGATCGTTTTTGCTTATGGGGAGAAGATCATTTGGATAGGGTCTATGGAGATAAAACAAAGGTGCTGGAAGAGTATTCCGTGAAGGAAAAAAACGCCAAACAAGCACCACCTCTTTAAGGAGGCGTGCTTGTTTGAAATGCTGTACTACATGCTCGTTGCTTGTACCTTTATAACGCTCCTGATTACCGTTAAATGCTTCTTTCAGTATAATTTTTATCCGTTCACCAATTGCATAATCCAATCTTTTATATCAACGATTCGCAGTGTTCTGGGCCGTGTATTCGTTCCGGAAATAATTAATGGGACAAGGGAATCTTTTTCATGCAGCGAACCATGAGCTCCCCCTCCGATGTGGGTAGGAGAACTTTCACCGACGAGTTCATATCCGGGTTGGACCGTGACGACAACGTATTTTCCTTCATGAGAATTCATTGCCCCGTATAACCTCGCCAAAACGTCAGGATATTTTCCGTACTTGATCCGGTTGTTATTTATCGTAATATCCACAAGGTCCTTTTCGCCCGATAATGTCCATGATTGTCCATATTCATCGGTGAATTTTCCACCGGGACGATAATAAAACAGGGTACCCTTTTTCCCTCCTGTAACACGAATATTATTTTTATCGTCTTTCATTGCGATGATATCGAGTTTTTCCTCTTTTTGTAAATTCTTCACTACATCGGATAACTCGACGTTATCATTAATCGCATAAACATAAGCCATTCGTTCATTCGTGGAAATGACAATTTGATCTTCTTTTTTTACTGATTGATTTAACTGTGCTATGCGGTAATGGTTCAACAGCGGCTTTAGCTCTACCGTTGCTGCCTGTCGATCATCATAAACAGCGCTTTGCGCACTGTCCCCCATGACAATCCATATAGCATTTTTTACAGCCTGTTCCCACGAACCGTATGCGTTAAGCACGCCTTGCAGCGCTTGATCCGCTTTTTCAATTCCCTCCAGCTGAGTCGGACCTTTTTTATGCACCGAACTATCATTCTCTGGAAAGTATGCGATGGTTACGCTTGGAAGTTTTTTTTGATTGATTAAAAAAGCGATATCTTTTGCGGAAAACTCGTCGTTCATCCCGAATTTTTTCCACGGAGGAGTATTCCAGCTATTCTTTGGATCCAGTTGTGCAAAAGTTGCATAGGAAAACCATTTAGGTCCTGTTATTCTCAATTGTTCTGGAACACGGTTGCTGTTCGCTATGAAGCGAGGTACTTTTAAGTCATGTTCCGTTCTTCCTCTAAAAACAATAGCGTTGATTGATGCCGATTCTTTTCCTTTGTCGGCCAGCTCTTCGTGAATTGTTTTCGTTTTTTTGTTCAAATGAACTTGATTTAACTGATAAATAGCATCCATAAATACTTGCATTTGATCTATCTTTAAGGCTTCTTTGGCACCATTTCCGTAGAAAATCATTCGTTTCCTCGGGTCGCTGTACCACACAAGTCCGGGTACATGATGTTGATCTGCATACGTCCCCGTTAAAAAAGTACTGTCGATCGTCACGGACATCGTGGGAAATGAACTCACCACCTGCGGGAAGTATTGCCCTTTTTTAATAAGATACTGCATTGCGGGTGCATGGCCTTGTTGAATCGCATCTTGCAATGGCTTATTCATTAAAGAATCAATCATGATGAATATGACAGGTTTGGCCTTATTATTCACTGGGATATGGGACTTGATGCTTTGTTGATTTAGCTGTTGACTGGAGTCCGCCCTGCAACCGACGATTAGTAAACTTAAACTTAGCAGTAGTAGAATCGTGATTTTATACTTTATTCCCATTTGTGTATCCCCTTCTTTGAAAAACACAATTCCCTTGATTTTTTTATTTTTGCTTACACTAAAAAAAATTATTCCGAAATGAATTTTTTTGATCTAATAGGCCAAATTATCTTTAGTGACTCGAATAATTAGAAAGATGGTGAATTCCCATTAACATTCCGTTCTCACCTAGACTTTATCATTGGTTTGTCCGTCCGAAATGGTTTACTAAAAAATATATCCATGATCATGTACATTCCCATTTTTCTTTTGATGGCCAAACTGTACTGGATTTTGGCTGCGGTACTGGGGCAAATTGCTCCATGTTTCACCCGTTGTATTATGTTGGGATTGATCCTGACGCCCAACGAATTGATTATGCAAAGCGATTATATAGCCACCATACATTTCAAGTATTAAATAGTAAGAAGTTCTCATTTGATAATGAGTCGTTCGACTACATACTTATTATCGCTGTATTACACCACATTTCTTCGGATGAAATATCAAGTTACATGAAGGAATTTCAAAGAATTCTAAAGCCTAACGGAACCATTGTCGTTATGGAACCCTGTTTATCCAAGAAAAAACCGCTATGTAACTGGTTTATGAAATGGTACGACAACGGGGAGTATATTCGTAATGAAAAAGAATATATTCGATTGTTTAGAGATCAGAATTATGATTGTAGGGTCATAAAACGATTCCGAAAATGTTTTTTATATCACGAGTTATTTTTTTCAGTAAAACCAAAATCTTCAATGGGAGAGGAATATAACAATGACTACTACAAACATAAACGGATACTCGATGCACTATATTGATTCCGGAAAAGGGTTCGCCATCCTCTTCATTCACCCTCCGGTACTCACAAGCTTAAATTTCACATACCAAATCCAAGGGCTATCGCCTCATTTTCGAACGATTGCTTTTGACATCAGAGGACACGGTAAGAGTCAGCCTTCCAAACAGACCGTTACTTACCCTCTAATCGCCCAGGATATCAAACAGTTGATGGACCGGATGAGCATAGATAAAGTTTTTTTGTGTGGATATTCTACCGGAGGCTCGATAGTGCTTGAATTTCTCTTGACCTATCCGGATCGGGCATGGGGAGGCATCGTGATCAGTGGAATGTCGGAAGTAAACGAATGGCGACTAAAAAACAAAATTTCTGTGGGCATTGCTCTCTCCAAAATCGGAGCAGTCGGCACGATTGCGATTTCTAATGCTTGGTCACAAACGAAACAGTTATCTTTGTTCCGTAAGTTATTCAATGATGCGAAACAGGGAAATCCCAGAAATGTCGAACAATATTACCGGTACAGCTTGAAGTACAACTGTACCTCACGGCTCGGGGAAATCCATCTTCCTGTCCTGCTCGTTTATGGTGAAGAGGATAAACACTTTCATCCTTATGCCAAAATATTAAATAAACAATTGCCGAAGAGTGAACTTGTTTTCATAAAAAAAGTTGATCACCGCCTTCCTACGAAGGCCGCCGGACCATTGAACGAACTGATCAAGCAGTTCGTAGACCGCTTCAGCCTTTAAGGCAAACCCTACAGGATAATTCCACTACACATCTACACCCCACTCCTGATACCGTATCTTTGCCTGTATATGACCTCGCATATGACCTGCTCATCAAAGGAAAAAATAATATATAATATTTTATACAATGTAAATATACAAATTATGCTAAAGTCATATATAGTTTAGATAGGATGGATATGTTTCTGCTTCTAAAACTGAAGGGGTGTAAAAATGAAATGCTAAAGCGTATTCAAAATCTTTTCGTTATCCCTAACTACCCATTATTTATGATCTGTATGTTATTGCAAGGCATGGCTATATCGATCAGCGCACCTTTTTTGGCTGTATATTTCACAACTACACTGGGCGTATCTGTTGGAACCTTTGGTGTTTTTACAGCTGTGACTTTGATTTGTGGTATATGGATAAGCTCTCTGATTGCCAAACGTTCTGATACTGGATTAGATCGCAAACAAATTTTGGTTATTTGTACGTTATTTAATGCGATAGCATTTGCAGGATATCTTGTAATCCAAAATTTTTATGTACTTTTTGTTTATATGACTATCTTTACGGCCATTGGTGCTCCTGGGATGCCGCAGTTATTTGCCAGTGCACGTGAAGCAGTAGATCGCAGTAAATCTGCGGATCACGCCTTTGCTAATTCAACGCTTCGGTCTATGTTTTCTCTTGGCTTTATTACCGGGCCGCTTTTTGGTTCCTTTTTGATTGCACATACCGGCTTTAAAGGTATCTTTATGGGAACGACCTGTATTTTTGTTCTCATTGCTGTTCTTCTATTCTTTTTTATCAAGCAGCCTCCCGCTCAGCATAAACATAAGAATCAACTTTCACTTCATAACATTACATTACATAAAAATATTGAGATTCTGATCCCCTTTTCAGTTCTTACTCTGCTCTATACGTCTCACTGGATGAATAATTTGAATATATCCTTGTTCATCATTCACAATTTAAAAGGGGACACGAGTGACGTTGCTCTAGTATCCAGCATTTGCGCAATATTAGAAATACCCTTGATGCTCATGTTGGGCGTACTTGCTGCTAAATACTCCAACCGTCTGCTTGTATTTTTAGGGGCATTAACAGGGGTGATCTATTATCTCCTCGTCCTTATGTCTACGGAGATGTGGCAGCTATTCGTGGGGCAGCTTCTTCTAGCCTTCTTTGTTGCAGTGATTTCGGCCATTGGCATCAGCTACATGCAGGATTTGTTGCCATCTCTTCCTGGGTACGCCTCGACGCTGTATTCCAATGCGACAACCATCGGAAGACTGGCGGGGAGCTTGATGGGCGGATTAACCGCTCAATGGATGGGGTATCGAAACTCCTATTGGGTATGCTTGGCCCTGATCCTCTGCTCCCTTGGTCTTCTGGCGATTTCAAAAAAATTAGAGTTTAAAAAATCGGCTGCTCTACAAGAAAGGAATCACAGTCTATAGTCTAGCAATTATTTTTCTATTGTGGAGAAATGGCTCATAATGGTATCCGCCGCATGTCTATACCCGCCAGCCTGCCGTAATGATTCGCCGATCACATGTGCCTGCTGTTTATAGGCTGGATGACTCAATACTTCTAATAAGGCAGCTCTCAAACTAGCGGGTGTAAGCTCATTTTTATCCACAACAACACCCGCTCCCAGTTCCTGCACCCGACTGGCTACGATCGGCTGATCCGATGTTAAAGGAATCATGACCTGCGGCACATTGTAATATAGGGCTTCACTTGTACTGTTCATCCCCGCATGTGTAACAAAAGCGTCCACATGCTGAAGCATTTCCAATTGCGGAATATAAGGCTTGATTATAAAATTGTCAGGGATACACGGGGCCAATGGCTCCATATCTGTATAATTGCCTGAAGACAGCACAAACTGCACAGGCAAATCGTGAAATGCTGCAAAACAAAGCTTATAAAATTCCAAGTCTTTATTCAAAATAGTACCCATTGAAATGTAAACCGCCTGTGGATGCAGAACACGAAGTTGTTCGAACGGGAAAGATGGAGCATCTTTACGTGGTACAATAGAAGGACCTGTAAAAATAAAACTGTGATCCAGATTTTCGGCTTGCGGTTGAAAGTAGCGGCTTGTGTAAACTATTTTTAAGCGCCCGCCATGAGGAGCAATCTCTTCTATAGCCGGAGCGTCAACCTGAAGCTCATTAGCTAGTTGATGCGTTATTTGCATCGTAGCCGTGTACAACTTTTTTACCTCCGGATCATTGTCATTCATGCCTTGCCCCGATCCCAATGGCTCTACGAAAGCAAAAGAAGCGATAGAGCACACAGCAGGGATTCCTAGCTTCTCAGCAATAATCGTGCCTCCCCAGCCCATCAAAGAATCATAGATTAAATAATCATAGGTTCTGTTTTCAATAACTCTCAAAACCTCTGGAATAATCGGAAGAATCATACCTTTTACCATCATGTACACAAATTGATAATGATGTTTGTATTCTGCTGGCTTTAAATCAGAGTCTTGGGAAAAAGCATCATCAACAAAAGGGTAGGTTATCATTTGGGCTCCTGTCTGTTGTATTCTCGTGCGATATTCTTCCGTACACACATAGTCAACTTTCTCCCCACTGTCTACCAACCTCTTAACTAATCCTAGTGTCGGATTAACATGACCTTCAGCAGGCGTGATCACTACTAACACACGTGCCATACTTTACACCTCCGAAATCAATAATAAATTTCAATTCGCAATAAATGTAAGATTGCTTCTTGTAAAAAATATCACCTACTATATGAAGAGAAAAGTAAATATGGATCATACACTTAACATAGCGAACATTTACCATATAAACAAGTATTTTTAAATATTGAGAATTAAGTATGTATCCTACTCAACACACAAATAAGCGAGGCTGAACGCTAGAAGCGTATGCCCCGCTTAACCATTGAACATCAAATTTAAAGGCGCCAATTCCAATGATCTGTCCCGCTCAGGACAGCTTCTACGGTGTACTGGCTTGCTTCTTCGGCAGTAAGCTGTTTGGCCCACGGTACACGCCCGGTACTTACTGCACCTGGTCCATAGTTGTCGAACTCTCCAAATCTTGCGGTCTGCTCATTGGACTCCTTACCCCAATTGTTCCAGCCGCCCGGCTTGATATGGTCATCCATATACGTCTTCAGAAAAGTAACATGAGCGTAAGGGCGCCATGGCCGCCCAAGATCCACCTTGCCTGTCAATCCATCTTCCGTTGTCAGACGACATTGAGTAAATACAAAACCCGGCTTGTTCTCTTCGGTTGAAGCTGCTGTCACATATCCGGCACGCAGGCTGTGTATAATCGAATTATCAAACACGGCAGGTGAATTGCCAAATATAAAATCAACGCTGCCACTGATGTAACTGTCCTTAAAATACTGTCTACCACGGTTCACAAGCAACGTATCCTGTAGACCGGTAATTTTGACATTGTGATACTTACCACGATCACCTTCGGCATATAACGCTACAGCCTGCACCTGCCCAGTCCCTTCTGTATTGGCAATCGTCACATTCTCTAACACAAAATCAGGACTTTGCACACGCATTGTATAACTGTTGCTTGTTCCTAATTCTTTTCCGTCCACCACCGTTTTGGCCGTATCATCAAAAGAAATGATCGTTTTTTCCCGATCTTCTCCGATAATGCTCAGATTTTTTTTGGAGGAATTCACCTTTATTTTTTCACGATACGTACCGTTTTTGAGATGGATAACTGTCCTTGTGTTGCTGTTGTCAGGGGTCGCGTCAATAGCTGTCTGGAGAGATGTAAAGTCAGCAGGTCCATAGGTCGATACAACCACGCTAGTGGAAGGAGTTCCTCCTGACTCTGTCAGCTTGCGGATCGTGACATTGCTGAATTCCGACGTATTGTAATTCCACACATCGTTTTGTGGTTTGGATGCATCGGTAGCTAATCCGAACAGTAATGGTTGATTATCCGGTAAGTCCATGACCGTTTCACCTACTTTCTCCCAGTTCGTCAGACCATCTGCGGATACCCATCCGGTGAGCTTTTGCCCTTGTCGCACAAGACGGACCGAATATGGTGTTGGAATAAATGTTTTCATAGATGCACGATTGGTTTTACCATCCGTTTGATCACGACTGATAAGAGTACCCTGTTTACCATATTTAACAAATGCTAAAGCCATAAAAGCCATTTTTGATCCAGGCTTCAGTGATTCACGAATCATTACACCCGCTTCGGCATTATCATCCACAGGGGTAATTTTCTCCACACGCGCTGTAATTTCAGCGTCTCCCTCCCATTTCTGATAAGCATAATGGAAAAAGTCGGCCTTATCGTCAACGTCTCCTGCTGATTTCAATCGTATGCTGCTGCCACTTCCGTCTTCTTTTAATACCTGAGTATGCCCTTTTATATATCCGTTGAGGCCCTCTGAGCCAATCTCTTCACTGAGCCAGCTTCCCGAAGGTGTGGTCGTGTTGACGTGAATGGTAACAGGATTGGAAAAGGTAGCCGTCCCTTTGCGGTCGGTCACCCGTGCAACAATATAATGGGTACCGTCCGTTACATGGTTCCAATCGAGATGATAAGGCGTAGTCTCTACTTTACCAGCAAGTTCACCGTCAATAATAAACTCAACGTGAGCAATACCATCTTTGTCCTTGGCCGTTGCTGTTATTCTGGCATTATGTCCTGCTTCCAAAATATCGTTATGCTTCAGTGAACGTCCGCTTGCATCAGACACCTGAACGGCGGCCTCCGGATTATCTACCTCTTTTCCATCCGACAGCTTCTCGATTAGATCATTTAAATAGACCTCCAGATTCGTATAGCCCTTGGTAAAATGAGCATACGCCCCTGTGCCAGCAAGCTCCTGACTGTTACGGTCGTCTGCATTATTGGGGTCCAGCCCATTGGCACGTTCCCATTCATCCGGCATTCCATCATGATCACTGTCAGAAAGCTCCGTCGTGGTTACGTTATAATCATCGTAAATCCCCCCTGCTTCACGCGGAGAGTTAATAAACGCACCCGTTCCATTCTTCACATCATTCATAATTCGGGCGTCCACCGCATCTCTTCTTGGCAGCGTGGCTCCCGAGCTGGAAAGCACCTCAGCGTATGCGGTCTGTGCATCTGTCGCTTGGTATGGACCATACGCATCCGGTGAAATTCCGTTGTCGTATTCCCCTCTGACTTCAATCGGCTCCGCCAGGCGGGTGGAAGGGTCAATAATCGACCCAATGGATGTTCCAAGCTGCCAGTTGTCTTTAGTAACCGATTCGTTGCCGTACATGTAATTACCACCAATAAACATGCGTGTTTTATATTTTTCACTACCTACGTCCACAAAGATTTGACTACGAACGTCCTGATATGTGTTGGGGCCATACTTATAATAGTTATTCAGCACATTGTACGATCCTTCACCCCCACCGTATGAAGAGAAAAATCCCCAGTTATAAATGACATTATTGGTCATTTCCACAGCGTCAATTTCTTTTTTATCAGTCGGAAAACGCGGGTTACGGCTTGCATTGTGAGCTAACAAGTTATGATGATAGGTAGAATTCCGCCCGCCCCATATACCGCCATAGCCATGGCGGCCTTTCTGGTGCGTGGTCATTAGCATACTTTCGGACGCTATGGACCATTGTACAGTCGTATTTACGTTGTCATACAGGCTCAGTATCTCATCCACCGACCAGCTAAAGGAGCAGTGATCAATCATAATGTTTTTATGGTATCTGGCTCCCAACGCGTCATCCTCACTGGGGTAACGATCGGTCAATCGGAAACGCAGGTAACGGAGAATGACATTATCTGCATCAATCCCTGTCGTGTAATCGCTTACAGTTATGCCGTCGCCAGGAGCTGTCTGACCAGCAACCGTCAGGTTGTTTCCCATGATTTTAAGTGGCTCCTTGAGATGAATAGTTCCACCCACCCGGAATACTACCGTCCGATTATCGGAACTGACCGCTGCACGAAGAGATCCCGGTATCATCTGCTCCCCTTTGCCGTAGTCTGCCAGCGTGGTAACTTCGTATACTTCACCTCCGCGTCCACCGGTAACATATTTACCGCCCCCCTCAGCCCCCGGAAACGCCGGAATATCCGTCGTCACTTTTGACACCTTAGCTATCTCTGTCCCAACCGCCGCCTGACTCCCGGCACCATCCTCCGCTTGGATCAGTGGCGGGCATAAGGTCAACAACAATGAACCCACTACTACATTACATAACACCTTTTTCCATGTACGCTGCTTGCTCATATCCTGTTTCCTCCCTAAGATTTTCTTTCACACCAGCGCATATTTAAAAAAGCATACTATCCGAGACGTACAGAAGTGTCTTCACCTCCTTTCATTGCGATTCAGAGGAGTCCACCGACTTTCTTGTTGCAACAAAATGTGTTCACAGTACTTTATTGTATCGATTTCATCAATCTTTTCTGCTTTTACCGTTGGCAGGTGTCATATATACTGTTGATATATGAATGCGCTTACTTATCTTAATTTGCAAAGGAAGAAGCACATGAATGAAACGAAAGACGACAAATATGTCATTGGAGAACAACAATTCTCCATTCATCACATCTACCGTACCGGTTTCACAGTTATGCCAAGACCTCATGTTCACGAGAGCTACGAGCTGTATTTTTTGCTGCGGGGCGAACGCATCTATTTTATGAACGGCAAGATATACATCGCTCGCAAGGGCGATCTGATATTCATCCTTCCTCATGACTTGCACTCTACCGCCAGTACGCAATTGGAGGAAACGGAGCGCATTTTGATTCATTTTTCTCCAACGTTTCTCCCACAACAGGATCATGACATTCTTGATCTGCCGCCGTATCAGCAATCCGCATTGCTTCGCCTATCGGCTAGAGAGCAAGTGGAAGTTGAACGTCTATTCCTGCAAATGAATACCGAATGCAGGAATAAGCAGTCTCTGCATGACCGTTGCGTACAGCATTTGCTGCTGGAAATGCTTATCCTGGTGCACAGATCGGAAGCGGTCGAGCGTAGTGAACCTGTTTCTTCTCATCCCATGCATCAGAAAATCACAGAAATTTCTTCTTTCATTCAGGACCATTACAATGAACCGTTAACCCTCGAACAAGTGGCCGCCTGCTTCTTCATTAGTCCAGCTTACCTAAGCCGCATCTTTCTCAAATTGACTGGCTTTCATTTCAGCGAATACATCCGCGTAGTGAGGGTCAGGGCGGCCCAAACAAGACTGCGAACCACCAATGACAAAATCCAGCATATTGCAGAGCATGTCGGGTTCGGTCATGCTTCCCACTTTAATAAAATCTTTAAAAAAATAACCGGGCTCTCCCCTCTTCAGTACCGCAAGCAGGTTCGGTAGATATTCAGTGTAAAGAATCAGACGCCGATTTTATACATCCGCTCTTGTCTTGTTTTTCCATTTTTATATCCACTTGCTCTTTCATGGAACTAAAGACAAGCCGCTTTGGATTAAGTAAAATACACAACAAAAAAACCATACTTCGCTGCAATGCAGGCAACGAAGTATGGCCTATTACATAGTCATTCTACATCTTTAAGATTGTATAAATCGTTTTTTCTTCCATTACCTTTATCGCAATGCTTTAATATCCTGAATCAGCATTTCAACATTTTCTTTCTTCGTAGCCCAACTGGTACAGAATCGAACAGCACTATGTGTATCATCAACCTTTTCCCAAAAGGAGTAAGTATATTTTTCTCTCAATGCCTTTAATATACGATCTGGTAAAATCGGAAACTGCTGATTGGTTGTAGAGTGGTATTGAAAAGAAAAGCCTTGCCCAGACAATCCGTTTTGAAGCAACATCGCCATCTCTATAGCGTGTTTGGAAATTTCAAAGTATAAACCATCTTCAAACAAAGTTTCAAACTGAATGCCCAACATTCGTCCCTTAGCCAGCAGCCCCCCTTTTTGCTTGATCATGTATCGGAAATCCTTTTTCAATGTATCATTTAGAATGACTACTGCTTCTCCCATCAAGGCTCCAATTTTGGTCCCACCAATATAAAATACATCGCAAAGCTTCGCTATATCTGCTAAAGATACATCGCTATCTTCGGCCACCAAGCCATAGCCTAATCGGGCTCCATCTATAAACAGTGGTAAACCACACTCTTGACAGACTCTACTTAATGCTTCCAGCTCTGATTTACTATAGATCGTTCCATTCTCAGTAGGTTGGGAAATATAAACCATACCAGGCTGTACACTATGCTCAGGAGCGGCATCATTCCAGTGAGCGTCATACAAATCTTGTACCTGCTCGGCCCGGATCTTCCCATCCCCGCTTGGCAAAGTAAGTATTTTATGTCCAGTAGCTTCAATCGCTCCGGTTTCATGAACCGCAACATGTCCAGAAACTGCAGCAACGACGCCTTGATGCGGACGCAAAATAGAAGAAATGACGGTTGTATTGGTCTGTGTACCTCCAACTAAAAAGTGTACATCCGCATTTTCGGAGTCACATGCTTTTTTAATATAATCTCTGGCCTTTTCACAATGCTCGTCCACACCATAACCTGGGGTTTGTTCATCATTAGTCTCCAATAGTCGCTTTAATATGAGCTCATGGGCACCTTCGGTATAGTCGCATTCAAATCGAATCATTCTGTATCCTCTCCAAATTATCCAATTTCTTCTGAATTAACAACATAGAAGCATGTAATTCTTTAATCTCTTCTTCTGAAAGTCCTTGAACTAATTTTAGGATTTGTTCATCAGACCTTTCATTCAGTTGGTTATAGAACGCTTTTCCTTTAGGTGTCAAATGAATCAGATTTGTTCTATTATCCAACTTAGAATTTTCCTTAACAAGAAAGCCCTCTTTGCAAAATTTAGCAATGATCCTACTCATATAGCTGCGATCAATTTTTAGAGATTCGACTAGAGTATTCGCAATACATGGCTCGATCATGCCGATCTCTATAATGACACGTGCCTCGGTAAAGGAATATCCGCTATCCAGCACATGTTTATCTAAAACACCAAGTATATTAGTATAGAACCGATTAAAACGCCTCATATCCGCTATGATGTTAGCATCTATATTGATCATAACTCCCCCTATTTAGTGGACTTTTGCAACAAATATAGTAATGATTTTAGTGGACTATGTCAATGAAATAATAATTTTTTGTCAATTACGTCGACTAACAAAAAAATCGTACAAAGGGGCAAGCACCTTATGTACGACTGGGCAATTAAATAACATATTTTCAGTTATTATCTTCTAAAGCTGTAAAATACCACGTTCCAACGAAATGGCAACTGCTTCGGATCTGGAATCAACACCAAGCTTGTTATAAATATTCGTTAAATGTGCCTTTACGGTACGCTCGGAAATCCCCATATCAAACGCAATTTCCTTGCTTCTAAAACCATGTGCAACAGACTTTAATATGTGTCTTTCCTTATCAGTCAGAACTAAGTTTTTTTCGTGTGACTCTATCTTGGCTTCTTTCTTATTAGTTGCAGCGAACACCCTTGCTGTTATTTCTGGCTGAAGCAGCGTTTCGCCCCTTAGCGCTGACTCAATAGTTTGAAATAAGTTTTCCCGACTGGTATCTTTTAACAAATATCCTTTTGCCCCCAAAGAGAGTCCTTTAATCATTAAATCATCCTCGTTATAGGTAGTAAGGATAATGACTGGCGTTTCATTTTGTTTCTCTCTGAGGGCTTTCATGGTTTCCAAACCACTCATTAGTGGCATATATAAATCCAACAATATGATATCTGGCTGAAGTTCTTCGATCAATTTAAGAGCCGTTGCACCTTCCCCGGCTTCACCAATAACTTCATAACTGTCATTGGTCTCCAGCACCAGCTTTAATCCTTCTCTAACTACCCAATGATCGTCTACAATTAAAATCTTGTATTTCATGATAGGTCTCCTTTAGTAAGAGGCGCCTCTATTTTTATAGTTGTACCTTCTTGAAATATACTGTTAATATTAATTTTTCCGCCCAGCATCCGTACACGTTCATGCATACCTATTATTCCGTAATGTCCTGTTTGCTTGGCAATAATATCTGTATTAAATCCTTTTCCATCATCGCGGATTTCGATTTCAATCGTACCTTCGTTATCTAAAATATTAATCCATACGTTATTAGCATGTGAGTGCTTAGCTACGTTGGTTAAACACTCGCTTATAATAAACAGCCCATGTTCAAACAACAGTCTGGGGACTGAAGCTTTAATTTTGATGTTTCGTATTACACGAATGCTCGTAGCCATTGTAAATCGCTGTATTTCTTCCTGCACTGCTTCTGCAAAATCAACTTCCGAGATGGTTTTCGAACGCAGATTGTCTATAGCTCGCCTTGAATCAGACAATGTCCTTCGCACTTGTGACATAGATTGTTGGACAATCTCCTGAGCTCTTTGCGTACTTCCTTTTGTCAGATGGGCATCAATTGCCTCAAGTTGCATGATTAGCCCAGCAAGCCCTTGAGCCAGCGTATCATGAAGATCACGGGCCATACGTTGTCGTTCATTAGCAAGTGTAAGTTCTTCGACCTTTTGATGTGCGATTTCAAGTTCTTTAAGAAAGTTTTGCGTTCGGATTCGTGCTTTGACTTGTTTGATAAAAAGAATGGCATAAGCCACTATAACAACTGCAATTAGAAAAAATAGCGGGATGAACAACACAAATTGATTGCCATCATTATGCCAAACAACAGCTACACAAAAAAGTACATAGGAGACCAAAAATACAAGAATGACCTTAAGCGGCTTATAATAAATACCTATACTCTGTCCCACCAAAATGGGCATTAATCCAACAAGTACAATGGAGAAGCTGTCAGGTAGAAGAAATGCACTTAAAAAGATCAATCCCCCTTGTAAAACAAAATAAGCCCATGAAAAATATTTTGCAACTCTATGAGCATGCAAGTATAAGAGGATGTGCAATATGATGATTAGAGTGAATAAGACACTTTGTAGCGGATAAAAGCCGGACAAATTTTGAAAAATTACAGACTCACTATAAATTATAAAAATCCATATTATAGTTAATATTTTTGAAATATCTATTTTCTCAATTTCATCTTCACCTTCACTTATTTCCGGATCTAAATTTTGAACCTGTACATTGGATTCATCGTTCATAATTCCCTCCTAAATTCTGAATTCAGCTTTTCAACTTTTTAGAGACAATGCCACTATGACGGTTTGGTCCATTTAGTTTGGACAGAAATCATTTATATATTATTTTACAAAAAAACAAAAAGGAAAAAAACGTACACATGGGCAACCTCATTTGTACGTTTGGGCAATTAATATTAGTTGCTCTTTAAAAATCGTCTTCATCGGTATAAAAGCTTAATGCTTACGCTCCTCTGCACGCTACCTGGTTCATTGTCTTCCTCAATCACCTGCCACTGCCTGCCAATGAGTCCGCGCAAGGTATCGATTTCGCTTGGATCAAGATGCAGATTCTTCAACGTGATTCCATCCTGCTCATAATCCCGATCTATGATTCGGTTAAAGCGGAAATGAAGCAGCCTTTTCAGTCCATTGATGTGTAAAAACTTAAATTCATAACCGCTGCGAATCGCTTCTTCCCATTCGTCCCCTATGTCTTCTGCCGTTTGACAACGTTCTTTGAAATCCATTGTTTTTTCTTTAACCTTGCCAAGCAAAGGAGAAAAATCCTGTTTTTTGATACACTCAATAATGACGTCCTTCGGCTCACCACTCGTACGTAAGTTCTCGATCAGAAAGGCCACTGGCATCGACAATTGTACTTTACTCATTGGAGTACACTCCTTTACTCAAATAGGAGTTAAACCAAGCCACTACTTGTTCAAAGTGATCTACACGAAGGGACGGTTTACCGCTCTTCAGCAAAGAATGATTGGACCCGGGATAACGAATGAGGCGAGCTGTTTTACCCAACCGTTTAAGGGCTGTAAACAACTCATCCCCTTGTCCAACAGGGCAGCGCAGGTCCTCCTCACCGTGTAAAATCAGTAGCGGGGTTTCGATGTTATTTACATGTGCCAGTGGGGACTTGGACCAGAGCAGATCAGAATCTTCCCACGGGTTAGCCCCAACGATTCCCTCCGTGTAGGAAATCCCAATATCGCTCAAACCATAGAAGGAGAGCCAGTTGGAGATGCAGCGCTGCGTAACAGCGGCGCGGAACCGGTTTGTGTGAGAAATGATCCAATTGGTCATCAGGCCTCCATAGCTGCCGCCAGCCACGCCGAGCCGGGTTTCATCTATAAAATCAAACTGGTTCAGCGCAAAGTCCAAGGCGTCCAGCAGATCACGATAATCTCCTCCTCCAAAGTCCCCCCGACAGGCTTGGGCAAAATCCTGACCATAACCGAAGCTGCCGCGCGGATTGGTCATCAGCACGGCATATCTTTGTGCGAGGAGCGTCTGCATCTCATGGCTATACGTTCCAGTGTACATCGCATGGGGTCCCCCGTGAATTTGTAAAATCAAAGGAACCTGATCCCCAGGAGCCAGCCCAGCCGGTTTGAAAATCCATCCTTGTACCTTGAATCCATCCGAA
The DNA here is from genome assembly GCF_059772165.1 of Paenibacillus sp. TY11. Lineage (NCBI taxonomy): Bacteria > Bacillati > Bacillota > Bacilli > Caryophanales > Paenibacillaceae > Paenibacillus > Paenibacillus sp. TY11. The sequence continues at coordinate 28,609 of NZ_JCBAIQ010000012.1, read as the reverse complement.
GCCTCAAACCAAAACGTCTCTGGTGAACTCACTTGTAAGGAAGCCATATGATCGTCGTTATGGTGCGTAAGCCGTTTCTCTTCCCCTGTCTCCAGATTCATTTGATACAGTTCGCCAGGCCGGTCCACATCAAGTGCAGCAAAAACCAAATAGCGGCCGTCAGCAGATAGCGTGTACTGATAGACATCTCTATCACTTCCGGCAGTTACTGCTTGAACACCGCCTTCCATTGTGAAGCGGTATATATGAACAGCACCCTGCAACGTCCCGAGCACATACATTTCTTGCTTCAACCTCGCAGGAGCATATACCGGAGATGGAGACGGACCAAATGACTTCATATCGCTTAAGGCGAAGTTGCCGATTTGCATGTCCAATTCAGGAAACAATAGTTCCGGGGCTCCCCCCGTAACAGGCACGGTATAAAGTCGATTCTGGCTACCACTGCCATAGATACGATCGCTGGCGATCAGAGTTAATGATTTGCCGTCCGGGGCATACGAAAATTGGCTAATCGCCAAGCTGGAATCCGTAACTTTCACCAAATTACTGCCGTCGCAATCGATCGTATACACATCCGAAAACGAAATCAGGTCTGCGTCCAGCTTGTCGTCTTCTACACGTTTGGACAAAAATGAAATCCGCTTGCTATCCATGGACCATACAGGGTAAGAAGCATTCCAAGGTCCCGAGGTTATTGGAGTTAGTCGGCCGTTTTCAAGCTGCAGGACAAATAAGTGACTAAATAGACCGTTCCACCAGCCCGAACCTTCAGCTTTGGGAGTGGTACGATCCACGATACGCCCCCGCTCACCAGATTGTTTGCTATATTCATCAAGTGCCATGGCTTCCCGTTCGGCGTTTATACTAACCATACTTGTGAATACAATATACTTCCCGTCTGGTGACCAGACGAATGCACCCACTCCCCGCTTCACCTCCGTCAGCCGCTGTCCCTCTCCACCTTCAGCCGGAACTGTCCATAGTTGTTTGCTTCCATCCGCTATACGTAAAAAAGCAAGCTGCAATCCATCGGGTGACCAAGCAGGAGCTGAATCCTTATTGCCATGGGTCAACGGCTTATCGTTGTTCCCAAGAAGCGATACGACACGGATGTGCGTATGGTAGTCATTCTTTGAACGATCTATGCTTTTGTTGACGTAGGCAATCGTTCCATCGGAGCTTATTGCCGGATCACTGATCCACTGATATCCGTATAAATCCTCCGGTACAATTGATCGTTTATTCATAAGTAGCCTCCTTTTTCGGTTAACTCCTACTTCCAAAGGTTTATCTATTCGTGAGCCATCTGCTTATGCAGGGGAAAGTGACAGGCCGCAATATGACCTGGAGTATGTTCTTCGAGCAATGGGCCCTGTTGGCGGCATATCTCTTGTGCGTATGGGCAACGCGTGTGAAAAGTACAGCCCGAAGGCGGATTTGCGGGATTGGGGATTTCACCCGTCAATGTTATCCGTTCTTTACGTAGCCTCGGATCTGGAACGGGCACTGCCTCAAGCAGCGCTTTTGTATATGGATGCTGCGGTCTTGCAAACAACTCATCACGATCTGCAAGCTCCACGATTTTTCCCAAGTACATCACCGCGATGCGATCACTAATATGCTTGACGGAGGGTAGCCCGTGAGCAATAAAAATGTAGGTAAGCTGGAACTGCTGCTGAAGCTCTTTTAACAAATTCAAAATCTGAGCCTGAATCGATACATCCAACGCGGATACAGGTTCATCGCAAACTATGAGCTTCGGCTTCATGGCAAGTGCTCTCGCTATGCCAATCCGCTGCCGCTGCCCGCCACTGAATTCATGAGGATGTCGATCTGCTAAATGAGCACCTAACCCTACTGTCTGCAACAGTCGAAAAACTTCAGCTTTAAGCTCTTTCCCTTTAGCAATCCCGTGTACCTGCAGCGGTTCGGCGACGATATCAAAGACCTTCATTCTCGGATTCAAAGAAGAGTACGGATCTTGAAATACAAATTGTAAATCTCGTCTGACTTTGCGGACTTCTTCGTCCGTTAAATCAGACAGGCTTTGCCCCTGAAAACGAATTTCGCCTGCCGTGGGTTCCAGCAGTTGTGTAATCATTTGTCCTGTTGTTGATTTGCCGCACCCCGATTCACCTACAATACCTAAGGTTTCACCAGGCATCACTTTAAAGCTCAAATCATCTACCGCCCGCACATAACCACTATTTTTGGAAAACCAGCCCTTTTTCATTGGATAATACTTTTTAAGCCCATTCACTTCGAGAAGTGGTGTTTCCTGTGTTGTCCCACTCATACCGACACCTCCTCCATCCGCAAACATCTGACATAGTGTCCTTGATCCTTGGCTTGTATTTCAGGATGCACCTTTGTGCACTGTTCTTGGGCATAAGGACAGCGGGGATGAAATGGACAACCGCTCGGCATCTGCATCATATTAGGAACGGTACCGGGAATGGAATCCAGCCATTCTCTCTGTTCCGTAAGCTTAGGGAGTGATCCTAGCAGCCCGATCGTATAAGGATGGCCCGGCTTTTCGAACAAATCAAATACGTCCGCTTCCTCGACCACTTCCCCGGCATACATCACGACCACCCGGTCAGCCATTTCCGCTACAACACCTAAATCGTGGGTAATCAGAATAATGCCTGTGTTCTCTTCCTTGCTTAGCTTGTGGATTAAATTCAAAATTTGAGCCTGTATCGTTACATCCAGTGCCGTCGTCGGCTCATCGGCGATGAGCAGTTTCGGCTGGCAGGCCAAGGCCATGGCGATCATCACCCGCTGACGCATTCCTCCGGACAACTGATGCGGAAAATAACTCACCACTTTCGACGCACCGGGTATGCCTACCCTCTCCAGCATCTCTATACTTTTCTGTCGTGCTTCCGGTTTGCTCAGCTTCTGGTGCTGCCGGATGACCTCACTGATTTGGTTACCAATTGTAAATACCGGATTCAGCGAACTCATCGGCTCCTGAAAAATCATGGATATCTCGTTCCCCCGATATTTGCGCATTTCCCCCTTGGACAGTTTGAGCAAGTCTTGTCCTTCAAGCAGAATCTCCCCACCCACGACTTTACCCGGTGCAGCCACTAAACCCATAATAGACAAAGAGGTTACACTTTTACCGGAACCGGACTCTCCAACAATAGCTACGGTTTCGCCTGGATTCACAGTGAAGCTGACACCGTTGACCGAAGGAACGATGCCATCCTCCGTTTTAAAGTAGGTTTTCAAATGATTCACTTCAAGCAATTTCGTGGTCATCTTTTCCGATCCCCCGCTTTCTGTTATTCTTTCGCCTTCATGTGGGGATCTAACACGTCGCGAAGCCAGTCACCGAGGAAAATGACGCCCAGGACCGTGATGGTAATCGCCAGACCGGGAAACGTTGCCACCCACCAGCTCGTGGCTACATACTGTCTCCCATCGCTCAGCATGCCACCCCAGGACACTGCCGGCGGTGTGATCCCTAATCCGAGAAAACTAAGAGAAGCTTCCATAATAATCGTCGTTGCTACATTCATACCGGAAATGACGATAAACGAAGACAAGACATTCGGTAATATGTGTTTCAACAAAATTCTACTATTTTTAGAGCCTATCGCCTTGGCTGCTTTGACGAAGTCTCGTTCCTTGATACTCAATACCTCGCCTCGGACAACTCTCGTATAAGAAACCCAATTCGTAACGCCAATGACGAAAATAAGCGTAGTCATTCCAGGACCCACCACCGCCAATACGACTAGCATCAGCAGAATGGCCGGAATGGCCAAAAAGGCGTCGGCAACTCTCATAATGAGGGCATCTACCCATTTACCATAAAACCCTGCGAGGAGTCCGAGAATTGCGCCAATGGTGCCTGAGACCAGAACTGCACCGACACCGACGATAAGCGAAACTCTCGCTCCGTATACGATACGACTCCACATATCGCGTCCCAGGTTATCTGTACCAAGCCAATATTCCGGCAACCCACCACCCAGCCACATGGGCGGCTTCAGACGGTTAATCGGGTCAATTTCCGCAGGACTGTGACTGGCCAGCAGAGGGGCAAATAATGCCGTTAAACAAACGAGCAGTAAGATGACTGCACCGACCGTTCCGGTTTTACTTCGTAATAGTTGCTTCCATACGCGTCCGATACTGGACGGTTGTGTCTGCTTTTTGCCATCCATGTCTAGGTCTGGATCAAGGGCTTGTACATCATGAATGCCTGCCACACTTCCTCCTCCCCTCTCTAGTTGTATTTAATTCTTGGATCAAGCAGTCGGTAAATGACATCGGTTAAAATATTGCTGATGACCACAATAAAGGCAATCACAAATACAGCGGCCTGGACGATAGCCATGTCGTGCGTATTCACAGCGACGACAAGTAACTGCCCCAAACCCGGCCATGCAAATACCGTCTCCGTAATCAGTGTGCCGCCGATCAAGCTCGTAAATTGCAAGCTCATAATCGTGACGACCGGAATCAATCCATTGCGGAAAGCATGTTTTCCGATAACCACGATTTCAAGAATCCCTTTACTTCGGGCTGTTCGAATATAGTCCTGATTCAAAATGTCCAGCATACTGGAGCGAATGAGTCGGGTCATCTGTGCAGAAAGGCCGACACCCAGTGTAAAGGCCGGAAGTATTAAATGATCCATCCCGCCCCGGCCGGACACCGGAAGCATCCCCAACATAACGGAGAATAATAAAATGAGCATAATCCCCATCCAAAAGTTAGGCATGGCCTTTCCGACTACGGATAAACTGGAAATGATTAAATCGGTAAAGGTATTACGCTTGACTGCAGAGATGACGCCCAACGGCACAGCAATGATGACCGCAAAAATCATGGCGGCTACTGCCAATTCAAAACTGGCAGGCAGCCGTTCCAACACTAATGGCAAAGCCGATTCACCATAGCGAAACGAAGTACCAAAATCTCCTTGTAAGGCACTGCCAATAAATTTAATGTATTGCGTATATAAGGGCTGATCTAGCCCAAGCGCCTGCGTTAATACTGCACGATCCTCAGCTGTAGCAGTCTCCGGCAGCATAAGGGCTACAGGGTCCCCGGTTACCCTCACCAGGATGAATACAATAAGAGAGACAATCAGCAGTACAGGAATCACCTGCAGCAGCGATTTGGCGATATAAGTTTTCAATCTGTCACCTCCATAACCAGCAGGCTTTTTTTAAAAGGACGGGCAGGAACCTTCATTGAGGTCCCCGCCCGTTCACTTCTCTTCTTTATTTTGCCGGTGTAATATCCTCTGCGTAGAACATCTCATCGCTTCTCGGTTGGAAATTCACACCGTTACCGGTGCCATAAATCCCTTCCATTTGGAAAATATATACAGCCGGACGATCTTCAGCCAATATCTGTTGCACTTGCTGATACTCTTTTTCACGCGAGGCTGTATCCAGATTCGTCAGTGCATGCTGCAACAGCTTCTCTACCTTCGGATTGTTATAATCCGTTTCGCCTTTAGCCTCTTCTAACAGGTAGCGGTTATAGTTGTTGGAAGCGTCAAACAGAGAATTGCCAATCCCGATCATAAACATTTCTTTGAAGGATTTGGAACTGTAACGCTCACTGAAAGCACTTGGCTCCAGCACGTCTAATTTAATGTTGAATCCTTCTTTATTTAACATGGCGGCTACGACCTCGGCATACTCTTTGTATATTGAGGATACTGAAAGGGTCAATGTCGGGCCTGCGCCAGCATAACCGGCCTGCTTCAGCAATTCCTTGGCTTTAGCCGGATCATATAATGTTTTCTCATATAAGGAAGAATCGGCACCAAAGTTACCTGGTGTAACGGAAGTACGGGTTACAATCCCAGCACCGCCTGCGATGCTGTCCACGATTCCTTTTTTATCAATCGCGAGATCTATCGCTTCTCTCACTTTGGAGTCAGCCGTAACACTGCCCTGACTTTGACGCAAAATCAATTGCAGCACGCGTTGAATCGGTGCCTTGACGATTTTTTTACCGGCTTCGCCTTGAATACGTTCTACATCGGTGGATGGGATTCCAGAAGCAATGTCAATCGAGCCTGCAAGCAGCTCAGATACACGCGTAGAGGCTTCTGGGATAGAGCGAAAAACAACTTGATCCCATTTCGGCTGACCTTCATAATACTTATCGTTTTTAACCAGTACTACACGATCATCCTTAATCCATTGACTAAATTTATAAGGGCCTGTACCTATCGGATTTTTAAGGAATGCCTCTATCCCATTTTTCTCAATATACTTGGAAGGTAAGATTCCAGCTCCCATTTTGGACAAACGATTCAGCAGCAGCGGATCTGGTCCGTCTGTTATAATGTCTGCTGTATGTTCATCTATCACCTTCACTTGTGTAATATTTTTAAAGTAGGAATTTTGTTTGAGTGTGTTATCCTTCGCCACTCTTTCTATTGTGTACTTCACATCTTCCGCCGTGAATGGGTCACCGTTATGGAAGGTTACCCCTTCGCGCAGATGAAAACGCCAAGTTGTATCATCTACCTTTTCCCAGGAAGTAGCGAGTCCAGGTACTTTCTTCTGCTGACTATCATTTTTCAATAAGTAGTCAAATACGTTAACCAGAACAGCTTCACTCGCCGTATTGTTATTGTTATGTGGATCAAAACTCTCAATATCCGTAGCATTAGCAATTGTCAGTACTTTACTGTCGGTCGATGTTGCGCTGTCTTTACTACCGCCTGTGGATTGGGTACCGCAGCCTGCCAGGATCATCGCAGCAATCAGTAACGTAATGCCGCCTCTAAACCACTTGTGCCTATTCATCTTGTCCACTCCACTCCATTAAGGTTGTATATTGCCACACAGCTGCATCTGAGCGTCTTAATCCCGATTTTTATTTCGTCTTCAAAAAATTCAGCGCGATGGCCGCCATCATGGCTACCCCATAAGGCAGTACCGATTCATCCAAATCAAACTTGGGATGATGCAATGGATAGCTTGTATCTTCATCTTCTCTCCCAGATCCCAGCCGGAAAAACACGCCGGGTACCTGCTCACAATAAAAAGCGAAATCTTCCCCGCCTGTTGACGGTTTGATATAGTTCCACTCCTTGGAGCCAAACAGTTGCTCACTCGTTTCCGTCATCAAATCGACCATATCCGGGGCGTTCTGCACAACCGGGTAGCCATGCTGATAATTCAGTTCATATCCGGCCCCGAACGACTCGCACACCCCACGGACCACTTGTTCGATCAGCTCAGGCATCCGGTTGCGCAGCTCCGCAGATAGGGTGCGTACGGTACCGATCATCTCTACTTCCGGTGCAATGGCCGCTGCCATATAACCGCCACTAATTTTTCCAATCGTAATGACAATGGTTTCAAGTGGATCAACCAGACGGCTTGGAATGTTTTGCAGTGCAGAAATAACCTGCGCGGACACGGCAATCGCGTCTATTCCCTCATGCGGCCGAGCGGCATGGCCTCCTTTGCCTATAATTTTAATCGTTAAGCTGTCTGCGGATGCAAAAGCAACCCCTTTGCTGACCCCAAGTGTTCCTGTCTTTAAACCAGGGAACATATGTAGTCCTGCCATCGCATCCACTTTTGGATTCTCCAATACACCGTCATCGATCATAGCCTTGGCCCCGGCCAAACCTTCTTCAGCCGGTTGAAAGACAAACTTGATATTTCCTCTTTCAGGTCGCTCGAAATTAGCAAGTAACTGTGCAGTTCCCATCAGTATGGCTGTATGAGCATCATGACCACATAAATGTGCCTTTCCTGGAATCTGCGAACGATAGGGAACCGTTTTTTGATCCTGAATCGGTAATGCATCCATATCTGCCCTTAGACCAATGGTAGACCCTGGGCTTTTCCCCCGTAACAGACCCACAACCCCGGTTTTCCCTACCTGGGTTGTTACCTCCAACCCGAGGCTACGTAAGTGCTCAGCTACAATGCCCGATGTACGAATCTCTTCATAACCTGTTTCCGGATGGCGATGAAAATCCCTTCGCCATGTGATCAACTGCTCTTGAAGCGGTCTAGATAAAGCCAAAAGCTCATGTATATTCATGCTTTCACCGTCCCCGCTCGAATCGTATTCTTTTTCTGTATGGTACCGTTAGCCTTTTGCAACCACTCTTGCATAAATGGCGTCTGCGGAATGTCCGATATGGTGCTTCATCACTTCCCGCGACTTCTCAGCATCTCGTGCCCGAAGTGCACTCAGAATTTCTGTATGGACGTCGTAATTCACCGTCCGAATCTGATCATCATAGGGCATGAGATCAAGTGCCGGGTTAATCTTGGTACGAATCCGCCTAACAGCATCTTCACAGAATGGATTGCCGGATGCTTTGGCAATGGCCAAATGGAACTTGACATCCAAGGCCCGAAACCATTCTCGGGTACAGTCCGCTTCAATGCTCTGGTCCAGGTAATGCTGAAGTAGGTCTAGTTCATCCGTGGTGATCCGCTTAGCCGCCAAAAAAGCACCCTCCGGCTCCACAATCATCCGATATTCAAAGACCTTCAGCATATGCTCCCAATCTTTCGCAATTTCTTCCCGGGTACGTTTATGAGAGTTTGCTGTCACGGGAAGAACAAAGGTCCCTCCCTTGGCACCTACTCTCTTCTCAATGAGTCCCTTGGACTCCAATTGAGATAACGCCTCACGGACTGTAATTCGGCTGGCATTAAATATTTCTGCGAGTTCTCGCTCTGTCGGTAATTGCTCCTCGCTAAGCAATTCCTTTAAAATAATTGCCTCTTCCAACTGCTCTCTAATAAAATCACTCACTTTTTTAGCTGATACTTTTTCAAAGCGCAGAGGAGTCTGGATTAACATATCAACACTCCGATCCATAAATCTTTAAGGTCTAAACCTTATACCTTTATAAAAAACAAAAATATATAAATCTGTTGTTATCATAATACCTAGTAAACCTATATGCAATACTTTTTTTTAATATTAATGATGCTTTCGAAACAATAAAAAGAAGCAGCCCTTACAGAGCTGCTTAATCTTTGGTTATCCTTTATGCTTCATAAAAAAGCACGCAGCAGGATATCCTGTGCGCGCTTAGTCATTCTCTATTTTTCCTCTAACTCATCCGGTACATCGTATTTATTGATATGTGAGGTCATAGCGGCAACTGCTTCGCTGGCATCCGTCGTGGCAGGCACTTCCCTTACCACATCATCAGTACGATCATGAAAATTCAAACGGTCGGCCTCGGCCACTTTCTGTTTATTTTCTTTCATTCTCAATATCCCTCCTGTCTTATTCCAGTGCCTGATCCCGTTCTGTTAACGCGTACAAAGGTACTTCCCGTTCCTCTTCCGGCTTGTTCAGCGCATAAATGCGTGCCGTCTCACTCTGCTCATTCACATGCTGAATATAAATTGGCAACCCATCACACAACACATTCGCCATGATGGGAGAGGACGCTATTTCTTGTGCTCTTTGGACATTCATTTAGAAAGACCTCCCTTGCTGAGTAGAGTCGTCTTTACTATGCACGAAGGATATATCTGTTATACAAATTTCTTACCAACATGTCCTCTGTACAAAACTCTCTCAGATTAACTTAGAAACTTGAGATAGGTTACAGAAAGGATATCATTTGAAAAAATAAATATATTTGTTATTATGGATTAAGAGATTCAGTGAACACTGCGATCTTCGATGAAGGGAAAAGGAGTGATGATGGATGTTACGAGTTTTAATGGTTAATTTTCCAGCAGAAGGACATGTGAACCCTACGATCGGGATTACACAAGCCCTTGCAGCACGAGGAGACCAAGTACATTACATTACAACTGAGAAATACAAGGACAGACTCGAAGCAGTTGGAGCAACGGTTCACTTGCATCCCGATCTGGTCAGGAATGCTTCTATCAACGCATCTTCTCCGGCCGGATTGAACACATTTTTGAACATTCAAATTCAAACTTCGCTAGACATATTGGAAGTTACCCAGAAGTTATCAGAAAGCATTAATTTTGATTTTGTGTTCTATGATAGATTCGGAGCTGGTGAATTAGTTAGAGATTATTTGAATATCCCCGGTATTTCTTCGTCTCCATCCTTTCTTATTTCAAACAATCAGATGGCTATCAATCCCTTTCGCTCTGACGCAAAAGCGCCGTTTCAGCTTGATGAACATGCCACAACCTCACTGCAGCATATGAAAGAAAGATTCGGTGTTGCTCCCAAGCATGTATTTCAATTTATGAATAATTCAGGAGCTCTGAACGTTGTATATACCAGCAGATATTTCCAACCGGACGGTGAACTGTATCGTGATGAGCATCTTTTTATTGGTCCCAGCTTCCCAGAGCGCAAAGGGGAAATTTCATTTTCCCTGGATGCATTACAAGATAAAAAAGTTTTGTATATTTCAATGGGAACCGTTTTGGATCATGTTGAAGACTTTTTTAACACCTGTATTGAAGCTTTTTCCGATTTTGAAGGCATCGTCGTGATTGCAGCCGGCGAGAAAGCTGACTTTACGAAAATCAATCCGGCCCCCGAGCACTTTATCATCTCGCCCTATGTTCCTCAATTAGAGGTATTACGTCATTCAGATGTGTTTATTACTCATGGTGGAATGAACAGTGTGAATGAGGGGATTCACTTCAATGTACCCTTGGTCGTACTGCCTCAGGACAAGGATCAGCCGATGGTCGCGCAGCGGTTAACGGAACTTCAAGCTGGCTATCGAATAACCAAAGACCAAATCAATGTGCAATCATTAAGAGAGGCCGTACATGAAGTGGTGTCGAACGCAGCGTATAAAGAGGGCGTACAAAAAATAAAAGATAGCTTCCAGCAATCCGGCGGTACAGAAGAAGCCCTCACAAAAATTGATGCTTATCTTCAAAAAGAGCTCGCGTAAATCGCGAGCTTTTTATTTTTTCTTTGCTCTGACTTTAAATTACCTCACTAAAAATGCAACACATAAACTATTGTAATTAACAACAATAAACTAAAAAAAGACTATCTCCATATAGGAAATAGCCTTTGCATCTAGTAACACTCCCGGCTGGACGTTCTATTATTCGCCGGTTTCCGCAAATTGTTTAATGCGTTCTCCCACCTGATTACGAACCCGCTGGAAGACGGCCCACTTTTCTTCTTCCGTTCCCTCTGCTTTGGCCGGATCATCAAATCCCCAATGCTCACGGCGAACTTGTGGAGGTGTGATGGGACATTTATCGGCAGCATCCCCGCACAGGGTCACAACCAAATCGGCGCTGTTCAGCAAGACAGGATCAATGATATCCGAAGTTTGACCTGAAATATCGATGCCTACTTCATTCATCGCTTGCACCGCTTTAGGATTAAGGCCATGCGCTTCAATGCCTGCACTGTACACATTCCAACGGTCTCCCAAATATTTCTTGGCCCAGCCTTCTGCCATTTGACTGCGGCAAGAATTGCCCGTGCACAAAAAATAAATTGTCTTTTTTTCCATGATAAACGTCTCCTTTAATGTTTAATTATGAAATAACTAGCCACAGATATAGCCCCAGTAGGGTAATAAAAAGTGTAGGAATGGTTAAGACGATGCCCGTTTTAAAATAAGTTCCCCAGGAAATTTTCACGCCTTTCGAGCTGAGCACGTGCAGCCACAACAATGTGGCCAATGAACCGATCGGGGTTATTTTCGGTCCCAAATCCGATCCAATCACATTAGCGTAAATCAGCGCCTCTTTAATCATGCCGGTTGTATGGGTGGCATCAATGGCAAGCGCATCAATCATAACCGTAGGCATGTTATTCATCACCGATGAGATGACTGCCGCGATAAAACCCATGCCCATGGTGGCTACAAACATACCTTGATCGGCAGCCGTTTGAATCACATGCGCGAGCAGGTCCGTCAAACCTGCATTACGCAGGCCATACACGACAACATACATCCCGATGGAAAAAAATACGATGGCCCATGGAGCGCCCTTTATGACTTCTTTCATCGGTACCGCAGGGCTTTTTCTCGCCATCAGCAAGAAGAAGACGGCAATGATACCGGCTACCACCGAAACGGGAATGTTAAAAAATTCGCATGCAAAGTAGCCAACCAACAGAACTGCGAGAACGATCCAGGACATACGGAACATTTTTGGGTCTTTAATCGCTTCTGCAGGTGTTATTAACTGTGCAGCATCAAACGTTTTGGGAATCCTTTTGCGAAAAAAGAGATACAGTACCAGGATACTAGCCGCTAAGGAAAATAAATTAGGGACGATCATTCGACTCGCATATTCCATAAACGTGATGCCAAAGAAATCGGCCGACACAATATTAACCAGGTTGCTGACCACAAGCGGAAGCGACGTCGTGTCCGCAATAAATCCGCTCGCTATGATGAAAGGGAAAACCATTTTCTCATCAAATTTCAGTGCCCGAACCATCGCTAGTACAATCGGTGTCAGAATTAAGGCCGCACCGTCATTCGCAAAAAAAGCAGCGACAATGGCGCCAAGAATGGTCACATAAACAAACATCCGGGTTCCGCTTCCCCGCGCAGCTCGTGCCATGTGAAGCGCCGCCCATTCGAAGAAGCCGATTTTATCAAGCACCAACGAAATCAGAATGATAGCCACAAAAGCCAGTGTCGCATTCCAGACAATCTGAGTGACTTCCCAAACATCATGCAAATCAACGACACCCACCAGCAGGGCGAGTATGGCTCCCCCGCAGGCCGACCAGCCGATGGACAGATTTTTAGGCTGCCAGATCACCAACACTAAAGTTACTAAAAATATAATGCATGCCAACAAAACCAATGTTCAAAACCTCCATTACCCATGATATCCCTAGTCCTCCATCTTCTCGTTTGGCTGATCCCTCCCCTTTTAATCCACCACTTATAACATCACCTTATAAATATATACTTATATCGAAAATAACATTTATCCCCGCAAGGAGATAAACTGAACAACCTTTAGGAAGAGCAGGCTGGGGAATCCGGTCCACAAGATGCTATGAGTTCCTCTTTATTCAGCCATTTTAAAATATGCTTGGAGTCCGGCAAACACTCAAGAACGGCTTGAATATGCGGCTTGTCGTCTACATTTAAGGAATAGTATACCCATTGTCCTCTTCGTTCTTCCTTTACAATCCCTTGCGACTTTAATTTTCTTAGATGCTGACTAATGCCAGGCTGCGAAATATCGAAGATATCAACAAATTCGCAAACACACCATTCTCGTTCTCTTAGCAGGGAAAGCATGACCAGCCGATTTTTATCCCCCAGTAGCTTTAATTGTTCCGCTACATAAGCTAGTTGTTCCAATGTGTAACCTCCTTTCGATCATATAACTGTATGCTTATATACTAATTCAGCCCCATTTTAAAATCAAGCGAGAATATTACTTGCATTTTGCAAATTTAAAGTGTATAACTAAGGCATGAGGTGAAACATACATGGAAAATACACGAGAGTTATTTCAAAACATGACGCGTCGTTTAGGTTTATTGAACAAAAACTGTTGTACCGTGGGTGGGCACGACATTTCTCCGGTTCAAAGTCATATTCTTTATGAAATTGACCGTCAGCATAAACCCTCCATGCAGCAAATTGCTGAAACCCTTGGTACAGATATCACCACGTTTAGCAGACAGGTTCAGAGCTTAACCAAGATGAATCTGGTTGAGAAAACACCGGACCCTAGCGATCGTAGAGTCTACACCCTTTCGCTCACCGTGGAAGGTAAATATGTAGCCACCACCATTGATGCACAAATGAACGAATACTTAAACGAAGTCTTTTCGTATTTGACTGATTTTGAAAAAGAAACCGTGATTCGATCTGTCAAACTCTTTAACGATGCCATGGCCCAATCCAGCAAATGTTGTTTTCCGGTAACAGGATAATACTCTCTCCTTAAATACTTGCAATTTACAAATTTAAATCCAATCAAATGGAGGTTTTTGAAAATGTACGAAAACATTTATGTTGCGGAATACCTGATGAAATCTTGCGAATTGGAAAAGCAGCACCGATCTCAATCCGTATGGAAATGGTCAAATTCAAATCCTAAAAAAGGTCGGTTGTCTTTTGACTTTTTTCTTCCAAAACCAGTACAAACCTCTATCTGTTGCGCGCCTTGCTGCTAACTTAAACATAAGAGCTGTTCAAATTCTGTTCCACCTATCCAATCCAAATTAAAGGAGTGTTTTGATATGAATAAACCTACGAATGATGAAATCCGCCAAAATGTACGGAACCATTACCAACAGATTGCTGTTAAGGAAGTCAATCCCCCCGCAGCAGGCAGCTGCTGTGGATCTCCGTCAGATGCGGATATCCTCTCATCGCAAATGGGTTATTCCACTGAGGAGTTAACAGCTGTCCCTCAAGGAGCAAATCTCGGACTTGGCTGTGGTAACCCACAAGCTATTGCAGAATTGAAAGCAGGAGAAGTTGTTCTGGATCTGGGCAGCGGCGGCGGATTCGACTGCTTTTTGGCCTCTCGCCAAGTAGGGGACAACGGCAAGGTCATCGGAGTCGATATGACACCAGATATGGTCAGTCGCGCCCGCAGAAATGCGGTTAAAGGGAATTTCACAAACACCGACTTTCGTCTAGGTGAAATCGAGCATCTACCGGTAGCGGATGGTACAGTAAATGTTATTATTTCCAACTGCGTAATTAACCTTTCACCGGATAAACAGCAGGTCTTCAACGAAGCCTATCGTGTTTTACAATCTGGCGGCAGATTAGCCATATCCGATATCATTACGACCGCAGAACTTCCTCCTGAAATAAAAAACGACCTGGATGAGTTGTATTCCGGCTGTATTTCCGGCGCCTCTTCATTGGAAGAAGTAAAATCCATGCTGCAGCAAAGTGGGTTTACGAGCATTAGCATCGAACCTAAAGATGAATCCAAATCATTCATCAAGGATTGGGTGCCTGGCGCAAACGTGGATGATTATATTGTTTCCGCAATCATAAAAGCCAAGAAAGCCTAATAAGCTTGTGGGCGGGGGGATCAGCATGCCAATATTAAAAGTTCGAACAGCAACCTCAGAAGATTTGAACCGTATTCTGGACATTTACAATCAGGGGATTGAAGATCGGATAGCTACACTGGAGATGCAAACCAAGGACTTCAACTATATGGTTGACTGGTTTAGAGAACATCAAAACCGTTATACCATTTTGGTCGCAGAATCGGACGGAATCGTGGTTGGCTGGGCTTCTTTGAATCGTTATTCTCATCGTTGTGCTTATGATGGCGTTGCGGACCTTTCGATTTACGTAGACCGAACCTTCCGCAGTAAGGGCGTTGGCAGTGCACTTCATTCGGAATTAGAGAGAGAGGCCCGGAAAAACAATTTTTATAAAATAGTCCTGTTCACCTTGCCCATTAATGAAAAAGGTCAGAGGCTTTATCGAAAGATCGGTTACCGTGAAGTCGGCGTTTTTGAAAAACAAGGGGTTATGGACGGCCAATATATAGACGTTATGATTATGGAAAAATTGATCTAGGAGGCCAGCCAGCATTTTAACGGAAACATACACTAACAAATGTTTACACAAATAAAACCTGATTTTTCCTATTTTAAGTAAGAAAAATCAGGTTTGACATAAGAGTGGTGGATTCTATAGGAAAAACAGCTAACCATATACCTCCGTCTGGATTATACGAGTTGTGGGATAAACGAATCTTCCCTTCAAGCTTACCTGTCCATCCGAATTGATTAACTGGATATCTTTCAAGGAACATCCACTAACATACATGAATGCAACTATGATGATCAAGATTATGAAACAAGAAATCCACAGGGTCATCCTCTGCTTTCTTCTCCCGTCGAACCCTTAATTTTCTTTTTCAAACTTTTCACCGTAGCAAGGGTCGTACCTTGTGGAATTGAAATGAAATGACTTTTGGATATCCCGATTTGTTGCGACGTGTAGATACCGGTATGTCCTGAAAACAAATAGCTTACGATACAAGCAATAAAGAGATAAATGGCTGCGTCTGCTCCAAACAACTCAATGCCCATCAAAAAGCAAGCAATCGGTGTATTGGTTGCACCACAGAAAACGGCGATAAAACCCAAGGCCGCCAAAAAAGGAGCATATAGATGCAAAAATCCGGACAGTGCATTTCCTAACGTGGCGCCAATTGCAAATAACGGAGTCACTTCCCCACCTTGAAATCCGGCTCCCAAGGTCAGGGACGTGAACACAAGCTTCCCTAAAAATGCAAAGGGAGAGACATCGCCCGTAAACGACTCTTGAATCAATGGTATTCCCAAGCCCAAATAATCCCTTGTTCCCAATACATAAACCAAAGCGATAATCATCAATCCACCAACTGCGCTTTTTACCATAGGATTTTTAAAAAAACGGGTGTAGCCTTTTTTTAGTGTATGGGTTAGCTCGCTAAATAGAGTGCTTGTTAATCCAAATAAAATCGAGGCCAAAACAACCTTGAGTACCACCATCAGTGATAACGCAGGAATTTCTCCGATAGGGTAATGCAGGTGTGTGACACCCCAAAAAGAAGTGGCCACAATATTTCCAACAAAACTGGCGATAAAAGCAGGAATAAGCGCCTCATGACTGATCAGGCCGATGGCTAGTACTTCCAGTCCGAACACGGTGCCAGCTAAAGGCGTTCCGAAGATCGAACCAAATCCGCCGCTAATCCCACAGATCAACAGAATTTTTCGATCAACTGGTCCAACCCTCAATAACTTTCCAAACCCCTCCGCTAAGCTGCCTCCCATTTGTACGGCTGTCCCTTCTCGGCCTGCAGAACCTCCAAACAAATGAGTGATAATCGTTCCAAATAAAACAAGCGGTGCCATCCGCAGCGGAATGGTTTCCTTACCATCATGAATTTGCTCCAGAATTAAATTGTTTCCTTTGGCACTGTTCTTCCCATATCTCAAATACAGAAAGCTGACTAATGCGCCTCCTAAAGGAAGCAAAAATAATAACCACGGATTGTTCATTCTAAGATCAGTCACATAGTCTAGGCTCTTCAGGAAAAATGCTGACGCTGTTCCTGCTAAGATACCGACTCCGCTCCCGAGTACAATCCATTTGAGTAAAGTTCCCCATAAGGCCGCAAACCACCATCCCCCACAAATCACAGACCATCTTTGCTTCAACCGATTCATTACTTTCGTTCCCTTCAAATGTAATAGTACCGAAAAACAAATAGACTCCTACCAGGAAAAGTGAAAATTCGCTGGTAGGAGTCATTAGCCTCGCGGCGGTTATGGCGAACTCCATCGCCTTATGAACTTATGATCATCATAGCCGTAATTCACTTCTTGGTCAATACCTTTATTATATGGGGTTTAACCCATTTAAAACGAGCGGCATCTCCTGGCCTGTATTGCTTTACTGCTGCGGCGGCATCGTACGGTAGGACAAGTCAAAACCACATTTATAGATCATTATTTATCCATTAATGGAAATATTATTCCCCTACCTATCGCGGCAGCGAAGGTGGTGAAGGAAGGGACGAATTCGGGGGAAGTGATGTCGAGGATGTAATCAGTGCCTATCAATTTATGAAAGTGGTTCCTTTTGCAGTGTTTCGGACCTGGCCAGAACCTATGAGGAGCGGATTGATCTCCGCCGGATGATGAAGCGGGTGATCAGCGGCTCAACCGGCAAGCTTCCGCAAGCCTATAAGCTGAGGTCACCGATAGCCCACGTACAGGAAATCCATTGTCCGGTACTGATCATGCACGTGACAGAAGATGTGTGACTACAGCCATGGGGAAAACATGTTTAAGCGTCTGCAGGAAGCGGGAAAAGATGTGACTTTTCAAACCTTTGCAGGATATGGTCACCATCTCCCTCCTTCCATACATGCTTTGGCAATACAGAACATGTTTGCATGGCTGCTGAAACCTTAAGTTTCAAAGTAGAACCTATAAATCCTTGCGAACAAAGCGGCGCAGCCCGAGCCCAAAGAGCACAGCCGTGTAAAATGCCGCGTACACCAAAAAGGCTGTTGATGGAATCTCGCCGATACCAAACGGTCCACTCGCACTTACCGGGATAAGTTTATTGATATCCTCGAAGCTGAACAGCACTGCCTGCATTTTACGCTGTAGCCCATCCGCAGGCATGATCAGGGACAGGACACCCGTTATATTGTTCAGGGTCTGCATGGGACCTGGCTCCAAACCCAGAGAGCCGACGATTTTGCCAACCATGCCACCGAGCCAACCAGCCCCATAAAGCATTGTCATGACGACACCGTTCGCAACCGAGGACAAATAGCCGGACCCGAACATGGACACGGTCACAAGCAATGGAACGACTGAAGCAAAGAGCAAAAAAGCCTGCACCAGCACTACCGGATCACGCGGGATCGAAGCATGCACATCGGTGATCCACAAAATCAGGCTGTACAATATCAAGGCATAGATTACACCAAGCGAAACATAGCCGAGCCAGCGGCCCGTATACCATTTCCACCTTGGAATCGGCCGCGGCAGCATCGCCTGCATGACCCCCTGCTCCGCCTCGCCCGCAATCGCGGAAAATGAGCTGAAAATCGCTAAAAAGGCGAGTACAAAACTTGCGAAGAAAAAACCGAGAATCAAAATGAACATCCCGAGCGTAAATTCCTGGATCATAGTTTCATTATTCGTACCGCCTGTGATCACCCTGGAGGCAGAATCTCCTGCGATGGCGCCGGCAATAAACCAAAATCCCAGCAGGAATACAACAGTTAATAAAAGTGTCAGCAGGAGGACCCGTTTGCGCAGCAGCTCCTTCCAGGTCATGGTCCAAATAATCCTCATTCCTGTTCCCCCCTATGATTCAGCCCTGCAACAGCCTTCATGAACCACTCTTCAAGCCGTTCCCGAACTTTGGTGACTTCATATAACGTCATCCCCTGTCCGATCAGCAACGTATTGATCCAGCCTGCCTGTTCTTCGCTCTCCAGTTCCGCTTCAAGCCAGACGGTATCATCTATGCCCGTCTCTCCTGTAAATCCGCCTTCAGCTTTTCCATCTGTTATTACCCGAAAGCTGAAGCCTGTCGTATCCATAAGCCAGGACAGCAAAAAAGGCGAAAATCCGCCGACTTTAAAACGCCAGCAGACTCGCTTCTGTAGCACTTCGACTACCCGCCCATGACGGAGAACCTGTCCGTTATTCAAGAGTGCCATTCTGTCGCATAATACTTCCACATCCTCAAGCAGATGGGAGTTTAAGAAAATCGTTTTCCCCCGCTGCTTCAGTTCCTCAAGTATACTCCGCACATGCATTCGTCCAACCGGATCCATGGCGGAAGAAGGCTCGTCAAGAAAAATTACGGCCGGATCATTCACCAGCGCGCAAGCCAGTCCAAGCCGCTGCTGCATGCCTTTGGAATAATGCTTAACACGGTCCTTCCCCCGCTGACCCACACCTACCATGTGCAATAGCTCAGGAACTCTCTTGTCGATCACCTGCTTGTCCAAACCGCATAATCGCCCATGCAACCGGACGACCTCATCACCGGTAAGCCATTCCTGATACCGGTACAGCTCGGGGAGATACCCGATTTGCCGTTTCGCTTCGAGCGTACCGATGGGTGCACCCATCAGGGTCGCTTCTCCGACCGTCGGATGGATGAGTCCGACCAGCATTTTCACAAACGTGCTTTTCCCGGCTCCATTGGGGCCGAGGAAGCCAAAGGCTTCCCCTTTCCCTACGGCGATGGTCACGTTGCGGCAGCCGCGCCCGTTGCTGTATTCCTTGGTTAATCCTTTAGCGTCGATTGCCGGCTTACTCATACCTCAACCAGCTCCTTAAGCTTGTTCATGAAATCAGCCTCCGACTCATAGGCGCTCCCGCCTTCAAAGTAGAAGAGCTGTCCGCCTTTGATCCAGATGGCGGTACGGTTCGTCATTGAGCTGTACTTCTCCTTTTTAACCAGAACCTTGGTTCCTCCAACGGTAATCTCAGAAGTTTCAGCACCTTCATAAACCACATACGGCATAGGAATGGAGCCTGCCAGAATGCTGCTGCGCTTTACCTGCTCCTTCAGATTGGAAGGCAGAATCGGGAGCTGAAGAACGGCATCCACCGCTTCCTCCATATCAACGGACGGATCCACCGTAATTTCAGGAGTCTGCATCTGTGTCAGAGTTGCCCAATGGTCCTGATCGGTACCCAAATCATAATTTACACTTTCATGAGTACTAAACGATATTTCTTTACCGTCCATCGACTCCGGCAGCAGCTTCGTTGCCCCCACACGCTGCATAGCTTTATTGATCTCATCCACATTCATCTTCATTGTAATTTTTTGCGAAGGAGTAACGTACACACTTTCCTTCGTTCCGGCCACATTTACCGGAAGAAGCTGATATCCGAGCCTGGAGACGGCCTGTTCACGCGTAAATTCTCCCTGTACGTTTCCGCTTTCCGATGTAAACTGGCCAAAGGTGTTTTCCATGTCAGCCGATTCTCCCGGAACCAGCTGATTAAACATATCTTCGAGCGTGCTTTCGTCAACTGTAGCGATATCCTGCACCCGAAATTGATTTAAAATTGCCGCCAGCGCGTTATTTCCCATAGGAGTTGCAAGTACTGCGCCGAAGATAACGGCTGCCGCTGCCGCTGCGGCCCACTTCCGGCCTTTGCCTGCCCGCCGGCGGAAAGAAGCAACCGGAGCCGGAGCTTCAACTTTCAAACTGGATGCCGAATCCTGAATTGCGGCTGAGTCCGCTGACGGCGTAAGGGTATCGACAAGCTTCAGACCGTCCTCTTTGTTGTTTATGCCCCAAGTCTCCCATTTGGCGTTTACCGGCTCCGTAGCCATTTTCTGTTGCAGCCTCTCCCAGGCTTCGTGTGTACTTTTGTCCGCTTCTGAATGCTGCGGTTTGGTAGTCATATCGTTTCAACCCTTTCCGAATATTAGGTTAGTCCTGCTGTGCCATAGCCTTGCTGGTTGTGGCCTTCAGCTTGCGTGTCGCTCTTTGCAGCAGACTGCCGATTAGCGGCGGCCTGACATTAATCTCTTCCGCGATCTCCGCATAGCTGTAGCCGGAGTAGCGGAGAATCAGCGCCTGGCGGTCTCGTTCGGGCAGCCTGTCCAGCCAAGCCTGAACCTCTTCCTGATCCAATCGACGCATCAGCGCCTCTTCGCCGGATTCAGGAGCGGCCTCCCCCTCATACATCATCTCCTGCTTGTTCTGCAGCTTTCTCTCCCTTGCCTTCTTCTCTAAATAATCGTATCCGATTCTTGTCAGTACCCGGTGCAGCCATGCTCCCAGGGTTGCCGGGTTGTCCGGCGGATTCCTGTACAGCCTCAGAAATACTTCCTGCGCCAGATCGTCGGCTGCGGCTTCATCACGCACCAGCGCGGCCAGTTTTCTGCGTACGGTTGGATAATGCTCATAAAATATGTTGCGGAATGCTGAGGATTCCGGAATACTCATTTTGTAATTGCCTCCTTTTAAGCTGCAGCTATTAGGAAGACGAACCTTCTTCCTTTTTTGTATCATACTCGGGAGATTTTCTTCGAATTTTTTTATTATAAGACAGATTGTAATATGAAGTGCGACAGCTAAAAAAGCAAAAAAACATGTATGGGTTTGTGTAATATGGAAGTTACCACACAACCCTTTACACAGGAGGAACCCAACATGAGCTACTCCCATCTTAGAATAATAGAACGCAGACAAAGACTTTACATCGATTGAGCTTTACAACCCGAGAAAAAGCTCGAGAATTAGGACGGCACCACTCCACCATTGCTCGTGAAATCCAGCGAATTCATGAGCTTGAGTGAGGAAACTAAATCATATCGAAGGAGCTTAATACCGGCTAATTCAGCAACTAAAAAAAACGATCATCCTAAATTAGGACAACCGGTTTTTAAACTCAGGAACTAACTATAATGTTAAGGTACCAACTTTAATGTAACTGAATAATTAGTTGTCAGGTGATAAAAAACTGTGGAACTAATTTCGTTGATTTTACTGGGTTTGCTGGGTTTGCTGCGGCACGTGATTAAGGGAAAAATAAAAAGTCTGGAACTACTGCAAATTCCATTGAAAGAAAGTTGGAAACTCATCTGCTCGGTAATCAGGTCTGCCTCCTCCAGATCAAACAATTTGGCAAAGGTTATCTCTCCCATTTTGCTGGAGTCTGCAAGCACGTACGATTTGCCTGACAGCTGGTGCACTCGCCTTTTAATCAAGGCTTCCTCCGGGGTCGGGCGTTGTATACCCCATCTCGGCGTCCACTCCGTTGGTTCCAAGAAAACATTTGTCGAACCGGAAATTATCCATGTTCTGCAGCACAATGCTGCCAATGACGGCTTTCGTATGAATTTTCATCATGCCGCCAAGCAAATAACTTCGTATCCGCTTGCTCACCAGCGCTTCCACATGAGACAGCCCGTTGGTAACGACGGTTACGTCTCTGGCTTCAATGAACGGAATCATCGCTAATGTAGTCGTTCCCGCATCCAGATAAATACATTCGCCATTCGCGATCTCCTGGGCGGCCAAACGGGCAATCGTCATTTTTTGTTAAATGTTTTTGGACGTTTTCTCTTCCATGCCCGGTTCCAGTGTTTTCTCATTCATAAGTGAGACACCGCCGTGTATGCGCTTTTAGCAGCTACCGGCTCTCCAAATCAATCAAATCGCGTCTTATCGTTGATTCCGAAGCTCCAAGCACCTTCACGAGCTCTTGCAATTTGACCATTCCGCGCTTTTGTAATCGCTCTATAATTGCGGCATGTCCGCTCTCAAAAACTTGCGTCATTCGACTTTTGTGCATGCACATAGGCTTAATTCACATCCCAATAAATCCAATTTAGTCCATATTAATCCATACCACCAGGCGAACCTATTGGACAGGGACAGCACCCCGCCATTCAGGCCTATGGTTCAATCAAACCAGAAGATTCTGGCTAACCCAATAATACGAAAAAGCCGCTTCTAGGCGACTTCTCTGTGTGCATTTTTCGGCTAAAGACGGAATATGGTTCCAAGCGTCAGACAAATCCGGTGCAGACTCCTCTAAGGCGATGCCTCCAGTGCTGGCTGCTTCACCTACCGGATGTCCATCTGAACCTCTTTTTCCAGGTGTACCTCGTCCAGATCCCTTTTCACCCGAATGTCGTAGTGATCCTGTTCAGGCGCCATGATCGACAAGTCGTATTCGTTGACTCCTGCGGACGGTACAAGCATATCTTTTCGATCTGCCAATTTCTCGCCGTAATATTCTTCCGTAAGTTCCGGCGATTCGGCAAGCTGTTTCATAAAGGAGGTAATATCGAACCTTAATCTCATTTTGTGATCATTTGGCTGTACCACATGAAGTTTCAGAAAACCATCTTCATAACGGGCTTCCGTTATCTGCATGACGTGATCTTTAAACGTAAACGTTTTGGGCAATTCTTCACCCATGGACAGGGAAACCGAATTGCTTTCTGTCCAGTCAGACACCTCTACTCCAGGAAGATGGAATGTTAACCGCTCCACGGTTGGATCAAAGTAAGGAGAAGAGACAAAGGTCAGCTCGATAAGTCCCGGTTTAAAAGCATGATGCGTAGGCTGATATTTCAATCGATACGTATCAAGCGGGTATACCTTCCCGTTATTATCCGTGAGCCTTAACCCCTGATCCTCCAAATTTCGGGCCAAATTCAGGTCAAGCCCAAAAGCATCACTGTTGTCCAGACGCAGCTCCAGGTACGTATTCAGCGGAGTAATTCTAAGGTTCTCGACAACAAGGGACCGAATGTCAGGGTCATCCTTGATTTCGACGGTTTGCGAGACGGGTATAACCTTATCCTCCATCCATTGCGAAGAATGGAATGGCACCTGCAGGGCATATTCTTTTTCTGTTCCGGATTCAGCATCATCATGAACGAAAAGCTTGAAGCGAAGACTCTCCGGCTTTTCGTTCAAAAACGATTGAACCTCTTCTGAAGTCAACTGCACGGCATAGGAGACGGCCAGGACAGGCTGCCGCGTTTTTTCATCATAGATCACTTCCTGGCTGCTGCTTCCCTCGATCCCTTGAAAGTCGATACTCTGGACGTTGTATTGCCCTGCCGTTTGGTCCAATCCCTGGCTTCCATCCGGGTTCTGAATCATGTGATTCTCAATATTATCATCCGAGATAAGGACTTTATAAATAAGCATTTCGCTAGTCAGGTAAACGTCTGACAGGGTAACCTGCATCTGATCCAGCTTCCAGGTAACCGGGGTAAAGGGAGTATATTCGTGCTCCGCTGCATTCTTTACTCCATCCACCGTACGCGTGGAAGACAACCAATCCGTTACCAACGAGATGCCCGATATATTTCTGAGCATCTGGGCAAACGTAGGGGATACCTGTGAAGTGAAAACGAGAATTCCCACCGCTGCCGCAACCCCGGCGAGCCAAGCGCCTGTTTTTTTTTTTTTGGCTGAAATTTCGCCTGATCGGATCCTGCATTCATTTCGATGTTCTTTGCGAAAGTCCTTAACGACTCGGGCAGGGCTATTTGGTCGAGCTCTTTTGAAAGTTCACTACGCCATTGGCGTTCATTCTCCATATCAAACATCGCATATCACCTTCCCATTATTTTGCCTTATTTTTAGAAGCTTGGCCCTCGCATGATGAAGCCTTGACTTCACCGTACCCTTTTTAACCCCGAGAATCCGGGAAATTTCCTCCACCGACATTTCCTGATAGTAATAAAGCACGATGACCGTTCGGTATCGCATATCCAAAGACATGACTTGGCGGAGAAG
Source organism: Paenibacillus sp. TY11 (assembly GCF_059772165.1). Lineage (NCBI taxonomy): Bacteria > Bacillati > Bacillota > Bacilli > Caryophanales > Paenibacillaceae > Paenibacillus > Paenibacillus sp. TY11. The sequence continues at coordinate 3,887 of NZ_JCBAIQ010000012.1, read as the reverse complement.
ACAGGAATCCTGCTCCTTTTTCAGCAGCGCGTCGACAGGCTGTGCTTTCTCGTCAACCGGGTCGATCTCGTTCAAGTCTCCCGAGAACCGCCTCATTCTCGATTGTTTTCTGGCGAGGTCCAGGAATCTCATGGCTGTCAGCTGTTTGAACCAACTGGCAAAATTGCGAATCTCTTTTCCGTTTATAATCGCTTGATAAGCTTCAATCATCGCATTTTGAACCGCATCCTCAGCCAAATCGGTTGATCCCAGAATGGCCGCCGAAGTGCTGTAGGCACGGTGAAGCATAGGCTCCATAAGCCTGTAGAAAGCCTCCCTGTCTCCATTTCTGCAGCGTTCCATCCACTGTTGTTGTTCCGGCATTCAATCACTTCCTAATCTTGGTCTACAACATATAGGCGAATCCCGGCCGTCCCCGGTTCAAAAAAGTTCGCTTAAGACAAAAATCCTGCAGCAGGCACATTCGGCACCACTGCAGAATTCGTATGCTCTATTCGATTCCGAAAATGATCAGGCCATCTCCGGTTTGGGTTTGGGTTTGGGTTTGGGTTTGGGTTTGGGTTTGGGTTTGGGTTTGGGTTTGGGTTTGGGTTTGGGTTTGGGTTTGGGCTTGAGCCAGTTTCCCTCTTCATTGATAAAGGCCCCCTTGAAACATCCCATCTCCAGCTATTCGATCAGCTTTTCCTCGTCCATTCCCAAAATACCCGCCAGCTGCTCCGACGTGTAATAATCCTCGAGATCATAATCGATCAGCAGTGGGACCGCCGTATCATATAGCTCCCGGATGAGGCTCTCAAAGGATTGCCGTCCAAGATTGTCCATTTCCCTGAAAACCTGCAGCCGCTGGGACACCAAATGGTGAAATGATTTATTCCCCAGGTTCATCCACACCGTATTGCAGGCCTGTACGCTCATGTGATTTTATTCCACGTCAAAAAATTGAACCTCTTCCAGCTTCATGTACTTTTCCTGAAAGGCAACAATTTTAATGATGGGTACCTCCCGCTGGCGTGAAGCCTTTTTCAAATGGGCCCTGAACTGCTCGTAGCTCATCTCCTTCATGCGTTGTTACACCTGCATTTAACATGTTACATTCGACATTTTACAACAAAATCGGCATAAGTTTAAGTTCCGATTGCAAAAAAGAACCCCACAGCTTCAATATGCTGTGCGGTTCGTATGAGGGGGCAAGGCAGCCCTTTTATTCCAAAACTCCGCTTTTCACCCAGGTCGCCGTAAATTCCTGCTCTTCATAATCGAAAAGTTGCCTCAGTATATGTCCCCGATCGTCCAAAAACAGCTGGTCGGCCACAGCGCCACAACCTTTATGAACGGCACTCCTGGTGCCGGATATGGCTGATGCCGACAAACCGCAGCTGGCGAGCGCCGAATAGTTGAACACAAACAATCTATACGGCAGTATCTCGCCCTCCTCATCCCTGCTCGTCATCGCAATGCCCGGACTGAGGTATGGATGCGAATCAATCAGCTCGTTACGGATTTCCTCAGGAGCCTCATAGCGATCCGAAGTGACATTGAATTATTGCATCCCTTCTCTAATCTCAAATTATAGTCATTTTTATTTTTTATACATAAATTAAAATGAACTTCAAGGCGTTTTTTACTTTGGCATCGATTTTAGTGTGCTTACTTAAGTTTGGAAACACGCCTAGATATTCCATCGTAGTTATAGTAATACTGATGTGACTGCCCTTTCCTTTTTGAAATTCCAGAGCTTGCACTTCGGATTACTGGAAAATTCCGGCGGCAAATCTCCTGGATTATGATAATGTCAGCAAATTGCTTGTGTTTTAAATAAACGAATTTGCACATTCCTGTACCTGTATAACGATAATATACATCCAGAGATCACTGAATTCAGCGGCACTTGACGTCAGATTCCTGTGGTGGATTTTTCCCTTTCATTTGGAAAAAAACACCCGGCAGGATGCGTACCGAGAGAAATACGGCATACACCCAAGCCGGGTAAGGGATTAGAAAATAATATCAATGGCCTCTAGCACATCTTGCTCCTGTTCGGATTGCCCGTTCAGGGAAATATCCTTCAACAGCACCGAAGGCTGTTCGCAAATTTGGGTGATGATCACGAGCAGGTCCTGAGCGAAATTGTCGATCAGATTGCGCGTAAACAACTTGGTGGCATATTCAAACTGCCCGTTCATTCCCTCATCCAGCAACGAAATGACCAAGGTAAGATCAAATTGGGAAACCGTATGAGTTTCCGGATAAGATTCGATCTTGATATCCCCGAAGCTTTGAACGTTATCTTCCTTGGTTTCCAGAACAAACATGACATCGAATACAGGATTGCGGCTTTGATCTCGCGGCGCCTGCAGCTTTTTCACAAGCTCCTCGAACGGATAATCCTGGTGGTCGTAGGCCCCCAGCATCGTTTCTTTGACTTCGTTCAAGTAAGCGAGGAACGTCTTCTCCCCGGACGGATAATGGCGAATCGCCAAAGTGTTGACAAACATTCCGATGAGCGGCTCCAGGTCGGCATGTGTGCGGCCCGAAACCGGCGTGCCTACAATGAAGTCTTCTTGTCCCGAGTACTTGCTGAGCAGGATTGAATAGGCCGCCAATAACACCATATAAAGGGTGGCACCGTTCTCATCGGCGATGCGCTGCAAGCTGTCGGTCATCTGCTTGTCGATGCTGAAAGGCAGCACATCTCCCTCAAAGCTGCGAGCGGCAGGTCTGACAAAGTCCGTAGGCAGTTCAAGCGTCGGCAGTTCGCCTTCCAGCACGTCCAGCCAGTAGGCTTCCTGACGGTTCAGCCGCTCTTTTACAGGTTCGGACTGCTGCCAAGCGGCGAATTCCTTGTATTGAATCCGAAGCGGTTCCAGAGTCTCGCCGTTATACAGGCGCAGCAGCTCTTCGACGAAGATGCCCATCGACATGCCATCCGTGACGATATGATGAATGTCCAGCATGAGCAGATGCCGTTCCGCTTCCCATTCGACTAAGCCCACACGCAGCAGCGGCGGCCGCTCCAAATCAAAGACGCGCACAAAGCCGTCTACGATGCTCTTCGTTTCACTTTCCGTCGCTTTCGTATACTCGACGGCAAACTTCAAGTCCGGATAAATCCGTTGTACCGGTTCGCCGTCGACCATTTCGAAGCCGGTTCGCAAAATTTCGTGACGAGCTACCAATCCTTTGAGCGCCGCCTCGAGTTGATTCCGTTCCAAGCGCCCGACGAGAACCGTCATGCCGGACATGTTGTAGCTAAGCTCGGCGCCTTCCATTTGCTGCTGGATGTACAGCCGTTTTTGCACGGAGGAAAGCGGATAGTAATCCCTCTTATCCAGAACCGGAATGGAGAGGTGTTCCTGCCGCTCCAATTGGCTGATCGCTTCGGCCATCGCTTCGATGGTCGAGTGCCGGAACACATCGCGCAGCGGCAGGTCCACGCTCAGCTCCTTGTGCACCTTGCTGACCAGCGTCGTCGCCCGCAGGGAGTGCCCGCCGAGGTCGAAGAAGTTGTCCGTCACGCCAATCGTGACCGGCCCGAGCACGTCCTGCCAGATGGCGACCAGTTTCGCCTCCAGTTCGGTGCGCGGCGCCACGTATTCGCGGCCTGCGCTTGCTCCCCCTTCCGGCGCCGGCAGCGCCTTCCGGTCGATTTTCCCGTTCGGCGTCAGAGGCAGACGCTCCAGCTCGACGAAGTACGACGGGATCATGTAACCCGGCAGCTCGCTGGAGATCGCCCGTTTCAGGTCTGCCGCCGTCAGTTCGCCATCCGTTGTGTAGTACGCGCACAGCGCTTTCTGCCCGTTCGCGTCACTTCGAACCAGCACCACCGCTTCGCGCACGCCTTCCACCCGCAGCAGCTGCGACTCGATCTCGCCCGTCTCGATCCGGTA
>NZ_JCBAIQ010000011.1:0-223812 GCF_059772165.1 Paenibacillus sp. TY11 | reverse complement strand
TGAGCCAGGATCAAACTCTCCATTAAAGACCAACCGAAGTTGGTTTATAGAAAGAGCGATAAGCTCATTTTGAAACTGACGAGATAAAATATCTCTTGTTTGATTTTGCAAGCAAAATCATTTACTCACTCGTTGTTCAGTTTTCAAAGATCAAACATTTCTCTTTCGCTGCGTTTTTCAACAGCTATAAGATCATATCATGTTCGTTTCAAAAATGCAAGGGTTATTTTTTTCTTTTTTTGAAGATCATTTCACCCAAGCTTTTCGCTTTTGAAACTGCTGTTTTGTTGTCAGCTCAAATAATATATCATAAACCCCAGCAACTTAGCAAGCACTTTTTTTAATTTTATTATTTTAGAATAACTCCCCTTTTCTCTACCTCATTAAACTCAGCCAAGAGGCTAGCTGCCCCTTTCATTAACTGATGACTCCCTCTGGCTCGAATACTTCTGCAGGCCAGTGTAACTCCACACCCTGGCGAAGAAGACTGTTTTGAAAACATCCCAGATGCTCTGCTGATTCGCTCACTTCAATGGGATATACTCCGTTGGAGACACAGTAAGCCGCCAGACTTCCCGCTGATTCTCCTATATTCCATTCTGTAGGATGCAGTCGATAGCAGCCATTTGCTATTTGGGTCATCCCTATATTTTTGCAGGCAGGAAGCAAATTGCGTACTCTTACCGGAATCAGTGAGCCCAATGGGATTTCATAAGGATAGTTAGGAATGTAGAATGTTCGCTGAGATACCGTAGTTGGATGAAGATCCAAATGATAGCTGCCTACACCTACACTGTCTGTATAGCGTTTGGGCCCCTCTTTTCCCCGAAGCTCACGACTTACATCAAACTCAGATATCGTATACATGGCCTGTATCCGGCGTGACTCGCGAATATAAGCCGTTTTAGCCAGACCATCTGAAGTGCCGAGAAAATCTCCCCGTGGTCGAATTCCCGGATAGCCGAACCCTCCATCTAACCGAGGTGCTTCGGTCTGAAGCCAATATATTAATGAACGGGTCAACTCACGTGCTCCTTCTCGATGTCTTTCCTGTTCCTGAGCGGTGACACCGATCAACGGTCCCAGGTAATAATCATTTTGCGCCCAGTTTAAAAGAGTTACCTCACCATCATTTAGCGGTTCGCTCCATATGGAGGGGTCTACAATACGACGATAATCCCATAAGGATACAATGCCCTGATCGTTGGGGAACAATGTGAACTGTTTTAATTTACTGGTATCATCCGCGTCTGTAGCAAACCAGCTCAAAATCGGAAAACGGGAAAAGGAAGGAATATAATTTCTCCAAAAATCATATTGTTGCGGCCGCTCTATAATGAAGCTCCCCTGGGGAATATAGTCTACGGCAGCCACATGTGTGATAGATTGCATATCAAAAGGGTTAGCACACTCTAGTGCATGAGGTTCACCCGTAGCAGCCCGCGACTCTGCTCCACTCGTATGCTCCACGCCCGCCAATGGAAGAAGATCGCCACACTCTGTCGCATCCAGATAAAACGTTCCGTGCAGCACTCTGACTCTACTCTTATGATCAGGGCTATTCGAGGTACGGACGGTTACAGAAGTAATACAGTCCCCATCCGTCTGAGCGGCAATGGGCACGGTGTGATAATATACACGAACGCGCCCGGAATTCAAATAGGGAGCAAGCATATCTTCAAGCACCCGCAGAGCTACCCGTGGTTCATGAGCCAGACGGCTTACCCAGCCGTTTCCAGGATTGAGAATGGGATCATTATGGGCTTCTTCAGTTAACGGATAGTTCTGACGGTAATAGTCACGTACACGATTACGGAACTCACGGTATGTTCCTGTGCAGCCAAACTGTTCGATCCATCGGTGCTCATCTGGGGGAACGGCCTGTGAAGTTAACTGTCCCCCCAACCAGTCCGTCTCCTCCGTCACGATGACTCTCATACCAGCCTTCGCCGCCGCAAGGGCTGCCGATGTCCCCCCCAGACCTCCGCCAATCACAACAATATCGGTATCAAGCCGTTTTTGCGTCATGGTTCGTTCCCCTTTCATTCTTGTACTAAGACTCAGTCATTTCAAAAGCAAGCCGGGCAGCGCCGATGATTCCAGCGCGATTGCCCAACAACGCCCGACTTACTTCCGTTTGAACTCCCAGTTGGTGCAGATGCTTTTCCAGCAAGGGCCACCAGACCTCTCCCGCGTCCGCTACTCCTCCGCCTACAATGATCGCCTCAGGATCAAGAGTCACCGAGATATTAGCCAGAAGCACAGCTAAATCCGCGGTGTAATCGTCCAGCACTTGTATTACCTTCAGGTTACCGTGAGCGGCCTCTTTCACAATCTCGTTCCCTGAACGGTACAATTTACCGACGTGTTCCCTGCCTCGACGTAACAGGGCGCTACCCGATACATACTGCTCGGCGCACCCTTTTTTTCCGCAATTGCAGGGATGACCTCCGGGGAATAGAATACTGTGCCCCCAATCGCCGCCGCTCCAATGAGCCCCTCTACACAAGAGGCCATTTTCCATATATGCACCTCCGACACCTGTTCCCAAAGTGAGCATGACCAAGCGCTGCTTGCCCTTCCCCGCTCCCTGCCACGCTTCTCCAAGTAAAGCGGCGTTCGCATCATTATCAGCAACCGCACGTAAAGCCAGCTTTTCTCTAGCCCACGTTACCAAGGATGTGCCTTGCCAGCCAGGCAGGTTATCTGTGGCATACACAACTTCACCGCTCTCCACATTTACTCTGCCAGCAGTAGCGATGCCTAGAGCGCCTATACCTATATAGGTAACAGTGCTGGTGTCTCCAAAAGAACGCATCAGTCCGAATACAGACTCAGACATCCGCGACAATACCCATTCACGTCCACGAGAAGCGTCCGTATCCAGCCGGATTTCATCAAGCACGGATCCGTCCCGTGCCACTATGGCGGCCTTCACTGATGTGCCTCCAATGTCGATCCCAATGACTCTGTTCACAGCAACTGCCACCACAGCATCCTCCTTGTTGCCCAACATAAAAGCATACTAGCTCTTTGCACAAACCTTCTATTAAACAGCAATACATGAAATTGCAATTCATAAGCCACCACAAACACAAGTCATTGAACCTGTCGGAGCGTACCGTTTTCCAATCCAAAATCGAAAAATCTCAATAGCTTCGTTCAATAACCGCCCTCGCTGTTTTTTCCTTCATCTGTTTGGTGTGACTCGTGTGCTTGCGAGCAAGTCCTTCGCAGATGAGGTCAATCACGAATAGCTGCGAGATTTTAGCACTAATTGAACCGCCTTCTGTCGGGGCTTCCTTGCCTGCGGTCAGCAACACGATATCTGCAATGGAGGTAATGGGTGATTTCGCATAATTCGTAATTGCGATAACTGTTGCACCGTTTTGCTTGGCCTTGCGCAGCATGTCGTTCGTATCCAGCGTACTTCCCGATACACTGATGCCGATAGCGACATCACCAGGGTTCATGGACACCGCCATCATCGACTGGATATGTCCGTCTGCCACAGCCTCGGCGCGCCGCCCGATCCGTAAGAAACGATTTTTAGCATCCTGCGCGGAAATTCCCGAAGCGCCTACACCGAAAAATTGAACATAGCCCGCTTGATCGAGACACGCTATCGCACGACCAAGCTCTGAACGGTCCAGCAGCCCCATACTGGAGTGCAAAATATCGAGCATGTTGTGATACACCGTACGCGTAATATCATGTTCGTTATCTGGATCGGTGTCCTCCTCGCCCATATCCGTTTTGCGATAAGTCTGATTTTGCGCCAAGGACAGTCGAAAATCCTGATAACCTTTAAATCCAATTTTCCGGCAAAAGCGCATAACGGTCGTCTCGCCTGTACCCGCAAAATCTGCCAGCTCCGTCACGGAGAAATATATGATGTCTGCAGGGCGTTCCAGTACGCACATGGCGACTTTTTGCTCCGATTTCGTTAATGAAGGATAATACGTGTTAATTCGGTCGTTCATCTCCATAGATGCATTTCACTGCCTTCCTTGCGGCATCGGCAAACCGCTGCGTAATCAATTGGGGTCTGGTAATCGCCGAGCCTACAACCACTGCATGTGCTCCCATTCGGAATGCTTCCTCAACCTGCGCCGGGTCATAGATTTTGCCCTCTGCAATTAAAGGAACGGGAACCAGCTCCGACGCTCTCCGAACCAGTTCCAGATCCGGACCATCTATCTGGGTAGAGTATGGCGTATATCCGGATAATGTTGTGGATACGCAGCCTACACCAAGGGAAGCCGCATGAAGCGCCTCCTCCAGTGTCGATATATCTGCCATAGAAGTGACCCCCTGCTCATGGGCATAATCTATGAGCCGCTTCAGTTTGCACCCTCCCGGGCGTGGACGCAGTGTGGCATCGAGCGCGATGATATCCGCACCCGCCTCAACCAATTCCTCCATCTCACGAAGAGTCGGCGTAATGTAAATATCAGAATCATCATAATCCCGCTTAATCAAGCCAATGACTGGTAGAGAAATTGCCTGTTTAATCGCACGTACATCCGATGCGCCATTGGCGCGAATCGCTACGGCTCCACCCTGCTGTGCGGCACGAGCCATTTTGACCATGGAATCTGCTCCATGCAGCGGTTCCCCCGGTAGCGCCTGACAGGATACGATCAGTCCGTGCTGAACTTTGGATAATACACCTTCCATTCCCATAGGAATCACCCTCTCTCCTTGGCATGATGCCGTACGGTCAATCCGACTTCAAAGGTGCGGTTCCACGGCATGTAGCAATCTGTAATTTCCACGCGGCCCTCCGGCCCATTTACATTTTCATCGAGCGCCTGCTCCAGCCGTCCGCGAATGACCGCGGCTACCGAGCCTCTCGGTCCATCGAGCATAAACTTGGTAAAGCCCATCTGCTCCACAATCCCGTTATTCATAGCCGTACGTACCACAGAGCAATAACAGGCATCCTCGGCGTAGCGCAGCGCCAGAAAATCCAGATGTTCCTCCGTAGAGCCATAGTGGGTATAAAGCATAGACTGGGCAATGACGGTACCGAGCGTGTTAGAACTGGTATTCCAGCCTGCATAACCTGCCAGCTTAAAAAGTAGTCCTTTTTGCTTCAATAGTCTAAGCAACTTGAGATCGGCGCCGTTGGCATAGCCCACATCAGCAATTGCAATATTTTTATCTGCATATTGCAGCATATAAGCACCGTACTCAACCAGCTCTACTACATTCCGATGTACATCATATCCGGCCATTGCATGCTGCTGGGATGAAGCTTCTGCCATCGTGTCGCCGGGTGTGTTAGCCAGCAAAATCAAATTAGCCTCCGCTGCTGAGGAAGCTATCAGCCCACCTGCCGCTATAATCTGGTACTTTAACGTTTCGTAAAAATAGCGATCTTCAAACAGCGGGACTACGAACGCCCCCTGCAAAGCAGACAATCGGGGATACACCAGTGGAACCACATTATTGGTCTGGTTAACCCAACGAGCCAGCAACGTACAACCCACTTCGTCTGCCCCCGGGTACATGTATACATTCAAATCCAGTCCAAGCTCAGAAATACGACTTCTTAGCCGCTGCTGATCCTTGGCGGTATAGCCGTAGGGAGCCGAATCATCCTGTGGGATGATCATAAAATCAATGACACCTTCAGCTACGAGATCCAGTGCGACTTGATTGGCCTCCAGATTCACACGGCGACGGCCCAGATAATCGTCCAGTATCTCTATAGGCAGACGCTCGTTGATGTCAGCTAATTCGAGCAACTCTTCTGCGGTAGCGATTCCTAGCTCCTGACGATGCTCTATGAAGCCCTTTCTGAATATCTCACGACCCCAATCGGCATAGTAATCCGGTTCTTCATCAGCTAAAGAGTATTGCGGACAACGCATAATCAATTGAAATGCATACAGGGTCAGTTGTGGGTATAGTTGCTTTAACCTGCGAAGACGAATTGCCCTGTCTCCGACCTGCTCGCTCGACATTCCATGTAGTCGAGAAGGTACGATTCCCCCGTATAGCAACGTATCCATTGCAATAATGGCTCCATCAGCAGCCGCCGCACGTTCTTCGAGCCATGCCCATAGTCTGGTCGTATCGCCAGGGGTTTTCTTTTGTCCCATCCATTCCAATGGGGGCCGCTCCATTTCTAGGTCTGTGCCCTGTGCCAGCAAATAAGGAAATTGATAATTACAGGGCCGCTCATCCAGCGGTATAAAAAGTAATCGGGTGTTTGGCTTCACCATACGCTCCACCTCTCCTGAAAATTACCGTTATGCTAACAGCAATAATTATTTTCTGCGCAGCTAAGCTACCTGGTTTCTCTCCATCGGCTAAAGCCTATAGAATTAGTCGATATTTGCCTTGTTCATCCTGATCAACGTAGCCCCACTGCTCGGCAGCACGGATCGCCGGATTGCTACCCAGCCGAGCCTTTGCTTCGAGGCAAGCGATGATACCGCGTCGTAGTTCCGCCACGACTTCGTCCGTCAGCGGCGGCGGCTCTTGCCCGTCAACTGCTTCGCTTGGCGTGCTGCTCCCCCGTGACTGTGCATCGTCCTGTCGCTCGCTGCTGAGCGCAGCTTGGCGCAACACATGCCACACGGCCGCGTCCAGCTCGGCACGTTCCAGCCACGGCGCGGCCTGGGACACGAACCCTACCGCCGGATCATCGGCAGGCACGTTCCGTAGGACGCTCACGGCCTCAAGTAGCCGCTCAAAGTACATATCCAGCGCAGGGATATCGCGCATTTGCAAGGCAATATCCACGTCCTCATACGTGCTGCCGCCCAGTCGGCTGTTCCTGTTTTGACGACAGAAAAACATCAGTTCATCCGCACGCTCCCCCGCTAACTCCTGCACAGCCCATTCCCAAGATAGCTCCGGCATATACCGCTCACTGTTCCACATATAGTGGGACATCGTAATGAGCGTCACTTTGGAGCATTCCCACTGATTCATCGGGTTGGCCACCATACCGGTGTGTCCGCAGTCTGGTAGCCTTGAATATCGTCCGCGCAGCGGATCGAGGAATAACCGATCATGGTCACAATCATTCACCGGGATGTTATCCCACAGCCACAGTTCATGCCCAAAGAATGCATGATTATCGGCTGCGTGCTCGCGACTAATCTGTGGAGCAAAAACAAAGTACCCCGTCCAGAACACCTTAATCTCCGGATGCAGCCGCTCACGGAAATCCTTTTTGTATTCGGTATCCCAATACGACCAATATTCAGAAGGACAGACCGTCAGCGTAAATTCAGGTAGCCGTTCAGTCAGCCATGCATGCACCTTGTTCGTCAAAAAGACATGAGCGTGACCCGAGCGGCCCAGCAAATGTCGATTTTCCCCTTTGAGTACATAGTCAATGTCATCCATTAATACAGAAAAATGGCGTACGCCAATGGCAATCACGGCCGCCAGCTTTTCCGTCAATTTGAGGAAATCTTCATCGCTGCCAAAGCTCAGGTCGTTCCCTGGACTGATACAGTAATGAAAATCAACCTCATGCCGTTCGCAGACTTCCTTTAATTCGCGGATCTGGGCAAACGTATCCTCAGGGTACGGCTCCCTCCATAGCTCACGATGATATGGATCATCCTTGGGGGCATACATGAACGTGTTCATCCGATGCGCAGCCATAAAACGGACGGCATCCAGCCGATCCGCGAAACTCCACGGTTTCCCGTAGAAGCCTTCAATAATTCCTCTGACCGGAAAGGAAGGCTCATTCCGAATAGACATCACCGGCAGAATACATCGTTCCTGTTCCACTTGAAGCAGGAGATGCAGGGCATCCATGCCGTATTTGAGCCCTCTTTTATTGGAAGCATGGACTTCAATCCGCCCTTCCTTCTGAATGTCCAAACGATATCCATCGGCAGCAAGCGCTCCGTCATATTCGAGCACCAACTGCACGCTTCCCCGTGTTTCAGTCGGTACACCCGGTCCCGGAGGTACAATGAGCTTGATCGGTCCCTCGGGGTCCAGCACACCTTCATACTCCTGATTCATTGCGAAGCGAGAGGACAGTTCACAGATCAGGCGCGGTTCGGAGATAACCAGCTTTTCCCCGCTGTCATACACATCACGAAAATAATATTGAATCTCCTGCGGTGTTAGCCCCACACCCGAATTAGGCCCCATTCCTTTCGACAGTTCCATCGCAATCGTCTCCTTCCATTCACGGACTCTCCGTAGCCGAGACTTCTGGCTTATCCTTTTACCGCTCCCGCCAAACCTTCCATATAGTAGCGCTGTGTGAACAGGAACAATATAATGATCGGCACTACCGAAATCATTGTGCCTGCAGCAATCCAGCCGAAATTATAGGCAAATTGACCGTTGAGATACGTAAGTGCAGCTGCCAGCGGGTAAAGCTCCGTATCGTTCAAAATAACGATAGGCCACAGGAAGCTGTTCCAGAATGACATCGCCTCCAACAAAGAAATCACAGCGAGCGCCGGCTTGACCAGCGGAAGCACCAGCTGCCACCAAATTCGAAACTCCGAAGCGCCGTCCATTTTACCGGAATCACGCACATCGGTGGGAATATGAATAAACGTCTGCCGCATCAGAAAAATGTTGAACACAGAGACAGCCCCAGGCAGTACCACACCCAAATAGGTATTGCCCAGATGAAGCCCTTGAATGGTCAGATAATGCACAATAAATGCGGTGTAAGAAGGAATAATCATCGTAGCAATCAGCAGCGTAAACACCAGATTTTTACCCTTAAAACGAAATACAGCCAAGGGATATCCTGTCAGACTGGCGAGCACCACATTGAGCACAACGCCCAACACCGTAATGATGACCGTATTCAGCATATATTTTGGAAAATTCATAAACTGCCACACCTGAACATAGTTGTCGAAATCAATAAAGGTCGGAAAAATAGCGGGCGGTGTTGAAAAAATGTTACGACCTGGCATGAGAGATACGCTAAGCAGCCATAGGAATGGTCCCATTAAAAAGAGGGCGAGCAGCACTAGAAGCAAATAGATTACTGTCATTCTGAGCATTCGACCAAGACTGCGCATGATGCGGCTGCTTTCCTTTTTAGGAAGAGACGAGCGTAGCATTTTGTCATCCTTTAGATTCATCAATAGGGATTGACACCGCCTTTCCTATTGAATCGGAATACGATAATACTAAGTACCGCAATCATTGCACCGACAATTAAGCCAAGCGCCGAAGCGTACCCAAAATTAAACTGCTCCATCCCCTTTTGAAAAATATACAAGCTGGATGTCAACGTGGCCGTTCCCGGTCCACCCTTGGTTAGCACATATACCTCATCAAATACACGAATAGCTGACATGAGCGATATAAGGGTACAGAACAGAACGTAAGGTCTCAGCAGTGGAAGAGTAATATGGACAATCAGACGCCATCGGCTTGCTCCGTCGACTCTAGCGGCTTCGTACAGATCTTGAGGAATGTTTTGTAATCCTGCCAGATAGAGCATCATATAATACCCGAGTCCCTTCCACATCGTGATGAACATCAGTACATACAAGGCCAAATTGCTATCCGATAACCAATGTATGTCTTTGCTGATCAAGCCGACCTGCATGAGCAAGTAGTTCACTACGCTGTTATTGCCCAACAGCCAGCTCCAAATTAAGGCTACAGCTACCATCGAAGTCACAACAGGGATGTAGTAGGTCGTACGAAATATTTTAATTCCCGGGATATGGCTGTTCACCAGCACGGCCATCAGGATGGAGAAAATTTGGAGAAAGGGGACAATGAGCACGTACAACAATGAGTTCCAAATCGAAATAAGAAAGTTACGGTCCTTAAACGCCGCTGCAAAATTATCCAAGCCGACAAAATGGGTATCTGATATGACAGAGTAGTCCGTCAATGCCAGCGGGATGCTGTAAATAATAGGCCAAAATACAAAGACGGCAAGTAATAACAGTCCCGGCGTCATAAAGGCCCAGGCCGTAAAGGACTCCGACCTCAACCATTTGATCATGCTGCATCACCACCTGATTTTGATAAATGAACAAGGGAGTATTCACATTACTCCCCTGTCAAACCTATTGCTTTAAAATATCGTTCACTTCCTGCTCCAGGGCAGTAAGCGTCTGCTTCGTATCCGTTCCGTTCAATACAATATTTTGCAAAGCTCGCGCGATGGCACTGTTCACATCCTTGGCATTAGGTACACCGACCATATAATCTGTCGCCTTATCCAAGCTTTGCGCGGATACTACCTTTGCTTGTGCTTCTAATGATTTGTCAGACTGGGTGAAATACGGATCTTTAATGGAATCTTTCGTGGAAGGTAGTGTATTCGCCGCTTTGGAAAAAGCTGTTTGACTCTCTGCATTTGTCAAGAAAACAGCAAACTTCACCGCTTCGCCCACATGTGCAGACTTGGTAGGTACGACCAGGTCCATGGAGTTGGAAAGACGCACATCGGCTTTGCCGGTTGGGACGGGAACAGCAATCGTGTTCTTATATACATCCGGCGCTGCCGTTTTGATAAAATTGATGAACGTCGGTCCTGCCAGCTCGAAAGCAACCTGCTCTCCAGCATAATATTTCACTTGTTGTGAGAAATCGGCATCTTCCTTGAGCACGACACCATCTTCCATCTGTTTTTTTAGATTATCAATCATGGTGACTGCTTCTGGTGTGTTGAACGCCGCTGCTGTCTTTTCTTTATTCAGAATGGGAATGCCGTCAACAGCGAAAAGCTTGGATACAAGCTGCTGAGCATAGCCTGCCTTGCCGATTTTTCTATTGATCTGGCGGCCCCATTCAGACAATTCCTCCCGCGTTTTGGGCGGATGAGCAGGGTCCAATCCGGCGGCTTTGACCAGCTTTGTATTCATGTAAAGCACTTCCGTGCCGGTATACCAGGGTAGCGCATAAGCTTTACCGTCAATGACTGTGGAATTATAAATACCCTCGAAATAAGCAGCCTTTTCCTCGGGCGACAAATGCTCATTCATATCAACAACAGCACCCTTGGAGCCCATTTGGCTAGCAAATTCCGTATTGAGATTCACCACATCCGGACTGCTGTTGCTAGCGATACTCGTCAATAGCTTGTTGGTCACTGCGTCATAAGGGTAATCCTTCCAATCGATTTTGACATTGGGGTTCTTCTGCTCATAATCGGCAATCACCCGATTGAAATACGGGGTAAATGTAGGTTGTAGCGCAATGGTCCAAAATTGCAGTGTCACTTTCCCTCCGTCTACCTTTTCCGACTTTGAGCCTCCGCCACCGCAGCTGCTCAGCAGTACAACCAGCACCAGCATAGATACAAGCAACCGTAACCTGCCTTTCGCATTCTTTGTCACATGGTGACCCCCTTGTTCTTAGTTGATTAAGGCAAATTATAGCAGAAATACCTCTGTAGAAGGAACGTTTTTTCAATAAAATAAATTTAGAAGGAATAATTTTTCTTTTATTGGATACAAAAAAGACGCCTCTTCAGCAGAGACGCCATTTTCTTGAATTAACCCGCAGAGGG
Source organism: Paenibacillus sp. TY11 (assembly GCF_059772165.1). NCBI lineage: Bacteria > Bacillati > Bacillota > Bacilli > Caryophanales > Paenibacillaceae > Paenibacillus > Paenibacillus sp. TY11. Next base: position 212,324 of record NZ_JCBAIQ010000011.1, on the reverse strand, counting down.
TTCACATCTATTAATAATATGGGGCCATGAAAACGTACACCAGTACCCCGGTCAAGCTCACATACAACCAAATCGGCATCGTCCAACGCGCAATTTTACGATGTTTCGCTACCTGCATCGTCCATCCCCATACAACCGTGAACAGCGCCAACGGTACGATAAGCGCAGCCAGTATGCTATGCGAAATCAACAGCGTAAAGTAAATCGGCCGAAGGATACCCACCCCACCATATTTTGCAGTTTCCGGCGAAATGTAGTGGAAGGTCAGGTAGGAAAATAAAAATAAAACGGTACTGGCGAAGGCCAGCAAAATAAAGGTTTTATGAACCTTGATGTTCTTCTTGAAAATAGCAACCAGTGCAGCCAACAGGAAAATAAATGTGAAGCTGTTAAAAATCGCATTCAACCTAGGGAAAATAGTGATATCAAAGCTGACACTACCCTGATATCCGATCGGCGAAAAGAAAAGCAGCAAAATAATCACGTTGGCTATAATGGAAACGGTGATAATCAAGGCTGTAAAATTACGTTTGCTCGTTGGAACGTACTGCTTGTCCTCACTCGCTTTATTCATCATGAGCGTCTCCTTCGTTTAAATTCAGGTTTTCGTTACTATTGTAGTCATAACCATAATATATTATATAGAACTCATGGACAGCCTGTGAAGTGACAACAGTATGAACAATTTCACAGCCTTCTGTCAGAAAATATGCTTCAACATTTGAGGATAGCCCTTTACCTCTCTATATCAACGGTAGAATGCAATCATTTTACAAGCTTTATGCACACAAAAAAAAACACCGGGAAGGTCTGATTACCCGCTCCGGTGTTGTGTCGGTTATGCAATTACGCAGATTGATGTGCCATATTCATTGCTGCCAGACGTCATTGTATTCCTGATGGCGCTTGAACAGAGCCAACGCGTACGAGCAAGCAGGGATAACCTTTTTATGCTGATCCCTCGCCATATCAACAACTTTGTCGATTAGCTCCTTGCCGATTTTTTGACCCCGTAACTGCTCGGATACAAATGTATGGTCAATGACCAAAGAGTGGTCATCTACGGATTTATAGCCTACTTCTGCAACTACCTGTCCATCATCCACCATGACTACTGCATGGTCCTCCTCGCGAATTTGTCTCATGAGACTGATCCCCTTTCTGACTGAAGAAAATCCCGTAACGACTCCATGCTACGAATTACTGCAATCACTTCATGCCGACGCTAGATATCCTTATCATTCCCCTCTTTAGGGACCAGCGAAACATCACATACATAAAAAAAGATCTATCGTCGACACTACATTTATTCCAATTAAGGCAAGGGGAGGTGCTGTGTTGCGTTCGGAAATGAAACCTGTCATCCCGTTTGAACCGGATTTGAGCGAAAAAGTACCTGTAGATAAAGGACTTTGGCGTTACGAAATAAAATGGGACGGTACGAGAATTTTGACGTATCACGACCAGGGTAGCACGCGTCTGTTCAACCGCAAACAGCATGAACGAACACTCTTGTACCCGGAGCTTGCTCTCTTTTCCTCCTACTGTAGGGCAGATTCGGTCATACTGGACGGGGAAATGATCGCACTCGGTGCCGACGGTAAACCATCGTTCCATGAAATCATGCGACGGGATCTAATTCGTCGGACGGATCGAATTCAGGCAGCCTATGAAGCTGTACCCGCCACTTACATGTTATTTGATATTGTGTATCTGAATGGGGAGTGGGTTCATCGCAAACCGTTACAAGAAAGGCTTGAACTGCTGAACCAGATCATCATACCGAATGAACAGATTCAACTGGCTCCTGCTCATCCTGATGGACAAGCTCTATTTCAGGTTATGTGCAGCCAAGGAATGGAAGGCATCGTATGTAAAAAGCTTGATAGTCCGTACACATTGGGCGGGCAGGACGGACGATGGGTTAAGGTCAAAAATTATGGCGATATCATTGCCGTTATCGGTGGCTACACCCTCAACGGGGGCGTTATTAACGCTGTGCTGCTGGGCCAGTATGATAAACAAGGAATGCTGCGCTATATCGGACATGCGGGTACGGGTAAGCTGACTCGGGAAGATTGGCGCCAGCTTACCGAGCGCCTGCTGCCACATACCACTACGGAGCGGCCTTTTGTCAATAAACCAGATCGGCATCAAGATGCGTTTTGGGTGCAACCCATGTATACCGCCAAGGTTCAATATAGTGAGTGGCGGTGGCAAGAAGGGCGTACCCTGCGTCAGCCCTCTATACAAGCCTTTGTGAATCAGGGCATTGAGCAGTGCATCGGTCCCTGGAAGTGACGTTTTACAGATATATTTTCAAAAAAATGCGGAACAAAGTTTGTATAAATCATTGCAACCAGTGGTTAATTAAATTACAGTTAACTAATTAACTACATCGAGGTGGATCGCATGTTCTTTTTTTTGGACTCCGAAATTCGTCAACTGGCCTATAATCTGTTTCCAGGTGGCAATAAACCGATTGGTGTTTTGGTAGATTTATTTTCCATAACGTATGAAATACGTAAAAGTATGGAAAAACGTTCACGTGAATTTGGTCTCTCCTACGGGCAATATATTGCGCTTTGTGTACTTTCTGCGCAAAGAGATGAAATGTCGTCTCCTTCTGCTTTGGCTGAAAAGATGGGTGTAAGCCGAGCGGCAATCAGTTCTATGGTTATTTCTCTCGAACAAGAAGGATTCATTAATAAATACGACGATCCCAATGACAAGCGGGGTGTATTTGTTTCCCTGAATGATAAAGGAAGAAGTAAAATTCAGCAGATGGATCCTTTTTTCATAGGGCTGGCTTCACGTCTGATGTCAGACTTTAGTGAGTCGGAAATCTGTCAGTTCCAAACCTATTTGTCACGCGTACGTTCTGCGTTTGAAGATGTTAAAGATTCGCGTTTAACCGACCCCAGGGAGGAGAGAGAAAAATGGTGCGAAGACTGAGACAAAAGCTGTTCGTCAAACTTGCCCGCATATCGGCTGGTAGAATGGTAGCTGCATCTGATTTCAAACCTTCGCATTCTCCCAAAGTACACCGGAAAGAAAGGATCATCCCCACCTCTGTAGGTGATTCCAGGGTGATTGTATATGAGCCATCCCACCGGTCTGCTGATCCACTCCCTGTATTCGTCAATTTCCATGGTAGCGGCTTTGTAATGGGCAGTGCCGAAATGGATGATCCCTGGTGCCCGGTCATTGCCGAACGTGCGAATTGCGTCGTCGTTAATGTAGATTATCGGTTGGCCCCGGAGCATAAATTCCCTATCCCGTTACAGGAAAGCTATGATGTGACCCAATGGTTGCACGAGCATCCTGATGTACTGAACGTAGATCCTCAACGCATTGCGGTCGGGGGACACAGCGCAGGCGGTAATCTGGCGGCAGCGCTGTGTCTCATGGCCCGGGATCACAAGGAATTTCCGATTGTGTATCAGGTACTGGATTACCCCCCACTGGATATTGCTACAGATCCCAAACTGAAGCCCCAATTTGAGAAGGCGATTCCGCCTCGCATGGCAAAAATCTTCAATGAAAGCTATCTACACTCGGCAGATGAGGCGCGAAATCCGTTGGTTTCCCCCATTTATGCAGAATCACTACATAATCTCCCTCCCGCTCTGATCATAACCGCGGAGTTGGACTCCTTAGCTGACGAAGCCGAGTTGTACGCCAAGCGGCTGATTGAAGCGGATGTGCCCGTGACGTATAAAAAATACATGGGTGCCGCACATGCCTTTACGCATAGCGGTGATCTCGCTGTAGCTGAAAATGCCTGGCACCTGATGAGCGACCAGTTGAAATTGGCATTTGAATTTCGTATCGGGGACGTCCTCGCAGAACTGAAGAAATAAAAATAAGCCTCCTGCTTCCACTGCCTTCATGCAGCCGGGTTCAGGAGGCTTATTATTTATTGCTACTTTGATAGCAGCTAGCTGCTATGCGCGACAGACTTAAGCCATGTCTTGCTTGCGAGCGAGCCACAATCTATCAAAATTACAGACTATTAAAAGCGTCAGTCAATACAGGCACGATTTGCGACTTGCGAGATACTACGCCTTTCAGAACAGCTTTGTTGTCGTCCAACTGTACATTATAGGCTTTTTCAACCGCTTGTGCCTGGCTTCCCAGCGCAATACCAATGGAATCACTGTTCACAATGTCTGTTACGACGAACAGGAACAGATCGAGATTTTTGGCTTCAATGGTTTGGGACAATGCAGCTTCCAGGTCAGCTTGACGGGACAATACGTCGTTCACGTCTACTGCGTTCACTTGCGCAATTTCCACTTTGCGTCCATTCATCTGGAATTCCTTCGCATCCAGACTTACTAACTGTTCAATGGTGTGACCGCTCAAATCAGCACCCGCTTTAAGCAAGTCAAATCCGTAACGATCTGCATCCACACCAGCAATTTCAGCCAGCTCACGGGCAGCGGCTACGTCCTGATCCGTGCAGGTTGGGGATTTGAACAACAGGGAATCGGAAATAATCGCGGACAACATCAGACCTGCGATTTCTTTCGGAATTGCTACGCCATTTTCCTTGTAGAGCTTGTTCAAAATGGTGGCTGTGCAACCCACTGGCTCAGCGCGGAAGTATAGCGGCTGGCTTGTTTCAAAGTTAGCGATCCGGTGATGGTCGATGACTTCAATTACACGTACCTTGTCAATATCAGCAGCGCTTTGCTGGCGTTCATTATGATCGACCAGAATGACGCTGTCCGTTTCTGCGGCAACCTGCTCAACCAGACGCGGCGCGCTCACTTTGAAATAATCCAGTGCATACTGCGTTTCCCCGTTAACCTCACCCAGACGAACCGGCTCTACGTCCGCACCCAGTTTGGTTTTCAAGTCTGCATAAGCAATAGCTGAGCAAATGGTATCCGTATCCGGATTTTTATGCCCAAAAATCAATGTTTTTGCCAACATAATCGACTCCTTTGCATTAAGCATTTTACATTATTGTGAAACTGCAACAATTCCAATGCAGATTATATCATTAAATCTCGCATTCTCCCATTCCCCTTCGATTGATTTCAAAAATAATCTAGTAAATTCATAACATTTCCATGGAATCTCTATGTGAAGTTAACCTTGTTTTTTCTAAAAATATAAAAAACATATAGTAATATATCCCACCAATATGGTAAGATATGCCTCAAAACTGGCAAGTTAGTCACCAGTGGTCAATTCTATTATTTTAGATATTAAGGGAGGCGTGAGACAACGGCAGTGGCTTCAAATCCTAGTATGTAGACATATCATATTTTGATTGAAAAGAGGGAAATCTTTGAAAAAGCCGATCATTTTGAGAAAAATACCTGTCGTATCACTCGCTCTTGCCTTGACGGTAAGCTTGTCTCTGCCGTCTCTCAGTTCTGCTGCTAATGCAGATCCGCAAATCAACTCATTTTTGAAAGCTCAGGAAGCATTGACTATTGAGGCGGCTCCGGCCTTCGTTTCGCCAGAGCTGAGTACCGACTCTTCCCGCCAGGTCAGAGTTATCGTGCAGCTAGATGGTGAGCCCCTAGCCGTGGACAAATATGCGGCACGATCAGGCATTCAAGTTTTCACAGCTCAATCTGAGCAAAAAGCGGAATCCGCGATCGCCACCGAACAAACAACGTTCGTGGACCAAGCCGCTGAGCACGGTATTTCTCTTCAGGTGAATTACCAATACAACACAGTTCTTAACGGCTTGGAGGTCACACTACCAGCTAATAAGATTCCGGAACTGGCTAAACTGCCAGGCGTAAAATCCATTCACGAAAACAAAACGTATTATTCCATCCCCGTACAGGACCCACCAACACTTACAGCCAGTGAAGCAACTTATGATAACGCACCGTTGGACCAAATTGGTGTTCCCGAAGCCTGGGCCAAAGGATTGACAGGCGAAGGAATCAAGGTCGGGGTTATTGATACCGGTATCGATTATGAACATCCTGATTTGAAAGAAGCTTACAAAGGCGGATATGACTCTTTTGAACAGGACAACGATCCTTACGAGGAACCGTTCCTAGAAAAAGAGAATGACCCATACGGAACAGGTTTTAGTGGAACGACACATGGTACCCACGTCTCCGGTACGATTGCCGGTAAAGCCGCGAATAAATCCTCGGAAATTGTACAAAAGGGCATTGCCTATAAATCGGACTTATACGTGTATAAAGTGCTTGGACGCAATACCAAGACGGGTCGCTCCTCCGGTTCCTCCGCACAGGTCATTGACGGTATTGAACGCGCTGTCAAAGATGGCATGAACGTCATTAACCTGTCGCTGGGCTCGGATTCCGAAAAGGACCCCAACTCCCCGGACTCCATTGCCATCAATAATGCTGTACTTTCCGGCGTAGTCGCGGTCATTGCGAACGGTAATGCGGCACAGGATGGACCATATTTTTATTCCATGGGTTCACCTGCAACATCCCAATTGGCGATTTCCGTCGGTGCAGCTACTTCGCCGAGCCACAGCTACTCAAATAGAGCATCGGTTAATCTTGCTACCTATGGCAATGATGGAAAGCTGATGACAGTTACATCAGACACCTATTACAATCTTAACACGATGAGTTGGCAAACGTTTCATGAGGATTTCGCTTCCATTTTAGGAACAGAACCATTGGAATTAGTGTATGCCAATTTGGGATACCCAGATGACTTTGCTTCTAAAGATGTACAAGGTAAGGTTGTAATCGTATCACGTGGCGTCTTGGGCTTCGTAGACAAAATCGCGAACGCACAACAAAGCGGTGCGAAGGCTATTGTTATTTTTAATGGTCAAGCGAAATCTGACGACAGCACTCAAGCCAATCTGAATGATGCTATCCCAGGTTACGACGGTTACATTAATTCAAATCAAGGTGACGGTGTGGATTACATCCCTACCTTTGACATGACAGGAAAGGAAGGCCGGGCGCTGGCAAGACAAATCATTGAAAGCCAAAACAACAAACAAAAATTCTTTATCACTTTTGGAAAAGATTATCATCGCACAGATAATGAAGGCAATACAATTGCTGGATTTAGCTCCCGTGGACCGAACGGAGATGAACTGCTCAGTATCAAACCAGACGTGAGCGCACCGGGGGTTGGCATTTTGTCAACCTATCCTGCCTTCGCCAAGTTCTATCCAGATGCATCTTATGAGCAAGCTTACAGTCGTAGCAATGGTACAAGTATGGCGTCTCCGCATGTGGCTGGACTTGCTGTGCTGCTGAAGCAGCAGCATCCAAACTGGACACCGTTTGATATCCGTGCTGCTCTGGCAAACACTTCGGTTACACTCTTTGATGAGGATAAAATTCAATATGATGTGTATTCCCAAGGTGCAGGCCTAGTAAACATCGCTAATGCGATTCAGACTCCCGCCCTGCTGGAAACCGTTGAAAAGATTACGATTCTCGATAAAAACTTTAATCGGCAGGAGGTTGTGAATTACAATCCTTCCGCCAGCTTCGGGGTGTTACGACCTGGTAGTGATGCGAAGCAGATTCAGCTTCAACTCAAAAACTTGTCCGCTAACCCTGTGCAATATGAAGCCAGCTACATTTTACATGATAATGTAACCTCTGATCCGACTAAGCCGATTGCCACGCCTGATGTAAGCAACCTTTCCGTTCAGTTGCAGGGTGTCGGCGCGAATGGAGCAATCTCGGCAGAACCGGGTAAATCGCAACCGTTCTTCCTGTCTGTACAACCAAATTCGGGCGCAGCCACAGGTGTATATGAAGGGGAAGTTATTCTGAAAAGCGCAGGACTGCCAACGCTTCATCTGCCGTTCGTCGTTCATGTGGGCAAAGAAAATCCGGCAACAGGCTTTGGCTTGCAGGACCTGAGTGTTACCAACCCGATTATTTATCCGAGTCGTACAGGTGCTCAGCGCTCAACAGATTTGGCATTCCGCCTGACTACGGATAAAACGAACCTGATCGCGCTCTATGTGTACGGCGTAGATGACAAGTTAATCGGTCTGATCGATGGAATTACGACCTCCAAGGAACAAGGTGACAATGCACGCCTCAAACAAGGCGTCTACTCCTTCAAGGGCATTGACGGAAGTTACGCCGAATTAGATGACAATGGAAAATCTGTTCTGGATGCTAACGGTCAGCCCGTGATTCAGCATTTGAAGGACGGCGTATACAAGCTGGAAGTCAGCGCTCCGGAGTTGAATGCAAAAGGCGAAGTCGAGAGCACTACTAAAGGTCCTAAACTCTTCACCGCTACTAAAGCTATTCGTGTGGATAATAGCGCCGCATCCAGCGGTAGTGGTGGAGGCGGAGGTGGTGGAGGTGGCGGCAGAAGCAATACTACACCTTCTGCTACAACGAACACATCCACTCCTGTCCCTACATCTGCACCTTCACTTCAAAGCGTTGTGAAACAAGGACAGGCTGTTAAAACTGTCACTACAGCTGTTGCATTGAACAATAATGTACAGTCGCTGACAGTAACCGATGCAGATTTGCAGGCTGCCGTGACAGCAGCAGGTTCCAGCCCGACAGCTATTGTACTGTCGGCTACTAGCCAAGCAGGTCAAACGACGAAAGCATCGCTCACTTCCACACAACTGGTAACGCTGGGCAAGGCTGCAGCAGGAAGCAGCTTGATTGTAAGCAATACAGGCTCTTCTTTGGCTTTGCCAGTATCCGCTCTGAAAAATGTTCCTGCTGGTGCAGGCATTGAAGTGGTAATCAGCAGCCAGGCTCAGGCAAGCAGCACATTTACAGGCAAGCTGAAAGGCTCGAATGTGATCGGCACCCCGGTAGGGTTTGAGGCTAACATTGTCACTGGCGGCAAGAGCCAACCGCTCAAGGTTGCTCCAGGACAGTTCATTAGCCGATCCTTTACCGTACCTGGTCAAATTGATTCGAATACAGCTGGTGTACTCTATACGGCGAACGGAGATGTCTATCCAGTTCCATCCGTCTTCACCAAGCAGGCTGATGGATCTACCGTCGTCAAGATAAGCCGTCCGGGCTTCTCGACATATGCAGCGGCGACGCGCCCCGTTAGCTTTGAAGATATTTCATCGTCGTATGCCCAATCAGAAATTCAATCGCTAGCCAACAAGTTGCTGATTAACGGCACAACCGACACGACTTTCTCACCGAAGAAGAACGTGACACGTGCGGAATTTGCAGCCCTGGTAACCCGGGCACTTGGCCTGACCCCAGGTACTGCTGCACCATTCAGTGATATCCCGGCAGGTAGCTGGTATTCTGGCGATGTGGCAGCCGCTTATGAAGCCGGATTGATTACGGGTCGCAACAGCGACAAGTTTGATCCGAACGCTAATATCAGTCGTCAAGAAATTGCTGTCGTGCTGGGTAAAGCTGTAGATCTGCTTCAAATCAAAGCAGCAGCCGATGGCCCTGCACGTACACCGTACCATGATGCTTCATCCTTTGCAGGCTATGCCAAGGACAGTATTGAAAAAGTAAGTGCAGCAGGTATCATCAACGGAGAAGCGATTAAAGGCTCCTCCTACTTCCAGCCGAATGCACCTACAACGCGTGAGGCATCCGCCAAGGTGCTGCATGTGCTTTTACAAAAAGCTGCGTTGATTAACTAACAATAGAAAAGCCTCCCGAGCCGTGTTATAACCAAAGCTGCGGTTCGGGGGGCTATTTTTATGTTACGCCATAACCTGAAATACTATACTGTTCCCGCTAAAGGTAGCGTTACTTTGAATACACTTCCCGTTCCCGGTGTGCTTTCGGCCGTAATATTCCCGCCGTGTGCTTCCACGATAGACTGTGTAATAGCCAGACCAAGGCCCGCTCCGCCTGAGCTGCGTGTACGCGATTCATCTCCACGATAAAATCGCTCAAATATCCGCTCCAGCTGTTCTTTACTCATGCCTGGTCCGTTATCACGAATTTGGATATCTACCAACTTCTTACCGGCGGACAGGTTTACCAGGATCACACCTCTTTCCATATCGGTATGCTGAACAGCATTGTGAAACAGATTGAGCACTACCTGCTTGATTTTATCCCCTTCTGCCAACACCCTTACCCCTGCCGTCATATCAAAAACCACCTTACGTGTGCCTGCCAGCATAAGAAGTTGCGGTTTCATTTCCAGCAGCAACGCATCTAGCGATATGTCTTCCAGCTTCAACTCCGGTGTTCGGTCCAGCTTAGCCAACAATAGTAGATCAGAGACAAGCTTATTCATCCGCTTGGATTCACCATACATACTTTCTAGTGCCGGTTGAAGCTGCTTCGGATTAGATGCTGCTCCACGAAGCAGCACCTCCAAGAAGCCGTGAATAGACGTGAGCGGGGTGCGTAGTTCATGGGAAGCATCCGCAATAAATCGTCTCATCTGCATCTGCAATTCCCGTTCGGCAGCAAAAGAATGCTCCAGCCGTTCCAGCATCCCGTTAAATGAAACCGCCAAGCGATCCACCTCATACTGCCCCTGCTCAGCGTCGAAGCGCTCGTCCAGATTGCCCGCATCAATACGTTTGACTGCCTCGACCATCCTGGAAAGGGGCACCAACGTGCGGCGCAGCACAGGAAGCATAAGCGCCAACCCAATCGCAAGCGCAATCAGAGACAATAAAATAAAGGTGCGGAGCTGATTAATCAACTGCTCTTGCATAGAAGTCGTGGATACGCCCATTTGAAGTAAACCGGACGAACGGTCAGGTGGACCGAGCGGACGGAATACAACCAGTTGCTCTTTCCCCTGAGCATCCGTGATTAATTGATAGCCGTGACGCATGCGTATGCTCTGCTGCATCGCATGATATTGCTCAGTGGTGAGACGTGGCGGCTTAAGTCCGTTTTCGTTGGACAAGCTCTGGAAAGTGCCGTCTGTATCTATAGAAGCGAGCGACATATCCGGCCAAAACAAAAACGGCCCCGGTCGATTATTCCTCCGATTGGTTCCTTCTTGGGGAGCGGTGACCCCGCTCTTCTCCTGCGAATCCTTAATCAATAAATCGGCAGGAAGTGAATTTAGCTGCGTATCCATAGCGTCCGCCCGACTCCGATACAGAAAATCTTTCATTAGAAAATATTGTAGAAAACCGATCAATACGAGCAGCAAAGCCAAAATGAGTAACGTTCTGGCCAACAGCTGGGATCGGAGAGAACGGAGCGCATATTTTCTCCGACTTTTCCCACCCGCCTTCATAGCAGATCCACCCGGTATCCAACACCGCGCAGCGTACGAATGACCCGGTGCTCCTTATCTTTGAGTTTTTCACGTAAGGAGCGAATGTACACTTCAACAATATTATCCTCGCCCCCAAAATCGTACCCCCATACCCGGTCCAGAATACGACTTTTACTCAGCACAATTCCGTGGTTTAGCACCAGAAACTTCAATAGTTCATATTCGGTAGGCGACAGTTCCAGCACCTGACTCTGATAACGAATTTCCTTCCGTCGATCATCCACTTGAAAAGGCCCGTGAACCACTTCCCCCAGTAGATCGGGGAACTGATTGCGCAGGCGCGCTTCAATGCGAGCCAGCAGCTCATTAAAACTGAAAGGCTTTACGATATAATCATCCGCGCCGAGTTTTAATCCCTTCACCCGATCGTCTACATCATCCTTGGCTGTCAGCATAATGATCGCGATGTTATCCTCCGTCTCCTTGAGACTTTGACAAACCTCAAAACCGTTCATTTCAGGCATCATCACATCCAGCACCGCTACATGCGGACGAAACTCTCTGGCCAAATCGAGCGCATCGCTCCCGTTCTCGGCGCTTCTGACTTCATATCCTTCATTAATCAGTCCAAGCTCTAAAAATTGCAAAATATGAGGCTCATCGTCTGCCAGCATAATTTTAACTCCGTGTATTGGATTCATTATTAATCTTCCCTTTCATGTTGCCGCGTTTTTCTCATATAAAAGTCGGTTCATTTTTTACCTGTATCTAATATACCTGAATCTTGTCGTAAAAAAAGCACCCCTGCTCAGCTTTCAGCTAACGTTCAGGGAGCGCTCAGAACCAATTAAGGTACGTCTGGCATGATAAGTGCAAGCCGGTAGTTCACCGGGCCAAGATCAGATGTGACTGGTCATTCCGCAGTCCTGAAGATAGCGGCTAGAACAACGGAATAAATACAAAGAATTTTCACAGGGAGTGGACTGAACATGATTAAGAAATGGTTTAAGACCAGGGCGGACATCCCCCTGATCATCATCATGCTGATATCCGCATTTTTGAACGGATACAACATCTGGCAAGACAAGTACGTAAACACCTACTACACGACGGCCGTAGCAAGCATGCTACAGAGCTTTCACAACTTCTTTTTCGCCTCACTTGATTCTGCCGGATCGGTAACGGTAGACAAACCGCCTGTGGTGTTCTGGATTCAGACGTTGAGCGCCTATATATTCGGGCTTCACGGATGGAGCGTTATCCTGCCGCAAGCGCTGGCTCAGGTCGGATCGGTATTGCTCGTTTACTTACTCGTCAAACCGAGCTTCGGTACGATGGCCGCACGATTGGCCGCCTTCGCCATGGCAACGACACCGATAGCCGTAGCGGTCAGCCGCACGAATAACATCGACGCTATGTTGGTTTTCACACTATTGCTCGCAACATGGCTGTTGTTCAGAGGCATTAGAAATAGCAAAACAGGGCTGATCCTCGCAGCTTTTGCAGTCGTAGGCATCGCCTTTAACGAAAAAATGTTACAAGCCTATATGATCGTTCCTGCTTTGGGACTGTTCTATCTACTGGCCTCCAAGTTTAACTGGAAACGAAAAGCAGTAACACTGGCAGGATCGGCAGTCGTCCTCCTGATCGTGTCGCTCTCTTGGGCAGTCGTGGTGGACTCCACTCCAGCAGACGAACGCCCTTATATGGGGAGTAGCGGTACAAACTCTGTACTGAATTTGGCCTTTGGTTATAACGGCCTGTCCCGTCTGACAGGAGATCAGGGAACAGGTGGTACTCGTGGCGGTCAACGCACGGAGCAGAACAATAAAGCTACAACGAATAGCAACAATACGAACTCGGATCAGGCTCAGACGACTACATCATCAGACAGCACTACCACTACGGGTGACTCTGGTGCCAACAACATGACAGCAGACGGATTCGGTGCAGGTGGTCAAATGCCACCGGGTGGATTTGGCGGCAACGGGCAAGGTGGCCAGGGCGGTCCAGGCGGTGGACCGGGAGGAAATTCCGGTGGCGGCATGTTCGGCACTGGCGAAAAAGGACCTTTGCGGTTGTTCCAATCTTCCCTGTCAGGTCAAGCCAGCTGGCTACTTCCGTTCGCAATAATTGCTTCCATCGGCCTACTTGCAAGCATTCGACGCCGTAATATCACACAAAAACACAAAGAAGTCATCTTCTGGCTGGCCTGGTTGATTCCCATAGCTGCATTTTTCAGCGTAGCAGGTTTCTTCCATCATTATTACCTAATTATGCTCGCATCACCGATTGCAGCGCTCTTCGGGGCTGGATTCGTGGAATTGTGGCAGCAATATCGTGAGCGTTCTGGCTGGCTCTCCTGGTTGTTACCCGCAGCGGTATTGGCGACCTCGGTATTTGGCTGGTTCGTCCTGCAAAATTACAACGACACCATCGGTAGTGGCTGGTCCATCGCCGTATTGGTCCTGGGGATCATCGGCACGGTGCTGCTGGTAGTAGCACGATTGAAATCTGAGAAGTTAACGAGATATGCCATCATTGCAAGTGTACTCGCTATGTTCATCGGCCCTGTGTACTGGGCATTGACACCGATCACCTACGGGGGGAACAGCATGATTCCACAAGCCGGACCGACTCAATTTGGTGGCGGTGGTGGTGGCGGGATGCCAGGCCGCAATGAAGGCAACAGAGACCAGAACGCCAATGGACAACAAGCTGAAGGAACTCAAACGAGTAACCAGACCAACAATACAAAACAATCCAGCTCTGATGGAAATACTTCAAGCACACAAACAAGTACAGACGCGGAACAGAAATCTTCTACCCGTTCCAGAGGAATGGGAGGACCGAACGGTAGTCAAAGTTTAGATCAAAAAACGTTGAGCTATTTGCAAAAAAATAACACAGGTGAAACCTACCTTTTCGCGGCAAGTAATTATTCAACAGCTGCTCCTTACCTGGTTGAGGCCGGACAAAAAGTCATTATTATGAACGGCTTTGTATCTTCCGATCCAGTCTATACCGTCGATAAAATCAAGGCGCTGGTCGAAAGCGGCCAAGTGAAGTACTTCATGATTTCTGGTGGAGGCGGCGGACCGGACGGCGGTAACTCTGAAGTCACTGCATGGATCAAAGAACACGGCAAAGTGATCCCTACAGATGAATGGAAAACAACAACAGGCGAAACAAGTACAGACGTTAAAGCAACCGAGAGCGGAAGCGACACCACAAACAGCAATGCGAACGCTCAGGATGGTCAAGGTGGACCTGGCGGAGACGAACGTGGCGGAAGCAGTACTTTATACGAAATCACATTATAAATGAGGAGGAACTACGAATGAGTGAACCCATCCGTTATTCCATAGTTATTCCGATGTACAACGAGGAAGCCGTTATTACGGAAACCTACCGGAGGCTGAAACAAGTCATGGGCTCAATGGGTGAGCCCTACGAGTTGATCTTCGTAAATGATGGAAGTTCGGACCGCAGCGTCCAATTGATCAAGGAATTCAGTCTCAGAGATGACACCATTGTATTGATTGATTTCTCTCGCAATTTTGGTCATCAGCTAGCGATTACCGCCGGGATGGATTATGCGGTGGGAGAGGCGGTCGTCGTCATTGACGCCGACCTCCAGGACCCGCCGGAACTGATTGTTGAGATGGCTAACAAGTGGAAGGAAGGCTATGAAGTGGTTTACGCCAAACGGCTCAAACGCAATGGCGAAACTCGCTTCAAGAAATGGTCTGCCAGCCTCTTCTACCGTGTACTTAAAGCATCAACGGATATTAATATCCCAGTCGACACCGGGGACTTCCGCCTAATGGATCGCAAGGTCATAGAAGAATTGAAACGGCTGCCGGAAAATAACAGATTCGTTCGTGGACTGGTCAGCTGGATCGGGTTCAAACAAACCGCTGTTGAATATGAGCGCGATGAGCGGCTCGCAGGCGAAACCAAGTATCCACTTAAACGCATGATCAAGCTCAGCCTGGACGGGATCACATCCTTTTCGATTAAACCGCTCAAACTGGCAGGTTATATCGGCGCACTTCTGTCCATGTCCGGCTTCCTGTATCTGATGTACGTATTATTTCTCAACTTTTTTACCGATTCCTATGTGATGAAGGGCTGGTCGTCCATGATTAGCATCAGCCTGATCTTTGACGGCGTGATCCTGATCATTCTCGGTATTATGGGTGAATATGTTGGACGGATTTATGACGAAACCAAAGCGCGTCCGCTCTACATTGTCCGTGAGCATCTGGGTGGACAATACGAAAACGGTCCGACACATGCTATGAAAGTCCCTGAACAACGTGACTCCCTGTACATGCAAGGAGCCCGTGACAGTCTGATTTCGGCCGGACGCACAGTACGCGGCAACAGCGCGGGATATACCGGACCCAAATCCGGTCATGGAGCCTAACCTATGAAAAGTCGCATGGCCCAGCTGCTTCCTATGATCCGATTTGGCATCGTAGGTCTGGTGAATACGGGCGTAGATTATATCATTTTTATGCTGTTGGCTTGGGTCGGGGTACCGGTCATTGTAGCGCAGATCATTTCGTACAGCTGCGGCACAGCTAACAGTTATATTTTGAACAGCAAATGGACATTCAACAAACAACTATCAAACGACACTAATAAGCGTCAATTACCTAAATTTATCGTCATCAACCTCATCGCATTAGGGATAACCTCCTTATTACTGCAGGTGCTTCACACTGGAACCGAGCTGCCACTTGCTTTAGGCAAGCTGATCGCGACCGCAGCCGGAATGATCATCAATTATATCGGGAGCCGATACTGGGTATTCGGTTCCCCATCCCGAAAGGAAAGTGAGTTTCTATGAGAAAAATTACAAAAGCTGTTATTCCAGCCGCCGGATTAGGAACCCGTTTTCTACCAGCTACGAAAGCTTTACCGAAAGAGATGCTTCCAATCGTAGACAAGCCGGCTATTCAATATATCGTAGAAGAAGCCATCAAGTCCGGAATTGAGAGCATCATTATCGTAACGGGGCGTAATAAAAAAGCCATCGAGGATCATTTTGACAAGTCTGTAGAGTTGGAGCAGGTACTGGAGAGCAAAGGTAAATATGATCTCCTGCGTGAAGTTCAAAGCATCGGGGGCAAAGCAGTCATTCACTATATCCGTCAAAAAGAACCCCTCGGCCTGGGACATGCAGTACGCTGTGCTCGTCAGTTCATTGGCGATGAGCCCTTCGCCGTGCTGCTGGGCGATGATATTATGAATTCCTCCACCCCGGCGATCCGTCAAATGATGGATGTTTACGAAACGACTGGCAAGCAAGTGGTCGGCGTGCGCACGGTGGAAGAACAGGATGTGAGTAAATACGGCATTATTGACTCCACTCACCAGAACGGTCTCATTCATGAAGTCGGTGGACTTGTTGAAAAACCATCTCCGGCAGAGGCCCCCTCGCGGCAGGCAGTCATTGGTCGGTATGTATTGGAGCCTTCCATTTTCTCTATATTGGAAAACCTGTCCACTGGAGCGGGCGGTGAATACCAATTGACAGATGCCCTTCATCAAGTAGCATTGCAGAACCAACTGCTCGCATTGGAACTGGAAGGCACACGTTATGATATTGGAGATAAAGCTGGATATCTGGAAGCCGTGCTCCACATGGGTATGCAACGCGAAGATTTGCGTCCGATGCTTGACTCCATGATGCGCGAGTGGGCGCTTGCTTCAATGATAAAATAGGGGAATTTCCTCCCTCCGAAATCCGACGGGTGCTGTGAAATCACGAGAGTAGATGGATGAACATGTAAACTTGTACAATATAGGAGTACAGCAGCATTTGAATCTACACGGCCGCCCGGTCGAAACTAAGGAGGAAAAGGACCTATGATCCCTGAGGGAAATCTGCAAAGTAATGTGGATCGTTTCAACGGTTTTGCCGACAACTACGATCAACACCGCCCGGAAGCGCCGTCACTCGTCGTGGAAATCATCAGCCGCTATCTGGAGCGAAACGTAGAGCTAGTTGCCGATATTGGCTGCGGTACAGGACTTTCAACTTTCATATGGGAAAACGCCGCTCGGCAAATCGTCGGTATCGAGCCTAACCCGGACATGAGAGGAAAAGCGCAGCACAAGCTGGAGACAGCAGGAACGACAATGGCAGGAACCATTTCCTTCAAAAGCGGGTTCTCCAACAACCTACCCTTTGAGGACGGAACTGTAGACGTCATCACCTGCTCTCAATCCTTTCACTGGATGGACCCCGAGAGCACGCTTCAGGAAGCGGGCAGGGTCTTGGCTCAGGGCGGTGTGTTCGCGGCCTTTGACTGTGACTGGCCTCCGGTGCTGCAATGGCAGATAGAGCAAGCTTATACAGAGCTTATCACCAAAGCGGATACCCTTTTGGAGCAAGAAGCCCCAGTAGAGCAACAAGCTCATAAATGGAGCAAGGATCAGCATTTAGCTAATCTGCACCGCAGCGGACAATTCCGATATACCCGGGAGATTGTCTTCCATAACCGTGAGCAGTGTGACGCAGCTCGCTATACAGGGCTCGCTCTCAGCCAAGGGGGTATTCAAAGTCTCTTCAAACTTGGCAATCGAGCGCTTGACAACGATATAGCCCGCTTCGTGAAGCTGGTAGAGAATCATTTTCAGGGCAGAACACTAGACATCCTGTTCAGCTATCGGATGCGGCTCGGCATCAAGTAGAAAGGAATCAAGGTCATCGTGGATGATACGCTCTTCGGCTTAAGGCAAAAAAGGCCCTCCCTCGCCTCGCAAAAACGAGTGCGTACAGGAGAGCCTTTTTTGCTTCAATAAATAGCTACAGTCATATCCTTGCAAACCTTAGTCACAGTTCCGATGTGTCTTCGACTTAGGAAGAGCGAACAGCCAATAAGTGCGCCAACCGATCAGGGTAGTCCGTGATGATGCCGTTCACCCCAGCCTCCAGCAGACGCTTCATTTCTTCTGGCTCATTCACCGTCCATGGGTGGTAGACGACGCCTAATGCCAAAGCCTCTGATACAGCTTCTGGTGTAACAACTTGTTTGTAGGCATGAAGTGCTGTAACCCCGAATTGGGTGGCATACTCCGATGGACGAACCATAATTTCGATATACAGCGCCCCCGTCTTGATTTCAGGAGCAAGCTGCGCACAGAGCGCCAGCGATTCGTGATTGAAGCTGGATATGATTACCCGCTGTTCCAACCCAAAACGCTTCACAGCAGCAATGACCTCTTCCTCTATACCCGGATAGAGATAAATGCTGTTTTTCAACTCCAGATTAATGATTGTATCCGAGGACTGTGCTAGTTCCAGTAGCTCATCCAGCATCGGCACCCGCTCACCTCGGAATTTCTCATCAAACCAGCCGCCCGCATCCAGTTTATTTAATTCTTCCAGCGTAATATCTCTTACATCCAGTGGGCAACCTGTCGTACGCTCCAGCGACTCATCGTGAATCAGCACCAGATGCCCATCTTGGGTACGCTGCACATCCGTTTCTATACCTGTTGCTCCCAGTTCCAAGGCGTGGCGGAATGCCGCCATCGTATTCTCAGGACATACACCTGAAGCTCCGCGGTGTGCGAAATTAATCACCTTTTCGGTTACAGTCACAACATAACCCCTCCTGTTATTTCACAGGAACATTATACCTGCTGATTGTTTGGGCTGTATAAAATGTTCGTCACAGTTGCCTCATCTTCTAGGCCGTTTGAACAATCTTCCCGATCCAATCCGAATAAAACGTATTCCCGTTCCGTCGATCAAATTCAGCTGCCGCCGACTCCGCCAGTGGTCTAAAATACGCAATGATTTCTGTCAATGTGCGATCCTCTTTACCCCATTCCAAGGAAGCCGGCAACCGGATCAACCGTTTTTCTCCCGAAGTATCCAACTTTTGCAGTAGACTCACCATCGTCGCATAAAAATACATCTGCTCCAGCCCGCTCTCATAGTCCAGCGCCATATGCAGATGACGCTCTACCACTTCGATTCCTTGAACCGGATCTGCAATCGCCAAATATTCGATATGCTCCGCTATCGTTTTCAGAAAGTCGCGGTCATCCCGAATTAGGCGATAGCCTTTGCGATGATTGTCCTTCGCCTGAGCTGCTTCCCCTTGACGATAGAGCGGCAATAATACCTGAGAAAGCGTCACATGCGGTACTTCTGCACATTTCATGCGACCCGACAAAATCGGTTTTGCCACGGCAAGCGCCTGCTCGTCTTCTCCGGTCAAATAATAGAACCGCACCATCTGGCTCTGCTCGCAGGCCTCACAATCACTCATACTGTCCCGCTCGACCAAGCGGAAGGTATCCAGATACCGCCGTGCTTCATCCAGTTTTCCCATATCCATCGCGATGCGGAACTTATAATAGTAATATGGACGCTCATTATACCCGTATTCGGCATAACGTCTGCGCATATCCTCCGCCAGATCTTCTATTTGAGTCTTCGATATATTGGAAAAGCTGCACACCTTCCCGAGTATCCATTTGTAATTCCACAACAGCTCATCTGCGTCGTATTCCTCTGGATTTTGGTCAAATTGGCCCAGCTGCCACGAAAAAGCAATCAGCGACTTCAATGGATATCCGTTAAAAATAGCGCAGTCTACAATCTCTCCCCGGATTTCATAAGCAAGTTCCTTCAACCCGGAAGTGTCTGCCAAGCGGACAGCTTCTTCCAGAATCGCCAGCTTTGCTGCCCCTCCGGGCAGATCCTGCGCCTGTTCCATCAATTCATATATCGTATCTTCCATTTGGCTCCCCCTATAATTACGCAATTACGTATTGTGTCCGTTCCCTAATCCCCAATTGATAAAATGCAGCACACTCCGATTCATCAGTCCCAACTCACTGCGGTTCATCGGATAGTGACCCATCATAAGCGCATTCACATACATCATTTCTGTAGCAGCCGTGATCATCTGTGTATCGGTAGCTTCAAAAATTCGCGCAACCACCGGGTTGTTTAGATTAAAGTATAAGGTGGAATAGCCCGAATTTTGCTGGACTCCCGCTTTCAGACTATCAAGCACATTGGAAAAAAGCGCGGTTGTCTCCTCGACAGTGTTTTCCATGGAGCGCAAGGTCAGTGCATCCTGAGAAATGGTATACAACACTGGCAAACTCGCAGGCTCAAAACGCTTCAACTCAGCACGGCAACGCATCGGCTGCAAAGCAGCATCCATGACACGTAGCACACCGTAATAACTCTCGTGCTCTTCCTGCGTTAGCCCGGTAAATGAAAGAGATACCTCCTCAGGGCTAAGACGCTCTGTTTGCAGGTTAGGGTCAATCCAATGCAGCTTTTCCAAAATGTCTGAATCATAAATATAGCCACCATTGATCACCAGCATGGATTGCGCCGCCGCCACATGCGTAATCTGACGATACTCATCTACTGTCGATGTGTAATGCAGTGGACGTCCGTCCGCCTCTTGGATCAGTTCTTTCAGCTCACGCCGCCCAAATGTACTTTCGAAGGAAAACCAACGGTACATTATCCGCAAAAATTCATCATCCTCCACGGCGAGCGCCTTCATGGACAGCTCATGCAAACGAATCCAGTGCTGCAAGCGGTCTGGCTCATACTGCGCCATGCGTAGCAGTTCTTCCCGAATACAGGTCCCCAGTTCAGAACGAACATCGTCAAGCTGCTCATTTTCATAAAAATACTCACGTGATGCCGTTGGTTGCAATTCATCTGTCCAAATGAGGCTTTTAATGAAGAATGCCCATTCCGGCAAAACATTTTCCGCCTTGTCCGACACCAGCATATGCTTCAAGTACACCCGATGCAGCCGCTTGCTGTTCAGATTAACACTGCGAGGCAAAATGAATGCAATCCCGCCTGTTCTGCCCGATGCCGTCCGCAACGGTATAAAATCACTGAAGCGCTCGCCCATCAGGCGATAGCCTAAATCCAGTACCTCACTCCGGCGACTCCGTAATTGTTCCGGGTTCTGCATCCAGCTCGTCGATGGAAGATTGACGCGCTTGGTCTCCCCGTCTACAGACAGCATGACCGGATACGGCAGCAACGCCCCATAATAGAATAAAGACTCCTCCACCTGCGCTGGCTCATAATAAAACTCACTTCCCGGCTTGCAGCGCAAATAAATTTGCGTCCCTATAGGCAGCTCGGTCTCCAATCGACGAATCGTATACGTTCCGTCCGGCTTCCCTCTCCATTCCATGGAGATGCCTTCCTTCACCGAGCGGGTCAGTACCACAATTTCATCGCTCACCATAAAGCAAGATAGCAACCCAATCCCAAAGCGTCCGATAAATGAAGTCTCCGAGGCCAGCAAATCAGCTCCCTTCTTGGAAGACTGGCCGATGATCGACAGAAAACGGTGAATGTCTTCTTCCGACAATCCAATGCCGTTATCCTGAATCATCAATACCTGTTGCTCCCCGGAACCAGATAACTCCACGATGACTTTACCTTCATAGTCGTTACTCTCAAAAGCTGTATCTTCAGGGGCCTTGTCTTCTTTCAATGTTTTACGTTCAGCAGTAGCCTTCCGTAGCTCCTTGCGAGCCGTGATCGCATCTGTTGCATTTTGCAGAACCTCACGTATAAACACCCGTGGACTGCTATATAAATGATTGGCCAAAATATCAATCATACCGCCCAAGTTCACCTGAAAACGATATTCGTCTGTCTGACTCATACAGATCATTCCTTTCTCGAAAGGCTACAACTATCACCTGGTTTTAAATAGACTATTTTTTAAAGTATAACGTGGATTCAAGTCGGATTGCACACCCTGCATTTCAGATATCAATACATTGACAACGATATAACAGGGTCTTTTTTCATCTGGTAAGTCCGGCACTGGGTCTAATTAACTTCATAAAAATGTATGGAGTATAAGCACTTAGTGAATAAGGATCATCTTTATCTAGTTAAATTTAGTAATAAACATAATATTTATTTAAAATTTATCCTTCTCTTGGAACACTATATCTATGGAGGGACAAATGGCTCATTTTACACAAAAAGCCCGCATTGCTGCTCCTGTAATACCCTTACAAGAGAGAATGCGAGCTTATTTAGGTACAGCCGTGGCTGTACCTTTTACAGAAGAGAATTAATGAGACTTAGCGAGACGGATGACGTTCCACGATGCTTTGCTCAAGTGAGCTTTTACAATTCCGTCTTCAAGCTTGGCATTGCCGCCATTGTGAGGCGTAACCTTTTCACCGGCTGGACTGTTGGTCGCTTTGAGATCGTCATGCTCCAGTACAGTATGCTCGACAATGCGGTAGCCTTCGAAACTGCGTACATCTACCGTCAGCTCCAGCGATTCAGACAAGTGACGGTTCACTGCAAAGACAGTCAGAGCATCTCCCTCTTCATCATAAACCACAGCGCTATCCAGATAAGGAATGTCCGTGAAATCCTTGGAATCGTATTTTTCCGAGTCCACTACAGGCATCAGCGATATTCCACGACCATAACGGGAGGCATGCAAATACGGATAGAAAATCGTTTGCTTCCACGCTTTTCCGTTATTCTCAGTCATGATTGGCGCAATAACGTTGACCAGTTGGGCGAGGCAAGCCATTTTTACACGATCCGCGTGACGCAGGAACGTAATCAACATGCTGCCCACCAACAACGCATCCTCAAAGTTGTAGATATCCTCAAGCTGAGGTGGTGCCACAGACCATGGATCAATTTTTTTGTCCGCATCATTGGAGTGGTACCATACGTTCCATTCGTCAAAGCTGAGCATCATTTTTTTCTTGCTGCGTTTCTTTGCTTTGATATAGTCACAAGTTGAAATGACCGTATGAATAAAATGATCCATATCCATAGAGCGTGCCAGATAATTAGCCGTATCATTGTCATGATTGCCGTAGTATTGGTGCAAGGAAATATAGTCCGCTACCTCATAGGTATGATCCAGTGAGGTTGCTTCCCATTCTGGGAACGTCGGCATTGTGGAACTGGAGCTGCCACAGGATACAAGCTCAATGTCAGGATCAATCAGCTTCATGGCTTTTGCAGATTCAACAGCCAGACGGCCATATTCTTCTGCTGTCTTGTGACCAATCTGCCATGGGCCATCCATCTCGTTACCAAGACACCAGGTTTTAATCTTATGTGGTTGCTCTACACCATGACTACGACGTAGATCACTCCAGTAGGAGCCGCCTGTGTGGTTGCAATATTCCACCAGATTACGCGCAGCATCAATTCCGCGCGTACCCAGATTAACCGCCATCATCACTTCGGAGCCAACATCCTTGGCCCATTTAAAAAATTCGTTCGTACCCACTTCATTCGGCTCGACCGTTCTCCATGCCAGCTCCAACTGTCTAGGTCTGGACGCGACTGGACCGACACCATCCTCCCAATTGTAACCGGATACAAAATTGCCGCCCGGATAGCGTATAATAGGAACATCAAGCTGTTTTACCAACTCTTTAACATCATTTCGGAAACCGCTTTCATCACTAGTTGAATGAGTAGGCTCGTAAATGCCGCCATATACGGCACGCCCGAGATGCTCTACAAAAGAGCCATAAATGCGTTTATCGACTTCAGCAATACGAAAAGACTTGTCTACGATCATCTTTGCTTTTACAGCTGCTGCCACCTAAACCATCCTCTCTGAATGCGAAAATAAAATCCGTTGTACCTCTAAGAAAAAAAAGCCGTTTTATTTACGATTTTAATATAACACACCATATTTATTATAGTCAACATTATTATTAAATACTTAATATTATTATTAACATTTATAATAAACGATAAGCAATTGGTTACGCACTTCTAATTATTTTTTTTATAAACAAACTTACTTAGTAAATAGCCACTTTGCTAAGTAGCAATAATAGTCTTGCTGTTCATTTCCATTAGCGTAAAAACGGAGGGTGCTTCTTCGAATGATAGCCTTCGTTTGCAAGCACCCTCCGCCTGCACAGGAGATTCAGCGCACCCTGCACATAATAGTCGGATCAGACTGTAATATTTACCTTCGTTCCTGCAGTCTTCACTCCGTCTTTAGTCGAGTCCAGATAGGCATTGAGCTCTTGTTCAGTCCACTCCCTGCCAGCGTCTTTACTCACTTCCTTCTTATCCTTCTGTTCATCCAGATCTGTAATCGCCGGTTCCTTATTCACTGCATCACCGATACGCTCATTAATATTCGCGGAGATCTCCATAATTTTACCATCAAGACCTGCTGCCTTCTCACGCAATACAGCTGATCTTGCAGGGTTAGTGTTTTCCCAACCCTTAGCTTCGCTTTCTAATGTGATTTGTGCCATTTTAGTGATTTCGGAATTCTTCAACTCGTTGTTTGCAGATACAATACTATGCATCGTATAGGTGATCAGACTTTGCTTCTGCTCTTCTGCAGTCTTGGGCGTATATTCCTCCTTTTTACCTTCCTGAGCTTCTTTTTTACTGTCCTCATCCACGCCAAAAGCTTTTTTTCGTTCTTCCAGTGACTGCTTTTGAATGTTCTCGTCAATTTGCTGAATCTGCATATCTATCTTTTCCATTTCAGCTTTTACAGCCTCCGGACCGAGGCCACGTTTTAGAGCATTACTTATATAGTCCGAACGCCTCTCCATCAAATTTTGCTTTTGCTCTGTCAATTGTTGAATAACCTTGTTTTGCGGCTTACCTATACTCTTCCTTTCAGTCTGACTGGAAATGGGATGCCGTAGTTCAAGTCGGTTATTATCTGTGGTGCGGAACGGAGATTGGTGAGATGATGTAAATGATACATTCATCCTAAAACCTCCAATTCTTTCTAATAAGTGATTCTAGAAATATATCGGTTTAATAAGCTGTCATATATAAGCAACCCCTCCCAATATACGCTGCCTGAGTCTTCCTTGCTATCAAATATAATATCTCCGTTACAGCTACACCGACTCGAATCTACAGACTGAAAGGGAAACTTCGTACATTGTCCCCTCAATATTGTCTAACTCATATATAAATATATCTATGTACAACAAAAACAGCGGAGCCCCTCTCCCAAAGAGAAGCTCCGCTGTTCGTTCTTGTGACTATGACTTGTGTATTCTACATAGTCTACTTCTCTAGGTAAAAAACAATACTGTTCCCAGTCCAAATATATGCCGGAATCCCTATACACAGTTAGCGTGTATCATTAGTAACTAGCGCTTCCTGGAATGTATTAATTTCATCAGAAAATAAATCATAGTAAAGCCCTCGACTTTCAATTAGTTCTTGGTGAGTTCCTTCTTCTATAATCTGACCCTTATCCAGAACTAAAATTTTACCTGCATATAGAACAGAGGTATAACGATGAGAAATATAGAGGCAAAGCCTATCAATAACAAAATTTTGAAATTGGCGAAATACTTGTTTTTCTGATTCTGGATCAAGAAATGAACTAGGCTCATCTAATACGTAAACGTCAGCATCTTTGAAGAGCGCTCTGGATATAGCTATCTTTTGCCACTGCCCTCCTGAAAGCTGTATACCCCCTTCGAAGTTTCTTCCTAGCTGTTGTTCTAATTGATTAGGCAAATCTCGTATTACCTTATCTACTCCTGTATGTTGTGCTGATTTCCATATCCTAGTATCAAATTCAAGATGTTCTATACTGCCAAAACCTATATTTTCTCTTACTGAAAAATCGAATTGAACAAAATCTTGAAATATAACGCCTATTTTTTTATAAAGTACTTCTTTATGATAATTTCGAATCGAGATAGAATTAATTAAAATATCCCCTTTAAAATCTTCATATAATCCCATTAAAAGTTTTATCACTGTTGTTTTCCCTGATCCATTCCTGCCCACTAGAGCAAGAGATTCACCACGCTTCATTTTAAAACTTATATCTTTGAGAGCCAATTCTTTTTGATCTGGGTAGGCAAATGAAACATTTTTAAATTCTATGCATTCTATCGTAGAATCAGTTTGTATACCTGATTCTCTTAGCAACATACTAGAACTGTCTTGTTTATGTTTTATGTTAAAAAAAGCGAATAATTCATCTAGATACAGATTATGATCACACAATGAAATCAATCCTTGAGATACTGTGTTAATATTTTGATTAGCTAATAATACTGCTTGAACTAATGCATAAATACTGCCAATGAGAAATTCTTCTTTCCATGTTATTTGTATAATCATAATCAAAGCAATGGCTATAAATAATGTACTTATTACTTGAAAAGACAAATATAACGCAATACGTTTTTTGGCTAAATACTTATCCTCTTTGTAGAAAACATCAAAAATGCCCTTATATTTTGCTGTAAAGTAGTCACTAAGTTGATACAATACGATTTCTTTAAAAGACTTCTCATTAGTCAATAAGTAATTAATATACCTGGATTTACGTTGTAAAGGAGCCCGTTTTTTCTTGGCTACATATTGAATTTGTGTGAACCTCAATAAAGAATAAAAAGATGCTAGGGGAGAAACAACAAGAATGAGTAAGATCCACCATCTGAATGCTATTAAAATGGCGATACTAGAGCATAACGTAACCATGGAACTTAACAAATTAATGAGTTCTTTATAAATCTGAATAGGTCTATCTATTGAGTCGTTTTGTACTCTTTTGAGTTGATTATGTACTTGCGGGCTTTCAAAATCCGCAAGACTAAATGTTGATGTTTGTGATACTATTAATGTTTGTAATTTATTTATCAGTGAAACTTGGAACAATTTATCCGAATATTCAATTATACTTGAAATAAGCAAACCAGAAAACATCACAAGAATTACAGGGAACACTGCGCTTATGTGAAGAGTATGCGATAATGTTCTAGTCTCTATTTCAGAAACCAAATACTGTATGGAAAGAAGGTTGGCAATCGGGAGTATCCCTTTTAGAAAATAACCAAAAAAGATGATAATAAAATAGATAGGTTCTGTACTCCATAATAACTTAGTTAACTTCGGCCAATATTGGAATGAATGAAATATAGCTCTTATATTCAAATGGTATGCCTCACGTTCCATGCATTCCATCCCTTTCTTTTATATCTATTATTATCGGTTCTTCACGAAATCTCGCTATTTTAGCTCTCAGTCTCCCTGAAGGGTATAGACATTTTCGGGATTTTTTCTGCGAACTTCCACAACAATATCACTTTTGACGCGCCTAAATACGTCCACTTGCTCATTGGACAAGTGAGTTGATTGCGGCAAAATGTAATCAATCCACTTACTAGCCCAATCCATCCCACGATTGAATTCTAAGAGCTTATTTGAATAAATATTAATTTGAAGTTTATTATGATGGTGTACTATTATTTCCGGTTCGAGTGATGACATGGAGTGCATTCGGGTGATTTGCAAGGTATAGCGAACCGGGTGTGTCTCCTTTTTCTTAGCCACTTGATACAGCGTTTCAAAGAGGGTGGCAAATTGCTTTGCTTGATACGAACTAATCCCCTTATACTCTACTTGTGTTTGTCCCACTATTATTTTTTGAAACGATGATGTCTGTACATTCTCATTAAATAGCCTCTCATATCCCCACACGCCAATCAGTAGGCTACAGGCAAGGACAGTACTAATCCAAGGGATTATAGACTTTTTGCCGCCTCCGCGCCGACTGGATAACAATATGCCTAATCCGTAAAATAATAAACTACAGCCTAAGAGTCCAAAGAGATTTCGCCAGTTGATCATATAGGGGTTGAATATATTCACTACAGGAGATATGTAACGAAATTTTTCATTAAAAGACCAGGAAACTAAACCTATAGGAAGGTAAAAAGCAATGAGAAAAGTGAAGGCCAACCCATAATGCTTTACTACCTGCCCCAACAAGAGACCCAACATCGACGAAAAAACACTAGAAAAAAATACAATGATAACCAAATTCCATAATGATACATCAGCGAATGATTTCCATAAAAGTCCTACCATTATGAGCAAGAGAGGAAACGAAAGAATTAAAGATACATAGAGCTGGTAAGTGATTAGACGGTAATTAGGAAAGACAGAAATATATATATACGACTCTGTATGATTACGATTATGTATACTCGCAATCTGTAAAGAAAAAAAAGCTACAAATAACAAGTTAACACTATAAGTTATTGCAATACCTTCATTCATTATTAAATTGAATATAATAACCACACCAAAGGAAACGAGCAAGGTTACTGCTTGTTCTCTTCGGAGTAAAAGCTGTAGCCAGAAACGAACTATAGTTCCATTCATTCTTGTACCCTCGCCATCCATAGATGATTACTGACTTTCATCAATACCCACATAAGCAAAAATAGGAATATTCGCCCGAAAGCAAACAACTGTGTGAAGAAATTGGAAATAATCCAGTCTGGATTAAACCAGATGGAAATGTAGGGAAAATTGATAGTAATACTGGTTAAAAGGTAGACGAGCATTATAATGTTCACATACAGTTGTTTACGTAAGAGCAAGTTCAATATGACGGTAACTTGAACAGAATATCCCATAGTTGCTACACTTGCTACTGTTAGATGAAGCAGTGTCAAGAACGGAGCCTTACCATGAGTCGTCCATTGAACTACACAAATCATAGCTAAAGCGACAAACTGAAATAAGCAAACCACTCCCCATAATACACAACTCTTACAGTAAAAATATTGGCCTCCTTTATGCATTTTAGGCATAATAACAGAAGAGATCATTTTTTGCTTCTCGCTATCATAAAGAACAGAATACATTAACGGCATTAGTAATATGGTAAAGAACATTTGTCCATGATGCAAAAATATCCATAACTCGTTATTCTTATTCCCCGCTCCTAGATATAAAAATAAAGGAATTAAAAAACAAGAGAACGTTAGTGCTATAAAAAACACTACACTTTTCTTCATTAGCAAAACTTCAAATTGAACCAGGGCTCTGGTTACTTGTCCCATTTTGTTAACTCTCCCCCAGATCGGAAATGTACAGATACGCATCCTCAAGATTAGCCGTTTCGGGTGTGACTTCTGTACAGCAGTCTGGAGGGTGGTTACACAATAATCGAGCCTGAATTCTCCCTTCCTTCCGCACAATGGAGGTGATTCGAGCTTGTTGGCTTAATTGTTCCAATTGACGCTTGCCAACATCAACCAACCATACTTTACCCTCGACAGTTCGAATCATATCGTCTATAGCCCCTTGATACAGACAACGGCCTTCTTTTAAAACGAGTAGTTTGTCACATGTGCTTGAAACGTCAGGAACAATATGAGTAGATAACAATATAATCCGGTCTTCTCCATAATTCTGAAGCAAGTTTCGAAAAGCAATTCGTTCTTTGGGGTCCAGTCCAACCGTAGGCTCATCAACAATTAATAACTTAGGCTGTCCTAACATAGCTTGGGCAATTCCTAAGCGCTGCTTCATTCCCCCAGACAGCTGTTTTATTTTTTTATGAACTTGATCGATTAGTCCCACCTCAATTAATCGCTGTGATGTCTCCTCTTGAATATGACGCTTACCTTGAATACCTTTTAAAGCCGCAAAATAGTTCATAGATTCCATAATGGTTACATTTGAAAAAAAATCAAAATGCTGCGGCAAGTAACCCAGTAACAAACGAATAGCATCCGGTTCTTTTTTCAAAGAATGTCCGAATATTTCAACTTCCCCTCGGTCGAATCTAAGTAAAGTAGCAAGAATTTTCATTAAAGTGGTCTTACCTGCCCCATTGTCTCCGAGCAGTCCGAATATACCATTATCAATGTGGAAATGAAGCTCGTTAAGTACTTGGTGAGAACCATATGACTTACTTAAAGCTCGAATATCAATTGTCAAATGAGACATCCTCCAATAGTTGCTCTTGCTGCTGCTTAGCAGAGAACAGGTTTTTCTTGTCTTCTTTAGTTAATCGTAAATACAATTTCATACAATCCATTATTGCACTACGAGTAAAATTACAGTATCTACCCACTGGCTCATTAATCGAACCACTAAGCACCATATTTTCTTGAGGACAACCTCCACCACATAGATTCTTAGCCCAACATTCTCCGCATACAGTTCTCTTCTCTAAACGCATCTCACTAAGCATGCCACTCTTCTTTCTTTCATCCACCCCTTCCCTTACATTCCCTAAAGAATAATTCTTTTCATTAACAAATCGTTGACAAGGATAAAGATTACCATGCACATCAATGGCAAGCATATGCGAAACCGCCCCACAAAAATAATCTCTCTTAGAAGAAGAATGAATCATCTTCAAGTATTTTAGAATGTTCGATATTTGACGTGCTTCCCCATATTTTTTAGCCTGAAGCAAAGATTCAAAATGCACAACCAATTTGGTGAATTCTTGTGCATACTTCTCAAAATCTTTCTCACTAAGCATCTCGACTGCAGGATACATCGCAACATGACGAATACCAATTCCCATTAAATGAGTAAGTGTATGTGTTATATCCAATTGTACTGGTGAAATCGTAGCTCTTGCTGTTATAACACCTTTTTTTCTTAAACTTTCTGTTCTATCTAAAATGATTTCATAGGTACCTTTTCTGTTCTGATAATATCGATTGAAATCGTGTGTCATTTGATCACCATCTAGACTTATCTGAATAGAAACACGATGATCTAATAAGAAGTTTTCAATTTCTTTGGAAATCAAGGTGCCGTTCGTTGTCATACTATATGTAACACGTTTATTTGATTTTTCTTGTTTTAGCTTAGTGTAGGCTACAACTTCTTTAATAACTTCAATGTTCAGAAGTGGCTCCCCTCCAAAAAAGCAAATATTCAGTTCTTCTTCTTCGCCAGAATGATTAAACAGATAATCAACTGCTTTTAATGCGGTCTCTGTGTCCATCCGTCCCCGATCATTATATTCCCCGTCTCCTCCATAACAGTAAGAGCATCTTAGATTACATTCTTGAACCAGCATAAGGATTATAGATGATAGACTTACTTGCTCATCATTGCAACTTTTACATTCCTTTTGAATAGACAAATCTTTATTATATATAACCGATGCTTCCTTCAGACTGGCTAATAACCTATCTACCTCTTCTCTACTAGAACGATGCTTAAGTAATTCATATATTTCTTCAATTTCCTTACCTTCGCTATTACATATATCTACTACGACATCATCAATCTGAAAAAGCCCATTTGTTTTTATATTGTATAAGTATAACTTTTCATTTTGTTCTATGATTTTGACGGGATTTTTTTCAAATGGAGCACTAATCACTATTAATCATCCTCTCAAAGTTACAAAATAGGAGAAAGTCCAAGAAGATTAGTTCCCAGACCTCCTAATTGACTATCTGTGTTTGAAAGCCCTATCGTTGCGAGTTTTACTTCAATTAATCGCTATCATTATTAGTACACCAATGACCACTTTCTTTGCTACAAAACCAATCGGTAGCATCACAACCTACACAACGATCACGTGTATCACAAAAAACACATGTCATAGGAGAAACACTTCCTTCAGCTGCTTGGTTAATAGGATCGAACAATTTGATTCACCTCATTTTTTATATTTTTTCATTTCTTTTCCAATATAATCTTTTTTTCGTTATACTCTATACTTTTTTTGAAGTAATTATGTAAAATTTGTTAACATATTATTTTTGAAATATTTTCAATTAAATATAATAAAAGTATAGTTTGCTTTGCCGAAAAAAGCCGCTCGTTGTTAATGTAATGCATCCCTAATGATTCTGGAGGCCGCAACTTTTATTCACCTTCGTAACACGCAATCTGAATTCTAAATCTTTCGTTCTCCCGTTCTCCATATATAAACAAAACCTAATGCAGCTTTTAAGAATGAATGTAAGCTGGTCAGGATTTTCTAATTTTTCTATAAAACAAAAACACAACAAAACGGCGTAGTCTCTTTGGTTTAAAACCAAGAAACTACGCCGTTACTATGTTCAGCCTATAGTTCGTCACTACACTATTACTTAATCCCCGAAATTGTATAATTCTCGATAATATACTTTTGAAAAACAATGAAGATAATCATGATCGGAACGACCATGAAGGTCGAGCCTGCCATTTGAAGGGCAAATTGACTTTCGTTCTGCCCCTTGAGCAGTGACAGACCGACGGACAGGGTGTACAGCTTCTCATCGTTCGCAATAATGAGCGGCCACAGAAAGCTGTTCCAACCGCCAATGAAGGTCAGAATGGCCTGCACTGCCAGAATTGGCGTCGAAATGGGTAGCACGATTTGTAAAAAAGTACGGAACTCCCCTGCTCCATCAAGACGTGTCGCCTCCAGCAGTTCTTCCGGGATATCCGACATGAACTGCCGGAACAAGAAAATCGCGAACGCTCCTACCAAACCAGGAAGGACAATCCCCAGCATAGAATTGGTCAATCCCATCTGGTTCAGAATCAAATAGACGGGAATCATCGTCACTTGACCTGGAATCATCATCGTTGCCAGCACCAGATAGAACAGAAACCCTTTGCCCTTAAATTGGAATTTGGCAAAACCATAACCCGCCATGGCGTTCAGGAATAATCCGAAGAATGAAGCTAAAACAATGATCAGCGTATTCGTCAGATAGGTTCCAAAAGCCATGCTATCGAATAGTAATTTAAAATTATCCAGTGTAAAATGCTGCGGCCAGATGGTGGGAGGAATTTTGGTTACCTCGCCCTCAGTCTTAAAGGAGGATAAAATCATCCACGCAAAAGGCAGCACCATCAGCAGACCTCCCACGGTCAGGAGAATCGCCACGAACCATTGAAATGTTTTTTCACCACTGCGCGTATTGGCGCGGGCTTGCTGAACAGCTGTTTTCACGTTCATCACCTCTCTCTATCAGGACTCCGCTTTATTTTGCAAACGGAACTGAATCAGCGTCACCGCGATGATCGCAAAGAACAGAATGAACGATCCCGCCGCGGCATACCCGAATTTGCTAAATTGGAAGCCGTTATTGTAAATGAACAGGGATGCCGTCAGCGTGCCGTCGAGCGGTTTCCCTTTGGTCATGACAAACGGTTCCTCGAAAAATTGCAGCCAGCCGATCATCGTCGTGATGGATACGAAGAAAATAGCGTAACGAAGCTGCGGAAGCGTAATATAACGAATTTGCTGCCATGTATTGGCGCCATCAAGCTGAGCCGCTTCATAGTAAGAGCCTGGTATCCCTTTAATAGCCGCGATAAAAATAATCATGTTTAAGCCGATACCCCGCCAAACTGCTAACACAATCAACGAAACTTTTGCTACTGTCGGATCGGTTAACCATGGAACAGGGCCCAGATTCACTAGACCGAGTACATAGTTGAATAATCCGAGCGTTGGATTATACAGATAGCTCCAAACGACCGCGACTGCAACCACATTCGTTACGGACGGCAGATAGAACACGACGCGGAATATTTTGAAAGCACGAGATTTTCCCATATTAATCAGGATCGCGATGCTGAGCGAAAATATCAGCACTAGCGGAACACCAATGATGACGAAGAACAGCGTATTACCAATGGACTTCAAAAAAGAAGGGTCCAAAAGCACGTTCGTGTAATTTTCCAAACCTATAAAGCGAATACTATCATAATTAACGAGTCCGGACAGATCCATATCCGTGAAGCTGATCACGAGCGCCAGTAGTATCGGCAATAGCGAAAACAGCGTTAACAGGATGATGGAGGGACCGATAAACAAGTATGGCGCAAGCTTCTGCGAGCTTCCTTTCATGCCTTCACTCCCTTTGACATTGACGGATATGGATCATTATTTTTTCATAATACTTGCAGCCTGCTGATTAAAGTCATCCATTTCCTTCTGCACATCGGCATGACCGCGGTAAATACGCTCGAAGCTCTTGATGAATTGTTGAGAAACCTCTTCCCATGCTGCCAGTTGCGGCAATGCTGCGGAATGATCCAGCTGTTTGCGAATCGTCCGAAGCATCGGATCACTCTTCAGTTTGGCATCTTCCCACGATTTAGTAGTCGCAGGCAAGTTACTGGACAGTTCCATCCATTTCAGCTGTGTTTCTGGTTTGCTCATGTAAGCCAGGAATTTGGCCGACTCCTCTGGGTGCTTGCTGAATTGCATAATTGAAAGGTTCGCTCCACCCAAAACGGACAGGTTGTTTACTTTGCCAGGAAGCTCCGCTATATTCCACTTACCTTCCAGCTCTGGTGCCTTGCTCTTGATTTCTTTAATCATAAAAGGACCGCTGATAAACATTGGAACGATACCCTCGCCTTGCAAACCTTGAACGGAATCAATTCCAATATCCACTGCGTTAGAGCCATTTTGGAAAAAGCTATTCACATACTTCACAGCATCTACAAACGGTGGTTGGTTGAATAGCGGATTGCCCTGCTCGTCAACCAGTTTGGAACCGTTCTGGAGAGCAAACATAAAGCCCATAGACTGCTCCTTTGCACTAAAGGAGATACCATATTTGCCTTTACCCCGAGCCGCCAGCTTTTGAGCAGCATCGGAAAGTTCTTCCCACGTTTTAGGTGCTTCATTGTATCCCACTTGTTTCAATAGGTCGGAACGATAGAATAAGACTCGCGTTTCAGTGTACCAAGGTACAGCGACTGGTTTACCTTCAAATTGGGCCGTCCCCACAGCGCCCTTGAAGAAATTTTTCGATTCAAGCTCAGGGTATTTGCTGATATAAGGAGTGATATCTGTTAATGCACCCGCAGCTGCTAATTCTGGCACCCATGATGTACCTAACTGAACAACATCCGGACCGGATTTTGAGGCAACCGCTGTGAGCAATTTGTCGTGAGCGTTATCCCACGGCAACGCCTGTACATCAACGTGAATATCCGGATTTTCTTTCTCAAAATCTTTTATGATTTCAGGCAGCAACTTTCCTTCCGCTCCCATGCCCCATAAGGTGATGGTGGTCTTGCCATTCGCATCTTTGCCGGATGAATCATCCTTGGATGAACAGCCTGCCAGCGCGCCTCCCAGTAATAAGGTGCTTGCCAAAATGATCCCCAACGTTCTTTTCATCATACGAATTCCTCCCGAGATGATCAGTTTACTGATCATGCATATGATAACGGCTTCAAATACAAGTAAATACATACAGTGACTACAGCCAGTGATTACAGCATACCGTTATAGCAATTATGTTCACAATCTAAGGACCATACTCATCAATAGAAACGTTTCGATAGTCATTATAGAACAAATTGAAACCGTATTCAATAGGGATATTATTTTTTATTCCGTCAAAATCATGCTCTTGTTTTATTTGTTTCATCTTAAATACGTTACTTTTCCCGTGAAATAACCTCCAATATGGATTTGACTCTCGATTTGAAAGCGTATATAATCCAACTGAGTTCAACAATAGAAACGTTTCGATTAATAATACAACAGAATATTATGCTTCTATACTAGCTATTAGCCGGGTCAACACTTTTATGAATCCATTTTCGCCAAAAAATCTCATGAATCTGAAAAAGAAAGCTGTCCATCAACACAGCTTACGGAGGATTATGATGAAACAACAACTAAATTCCTATTTGCAAAGCATGACGCTTGAAGAAAAGGTCGACCAGCTACTTCAGCTTGTGGGCGCCTTTTTTGAAGATGCTGGAACAGAAGGCCAAATTACCGGACCTATGGCTTCTCTTGGTATCACCGAGGAAACCGTCCACAACGTCGGTTCCGTGCTTGGCCTCGCAGGAGCCAAGGAAGTGATTCGTGTTCAGCAGGCCCATTTGAGTAAAAACCGTCTGGGCATTCCGCTTTTAATTATGGCAGACATTGTACACGGATTCAAAACGATTTTTCCGATACCGCTGGCTATGGGTTGCTCATGGGATATGCGACTTGCGGAAGAGAGCGCTACCATAGCTGCGAGGGAGGCAGCTGTGTCGGGGATACACGTTACTTTTGCCCCAATGGTTGATTTGGTGCGTGACCCACGCTGGGGCCGTGTGATGGAATCTACAGGGGAAGACCCTTACCTCAACAGTGAATTTGCCCGTGCGTTTGTACGTGGATTTCAGGGTAAAGATCTGACGAACGATACCGACCGGGTGGCCGCATGCGTGAAGCATTTTGCCGCTTATGGAGCTGGCGAAGGCGGACGGGATTACAATACCGTAGATGTATCCGCATGGCAGCTACGAGAGTATTATCTCCCCTCCTACAAAGCTGCTTTAGATGAAGGCTGCGAAATGGTGATGACGTCCTTCAATACCGTAGAAGGCGTAGCCGCAACGGGCAATAAGCGTCTGATGCGTGATTTGCTTCGTGATGAATGGGGCTTTGACGGTGTACTCATTTCGGATTGGGCCGCTATCAAAGAGCTTATTCCTCATGGCATCGCCGAGGATGAACGGGAGGCAGCGAAGAAAGCATTGCTGGCTGGCGTAGATATTGAAATGATGACCTCCTGCTATAACGGGCATTTGCCTGAGCTGGTTCGCAGCGGACAGCTGGATGAAGCGCTCGTCGATGAAGCGGTGATGCGTATATTGAAGCTCAAACAAAAGCTCGGCTTGTTCGAGAATCCGTTACGCGGCGCAGACCCTGAGCGTGAACGTGAAGTTGTGTTCTGCGAAGCTCACCGCTCGGTCGCCAAAGAATTAGCCATTAAATCATGCGTGCTGCTCAAAAATGATTCCGTTCTTCCATTGAATTGCAGTCAACATATTGCGTTGATCGGACCTTTTGCAGAGAGCGGTGATATCCTGGGTTCTTGGTCGTGGAGCGGTTCGCAGGAGGAAGCTATTCGCGTTGTTGACGGGTTCCAATCAAAAATATCCTCCTCGCTGCTCACGGTTGCGACAGGATGCTCTATAGACGACATAACTGAGGAGCAATATGCAGAAGCTCTGCATGCTGCCAGCCAAGCAGAGGTTCTCGTGTTGGCGCTTGGTGAGCGCTCGGATATGAGTGGTGAAGCAGGCAGCCGTTCGAATATTCGTCTGCCACAAGCCCAGTTGGAACTAGTGAAGCGCCTGAAGACGCTGAATAAGCCTATGGTAGCCGTATTGTTTAATGGTCGTCCATTGGATCTTCACGGTATTATTGAAGAAGCAGACGCCGTACTGGAAGCCTGGTTCCCTGGTGGCGAAGGCGGCGCGGCGATTGCCGATTTGTTATACGGTGATGCCGAACCTACGGGTCGTTTGACGATGTCCTTCCCGCAATCGGTCGGACAGGTGCCCGTGTATTACAATCATTTTAATACGGGACGTCCGCAGTTAGATCCGAATACAAAAGAACGCTACGTGTCCCAATACCTGGACGTACCGAACGAACCTTTATTCCCGTTCGGCTATGGCCTGAGCTACACCGAGGTAGCCTATGAAAGCGTACAGCTTTCTAGCGATACCCTTATACCCGGTCAGGAATTGACGGTTAAAGTGCAGGTAACGAACACAGGAACACGTCCGGTTGAGGAAACCGTGCAGTTCTATGTCCGTGATATCAGTGGTGATACGGTTCGCCCAATGAAAGAACTGAAAGATTTCTGCAAAATTCTTCTTGCCCCAGGCGAAAGCCGGGAAGTGGAATTTGCATTGACCGAGCCTCAGCTGCGCTATCATCATGCAGATTTAAGCTTCAGCAGTGACAGTGGTGCATTTGCCGTCTTTACAGGACCTAACAGCCGCGATACTACCGAAGGCCGTTTTCGGTTAGTGAAAGAAACAGGAAAGTGAGGCGTTCCCTTTGATGAATACAAGTCTGGATCAAAATATTTTGCTGCGGGCCGGTGACTTGTCTTTTACCTTCTTGAGCAGCGGTGATGTGTATAAGATCACCCACGGCTCAACGATGATTAACCAACTGTTGACCAATTCAGTCGACGGTTCCCTGAACAATCTGTACTTGAGACTGTACCGTCCGTCCGGCGTAAGTATCACTCCCCTGCTTGGAGTTCGTTCACCCGGCGTAATCCGGCAAACGGATCAGCAGATTATTTGGGAAGGGTTCACCGCTGGTGTAGGCTATCAGGTGACCTTCACGCTAAGCCGCCTGGGAGTATGGTTCTGGGATGTAACCCTACAGGGCGATGACGTTGAAGCCGATGTCGTGTACGGTCAGGATATCGGGATTGCGGATACCGCTGCTGTGCGCAGTAATGAAGCTTATTTGTCTCAATATATTGACCATACCGTTTACCATGATGAACAAAGAGGCTATACCGTTTGCTCTCGTCAAAATCAACCTCAAAGTCAAGCGTTCCCTTACATTCAACAAGGCTCGTTAACCCGCACTGTCGGTTACTCGACAGACGGATTTCAGTTCTTTGGACTTTCGTACAAGGAAACAAATGAGCCGGAAGCACTCCGCCGCGACTCGCTCGCCAATGAAGTGTACCAGTACGAATTCGCCTATACGGCGTTGCAATCTGAGCGGGTGAAACTCGCCGGGGAAGCTCGCTTTACTTTTTACGGTCTGTTCCAGCCCAATCATCCGGCCGCAGTGACAAAGCTGGAGTATCAGGAACTGGTGACAAAAGCACGCGACGAAGTAGCCGCCATTCTAGTGGACGCTTCCGAGACTACCATACCAGCACGCGCCGCAAGTGATTTCCAGGCAGGGCATGTGACTCCAGCTCAAACCATTGGTGAGCCGCTGGGCACGCTGGACTTGACCGATGCCGAAGTGGATCAGCTTTTCCCGAAACGCCGGGAAGAAGAACGGGATGGCGATGAACTACTTTCCTTTTTTACGGATAGCTATGAGCATGTTGTGCTCAAATCCAAAGAGCTTCGTGTAGAGCGTCCCCATGGGCACATTTTAATGGGCGGGCATTACTCAGGAGGTAAGGAAGAAACGATTACAACCACCTCCTATATGTACGGGATATTCAATTCCCAGCTCGTGATCGGCAATACGAATTTCAACAAAATGATCACCAACACGCGTAATGCACTCAATATTCCCAAGACATCTGGCCAGCGTATCTATGTCGGAATCCAAGGGAAATACCGCCTGCTCACGATGCCTTCCCTGTTCGAGATTGGCTTTAATTATGTGCGCTGGTATTACAAAACGGCTGACGATACATTCATTATTACAAACTATACGAATGCCGATAGCCCAGAAGTGCGGCTTCACATGCGTTCGGCGAGCGGCAAAGCCTATCCGTTCCTCATCACTCAGCAAATATCTATGCATGTGAACGAATATGAGCTTCCGTTTCATATGGAACGCGAAGGTGACGCCCTGCTCTTCCGGGCAGATTCGGCTTCTCTGAGCGCTGAGGCCTATCCGGACCTGCTGTACCGAATGCACGTAAAGGGCGCTCCATTACAGCATGTGAGCGACGCTCACGCACTGCTACAGGGTAAAGCTTCCCCTGATGCATCCCTGGTTGTGCTGGAACTGGGTGACAGCAGCGAATGGACCTGCACTGTGCAGGGCTGGCTGTACGGCCTTTCAGCCGGGCAAGAATCAGCGCACAAAGAGCGCCACGCTTCCTTTGAGGATGAGCGCGAGCGCTATCGAGAATATTTTGCCCAACTTATGAACGGTTTCCATCTGACGCTGGGCCAACATGAAACGAGCGAGCTATTCCGTGTGAACGCAGTGGCCTGGTGGTACACCCACAATATGCTCGTCCACTACTCCGTGCCTCACGGTCTGGAGCAATACGGCGGTGCAGCCTGGGGAACACGTGATGTGTGTCAGGGACCTGTAGAATATTTTTCAGCCGTGCAAAAGTTTGACGAGGTTCGTTCCATTCTACTGACTGTATTCAGCCATCAGTACGAGGACAGCGGAAACTGGCCGCAATGGTTTATGTTTGACAACTATACTCGCGTGCAGCAAGAAGAAAGCCATGGGGATATTATCGTTTGGCCGCTCAAGGTACTGGGCGATTATTTGACCGCAACCCGTGATTACAGTATTCTGGGAGAAAATGTGCCTTACACCCATCGGCATACTTTTGATTATACCAAGCAGACTGCGACCCTTATGGAACATGCTCTGAAGGAAATCGAATATATTCGAGAGAATTTCCTACATGATACGTATTTGTCGGCTTATGGCGACGGCGACTGGGACGACACCCTCCAGCCAGCCAATGCTCAGCTGAAGCAATACATGGCGAGCAGCTGGACCGTTGCACTCACCTATCAAGTAATTAGTAACTTTGCTGTTGCCTTGGAGCAGGCCCCTGCAGGTGTAGTAAGCGAAGCCGACAAGACCGCACAGGAGCTACACCAGATGGCCGATGGCATCCGTAAAGACTTCAACCGCTACATGCTGGAGAGCGGGATTATTCCGGGCTTCGTGTATATGGAAGAGCCCGGTCACCCCAAGCTGATGCTCCATCCGTCTGACACCGAGACGGGAATCCACTACCGCTTGCTGCCGATGACACGCAGCATGATCAGCCAGTTGCTCACGCCTGAGCAAGCGTTGGCTCATGAGCAGCTCATCCGCGAGCAGTTCCTCTGCCCGGATGGTGTGCGTCTGATGAACCGCCCTGCACCGTATGACGGCGGTGTGAGCTCGCACTTCAAGCGCGCAGAGCAAGCGGCCAACTTCGGGCGTGAGGTCGGGCTGCAATACGTGCATGCCCATATCCGCTTTGCGGAAGCGATGGCCAAGTTGGGTCGCAAGGATGACGCCTGGCACAGCCTGAAGCTCATCAATCCGGTCGGCATCCGCGCGTCCGTACCGAATGCCGAATGGCGCCAAAGCAACGCCTATTTCAGCAGCTCGGACGGTAAATTTAACACCCGCTATGAAGCACAAGAACGGTTTGGTGAACTACGAGAAGGAGCCGTACCCGTCAAGGGTGGCTGGAGAATCTATTCCAGCGGTCCGGGGATCTACATGAATCAGCTCATATCGAATGTCCTTGGTGTTCGTCAGTCGGGCGAAGACCTGATCCTGGACCCTGTGCTGCCGGACGCTCTCGACGGACTGGAATTTGAATTTTCCTTTGCAGGGAAACCGATCACCTTCGTCTACCGCATGCTGCAAGAGCATACGGGCGGTGAGCAAGGCCGTGCAGTATTGAACGGGATACCACTGGAAAGCGTACCAGCCGATGATAATCGCTACCGCTCCGGTGCCTTGCGCATCAAACGCGAGACTATCGAGCAGGCATTAGCAGAACATGAGGGTGTACGCCGTCTGGAGATTATTTTATAAAATCGAATTATGCTTAATGCTAAATCTGGTATAGGCAACAAAGGGATGGCGATCTTGCGGGATCGCCCTTTGCTGCTTACGTGTAGAACTACGACATTTGGAATAGATATGTGGTTAATAATAAATATACAATAGCAAATATAAGACGGACGACAAGGAGGTGACGATGTGGTCAGCATTAAAGATATCGCCAAACAGGCGGGCGTTTCCATATCTACCGTTTCATATGCTTTGAACGGTAGCGATAAGGTAACAGAAGAGACTTGCGCACGTATTTTGGCCATTGCCAAAGAGCTTAACTATGTGCCAAATGCCGCCGCACGTAATCTCAAGAAAAGGCAAACCAAAATTATTGGAGTTTTCCTGACCGATTTTCGTGGAGACGTTTATGGAGATTTACTGTACGGCATCAAAGAAATTTTGAACCGCAAGGGCTATGACCTCATCGTATGCAGCGGTAAGCAATCTCACCGAATGCTGCCAGAACGCATGATCGACGGAGCCATCGTACTGGATCAGACGTTTGATAGTCAGGAGCTACTGAACTACGCCGAGCGTGGACATAAAATGGTCGTACTGGACCGTGAACTGAATCATCCTAACATTAATCAGGTGCTGCTGGATAACAAAGCGGGTGCCGCTCTCGCAATAGAACATCTATTGGAATTGGGACACCGCAAGCTATATGTTGTTACCGGACCAGAAGGTTCTTATGATTCATGGCAACGGATGCAGGCGGTTAAGCAGACCATTGAGCGTAGCGGCGTCGCCGAAATGATCGAAATTGACGGCGATTTTGAGAAATCGGGCGGCGAACAGGCGGCCGAGATCATTTTGCAGCAACAAGTTAGCCCGGGTTCGGAACCTGTAGCCGTATTTTGTCTCAATGATGAAATGGCAGTGGGCTTTTACAATCGAATGGCTCAGTCAAAGCTTACGATTGGCAAGGATATTCATATCGTCGGCTTTGATAATATTGAGCTGGCGCAATATATTCAGCCCCGTCTGACAACGATTGACTATTCCAAGCGTAAATGGGGCGCTGTAGCTGCCGAACAAGTTCTCAAAATCATTGCCGGAGAAGACGTGGAGCATGAGCGTTTATACGTTACGCTTGTCCAAAGAGAATCGGCGGGCCCAGCATTCATCACCCAAGATCAACAGAATCTCTGATGAACACCGCAAAAATATCATCCTATCATACCCCCTCCTCCCGACAAAAAGAACTTCCACAGCCCCAGAATGCGGGTGGGAAGTTCTTTGGGTTAGGCTCTCATTTAACCTAACAAATTCTCAATTAAATTCGTTAACGATCGTAAGGGATTGCCAATCGTTTCCCCCGTCTCCAGCTCCACCTGTAACGCAGCATCAACCATAGATAACTGTGCTACAGCCAGCCCTCTGCTTGGATCAGCTTTCTTCAGTTCACGCAGTGAATGAACCAGCAATTCCTTATACTCGTCTTTACGTCCCTGCATAATCAGTTCAAAAGAGTCCGCCACCACCTTGACCTCTATCATAGAAGAGATATCCGGTTTGCCTAACAGAGTAGCCGTATGATAAAGACGCTTCATCGTTCCCTCTACGGTAGCCGGATTCGTGAATACCAAGGTCCGTGGCAGCAAATCATCGCATATCTCATGAAAAAAGGGCTCATCGAGCGCAATTACTGGCGTAGGCATTGTCAATTGAGCCTTTTCTGCCAAAACGATATAATTCGTGCACGTTATCAAAATAATGTCTATATCGCTTTGAGCAATCCATTTCAGTTGCTCTTCTACCTTGCGACTGGCATCGGCCGCAGAAAAATTCGGATCCGACGAGACCCGGCGCATAAGTCCGGGGTCCACAAAATGTACCAGCTCCACCTCATAAGAAGCAAAAGCCCGTTCCACATAGGCTATGTTCGAGTGATGCGCATGCAGGCAGCCCAC
Organism: Paenibacillus sp. TY11; assembly: GCF_059772165.1. Classification (NCBI taxonomy): domain Bacteria; kingdom Bacillati; phylum Bacillota; class Bacilli; order Caryophanales; family Paenibacillaceae; genus Paenibacillus; species Paenibacillus sp. TY11. Next base: position 169,180 of record NZ_JCBAIQ010000011.1, on the reverse strand, counting down.
ACGTTGCTTCAAGCCTTCCATCGTCCTACCCCCTGTTATATGTTTGCATCATTTTAACAGGAATAGGACGGTTGGGAAAGCCTCTCAATCATGCCATACTACGAGCGCATTTTTTAGAATTTTCCGTTCGTATTTTTCCACTCCGTTTTAGACGGAATGTCCTGAACTACATCCCAATGTTCTGCTACCTTGCTATTCTCTACCCGGAACAGATCATAGACAGCGGCCGAAGTTCCCTTAGGCGATGTCAATTCACTCACAACCAGCACGAAGTTGCCTTCTCCAATGACCATGTGGATCTGATCATATCCAAAAGAAGCTCCCTGGCTTCCCGCTGCGGAAAATGCCTGTTTCAGATTGGATACACCGTCACCAAAAAGAGGATTATGCTGAATGTACTGATCACCATTATAATAACTTTCCAATGCAGCACGATTTTTGCCAACCAGGACATCATCCACAAACTTGCGGATCAGTGTTTTGTTGGTCTCAGTTTGGTTGCGATCCGTGATTTGTGTTGTTCCGTCAATCATGGTATGGCCGCTTGGATTGGCTGGAGCCGAGTCCTGTATGTTGTCCCAATGCTCGACAATTTTACCATTGCTATCGAAGCGGAAAATATCAAAAACAATGCTCGTTTTCCCTGCAATGGACTCTTTATAATGAACCGCTACATAATTGCCATCCTGAATAACACGTTGGATTTCAACCTGTACATTGGCTCCCTTCAATTGGCTAATCCCTTGCAGCAAGGCATTTCTCCCACTAGCAAAGCTCAGATTGTGCTGAATGTACTGATCCTTGCTGATCCAAGTCTCGGCTGCTTTCGTATCTCCGGTTTCAAAACTTTTCAGAATCTCTACAACCTTATCCTTATTACTCACTCCGATTTGCACGGTTCGGCTGGCCGGGTCCCAAATCACTTGCTTGCCCCACGCTTCTTTTATGACATCAACCGGTACATAGGTTACCCCTTGTTTAGTCAAGATGGTCGAGGTGGACAGTGGTACCTTAATCCCGTTGATTTGCGCTTCCGGGCTGCCTGACACCAGTACAACCGTCGCCTGGTCATAACGAATGGTTGTGCTTTGACGCGCCGTATTGAACGTAATATGCTTGGAATCCAGCGGAATCCCCAAACTGGAGGCCAATTGTCTCAAGGGAATTAAGACCTGCTTATTTCTCACGATAGGCGCAATTTTGTAAGCCTCCTTCTTGCCATCTACCCAAACCTGAATACCTGTAGCGGGTTTTGCTTCGGCCGCCAAGGCCGGTACAGCAGAAGATAGCACGAGCAAGCCAGCGAGTGCGGCAGTAACCGTATGTTTTTTCATGAATGTAAGCCCCTCTCAACATAAAAAAAATAGAAAATTGAAAACAATTCCCTTTTATGTAACTAATTAAGTTACACCTAATCACAAAAAATGAACTTTTCACGTCCTGCCTTATCTTTAACCCTCATCTGAATCTCTTGAAACCTCAATACCCCTCCTTTCAAAATTCTATATGCATAGCCCGTTATGCAGCAAGCTACAGCCTTAGAATAAAGGATATGGGGACTAATAACAATGTATGCTTATGGTCTTACAAATGAATTTATGATGAAACCACAAAAAAAGCGGCTCCTATCGCCAAGCAAATGAACGCTTTTGAATAGCAAGCCGCTTCTTTACACCATTGATAATGCTTATCCCGATAACGTTCTCCGAAACTTGATGAAGCTCCCTATCCGCCAGATTGAGATATATACCAGCGCCATTGTAATCGCCAGCATGCTAATTTCGGTCGTGCCCAAACTACTGAGGTACTGGGTCAAAACAACGCGAATCAAGATAATAGCGATAATAATGTATTTAAAATATTGGTTCGGCTTCGGATAAATAAGACCGTCATCCCGTCTTTCATAGGCCGTATGCAGCAAAATAACGTAACCAAACAAAGCCCCTAATAGCCCGGCAACCAGCAGCTCCCAAAATGCGGGGAGCGCATACGTTTGACCGGGTATATGCATCAATTGGTATACGGATATCATCATAACCGGGAATGCGATAAACAAGGGAAGCAGAATCCGGATTCCGTTTCCTTTTACCGGGCCCCCTCGTCTTTTGGTTCTCAACCAGATCATCAGCCCCACCAGAACAGCCATCAATGCATATATGAATATCGTCGTCATGGTGAAACTCCTTTCTAATATAGATAGTAATTCGTTCTATGCTAAATCGACAGTTTTTTTTCCAGCAAATAAGCGTTCAAGCGGATTAATACATATGCAGCAATCCAGCTGATCAACGCCGCAACCGGGAAATGCCAGGTAAAAGGAAACCATTGCCCCGTCTGGACATGGTCAAACTGCTCATAAATCTGGTGATCGCCTGACCAATAAAAGACACTCCCTCCACCCATCAAAAGGATCCACAGCAGCGGGTTAAGCGGCCGCAAAGTGCTGTATTTGGTACTGGCCGTCAGCAGACCCAAAGCAATAACAAACGGTGTGAAAGCGATAATCATCACAAACCAGTTAAATCCAGCTATGATAAAGGACACTGCATCCGCAAGCGTATAAGGCTGTATGGTTGATGAGATGAACAATGCATACAGGGAACCCACTACAAACAAGAACAATATCACGGCAATGGTTTGTAAAATAGCAGCAATCCATTTGGCGCTGATCAGCCACATTCGCGGATAAGGAAGGGTCAGCCACCATCCGTAGGTGTCATTTTCCCATTCTCTTCTCAGACTTCCCACACCCATAAAAATAATCATGTACGGCAAGCCCAGGGTGACATACCACAGCCTTGTCAATTCGAGTTGGTTGTGAAGCGCGAAGTATAAGGAAATAGCGAACGCCGCAATTATAAATAGTGAGAAATACACAAGTCTCCACGATCTGGGTAGGCGATTCCGGCTCTGCTTTCTCCAGCTACCTTTATTTCGAAATTCATGGCGCATCAAATCTTTGAACAGCCTTGATGAATTCACGCCCTCCACTCCCTTTTGTACAAATTGCGGAACACATGATTCAACGATCCATGCTCTGCACGCAGGTCATCCGAATCACCGGACCATATCACTCGTCCGTGGTCCATCATGACCGTATAATCAAACAAACCTTCCACTTCCTGAATATCATGCGTGCTAATAAGTATGGATTGTTGCCGATCCTCCAAATAATCAATAATCCCAGCTACAATCGCTTCTCTGGAGAGGACATCAATGCCCGCAAACGGTTCATCCAGGATCATGAGCGGAACCTCACGCGCTAGACACAAAATCAGCAGCACACGCGCTTCCTGCCCGCGACTCAGCCCGGTCATTTTCAACTCCAGCTCTACGTCCATATGATCAGCAAGTTTATGCGCATCCTTCATATTGAAGCCGGGCAAAAAGGACTGCCCCCACTCCAACGTCTGCTGAACCGTATGATTGGGGTACCAACGGGCCCGGTCAGGAAGATAGGATATGCCACGGTTGGTTTCCCAACCGGGCTGTTGGCCCAGCACCTGAAGCTCGCCTCCGTCCGGTTGGATCAATCCAGTGATTGCCCGAAACAAGCTTGACTTCCCGCACCCATTGGGTCCAAGCACCCCTACGATGCGTCCGGCCGGAATGACGACATCCAATTGGTCCAGCGCTTTCTTATTGCCATATTGCTTCATCAGATGATTCGCAACCACTACGGATTCCGTCATGCCTTTTCGCCTCCTTCCTCGTCATTACCGTTCTGTTTGCTTCTTATATACTGCTGTACATCTTCCCAGGATAACCCCAAGCTGTTCATCTGTCCGAGAAACTGATCTATATACGTCATAGCCAATTGTTCCCGAAAGCTGGCAATCCGCTCACTGGACGACGTGACATAAGTGCCTAGGCCGCGCCGCTTCTCAGTCAATCCGTCCCGCTCCAGCTCCTGATACGCCCGCATCACGGTGTTCGGATTCATGCGCAATTCCTGCGCCAGATCACGAACAGATGGCATTTTGCTTCCCATATCGATCTCCCCTTTAGCAATGGAGCTTCGTACTTGATTTAATATTTGTTCATATAATGGCTGGCTAAAGTCAATTAAAAATCGGAACGAGCCAACCTGTTGTTCTTCCATGGGTGTTTCCCCCTAATCGGCTGCATCTATCGTGCCTGTAGTGTATTATATCACTTAATACACGTAATACAAGTTTAATCTTAGCTAAAATGCTAGTCATGCTATCCAAATTTCATTCAGTAAATGCTCAGCTTCCGCTCAGATAGCGTTCAAGTTGATCCCTTATGATGTATCACGTACCAAACAAACCATAACCGAAAGGTGGAAAATGAAGATGAAAAGCACCAAGAAAGCAATTTTGGCTGGAACGATGGCGTTGGCATTTTTAGGAGGCGGAGCACTGTACTCCACAAGCGCAGCCCATGCTGCTTCAACTACACCTGAGAAGGCTCCTATTGCAGACAAAGCACAAACACCTAAGGGTAACCCCGGCGATGCTAACGGCCCTAAAATCGTAGGAGGTAACTATGCTGAAAACAAAGCTCTCCTAAAATTATTGGAATTGTCCTCCAGTCAGTTGGATACACAGCTGAAAGCAGACAAATCCCTTGCTGCGATCGCCAAAGCACAAGGCGTGAGCGTAAATTCTGTTATTGATGTGATGGTTTCGGATATGAAAGCAAAACTGGCTACGGAAAAAGAAAATGGCAAGATTAAAGCAACCGAATATAACCAACGTGTCTCTAATCTGAAGCAAATGATTACAGATATGGTGATTGGCGTTAAACCGTCCAAGCCACCAGTAGATGGTGGTAAATCGGATGCAGGTAAAGCTCCTGCTCAAGGAGATGCAGCCAAGGCTCCTGCTAAAGCAGAAGTAGCTAAAGCTCCAGTTAAGGCTGGGGCAAACCAAGCTCAAGCGGCAAAAGCTCCCGTTTTCCAAAAAGCTGTTGCTCGATAAGTCGCATTCATAAGAACCATTTGTTAATCTGACACAGCCACCCCATGTATAATAAATCTCGATCCGGCTTCCCTGTACGGATCGAGAAATCAATAAGCCTGTCCCCTGCTACCATATAGCAAAAGGGGACAGGCTTATTTTTCATGTAAACAAGGGAATATGTGGTAGACTAACATGATCCAGAGATAACATTTTTCATTCTAATTCAACAAAAGGAGTATGCAATGAAAATAAACAAACAGGAATTTGATGTGCAAGGAATGAGCTATACGATCAGATCTGCCATAATCCAAGATGCGACGAATTTGTCTGAAATCCGCTTGCTGATTGATGGAGAGACTGAAAATTTAGACAGAGAGAAGGGAGAAGCATTTATAAGTACATCCGGTTTTGAACAGCTCATTGAAACGGATACAGAGAATAACAGAAATCTGTTTTTAGTTGCGGTAGTTCATGATAAAATCGTCGGATTTTCAAGATGTGAAGGCAATGTTCTGAATAGATTCTCTCATAAAGTTGAGTTCGGCGTATGCGTACTAAAGGATTTTTGGGGTTATGGGATCGGGACGAATCTTTTAAAAAAATCTATTTCCTGGGCTGACTCCAATGGCATCAAGAAAATGACTCTCCAAGTTTTAGAAACGAATGATAAAGCCATTGAGCTCTATAAAAAACATGGATTTGAGATCGAAGGGTTATTAAAAAACGATAAGGTTCTTTCAGATGGAAAATACTACAACACCATAATCATGGGGAGATTTAACAAATAAAGAAGATCCTGCTCAACAGGATCTTAACAGGATCTTAACAGGATCTTTCATCTTTGCATCGCCATACTTACCCTAGTAGCGATAATCATCATAAGGATTGCGATTACGATTACGATACTGATCACGCGGCTGTTGAGCTGCGGTAATCATCAAAAATATGCCTGAAAGCAAATGCATCAGCCAGCCCACAAACGGAATCCATCCAACAACCGAGGTCACGATCCCTAAAATAGATCCATAATAAGACTCTCTATTTGTCACCGATAGCACCAACGTTACAATGTGGAAAATCAACATAAAGAACAATATAGTGTACGCAGAATTTACGACGAGCAGTCCGCCCAAAACGGGAATGGCTAAAAACAGTTCCAATCCGCCTGTAATCCATTTTAATGTTTTTGATGGTGTCATTGTTCCACTCTCCCGATGCTATTTCATTCCATAATTATATCCTATCCCTATACAGGATGATATACATTTTTTTCCAATTTATATGATTATATAGTGACAGTCTCATCCCTTTTTTCGAATGAGCTAAGCCCTGGCTACATATATGTGAGAGAGAACGAAGTTTCGTGATTTCTAAAGGGGTGAACACCATGGGATATTATATTGAGGTGGAACGTGGCGTCAAGCTGTATGTTGAGGATATAGGAGAAGGCATCCCTGTTCTGATGGTGCATGGCTGGCCGCTGGATCACCGAATGTACGAATACCAGGCCGCCTTGTTGCCTGCTTACGGGTACCGCTGTATTCAGGTTGATCTTAGGGGGTTCGGCAGGTCTGATCGACCATGGCATGGGTACAACTATGATCGACTGGCAGACGATTTGCTGGCTGTTATGCAGGCGCTTCAATTGAGCCACGTACGGCTGATCGGTTTTTCCATGGGGGGAGCTGTTGTCACACGCTACATGAGCAGGCACCGGGGATGGGGTGTTGATCAGCTGATTTTGATCGGAGCAGCTACGCCCCGGTTCACCCCAACCAGCGACTTTCCTTATGGCACTCCTGCCACAGAGGTAGATAAACTTATCAAACAAGCCTATACAGATCGTCCGCAACTAGTAACTTCTTTTGGCGAAATGTTGTTTGCCAATCCCGTCAGCCAGAGCTTACGTGACTGGTTACGAGATCAGGGCTTTGCGGCTTCAGTGCATAGCATGGCCTGTACTTTATATTCACTGCGTGATTCTGATTTGCACCCTGATTTGCCATATATACACGTGCCTACGTGGATACTACACGGCAAGCTGGATCGGGTCTGCCCTTTCCCCCTAGCTGTCCAAACTCAAAAAGGAATTGCTGGATCAAAGCTTATTCCTTTCGAACGAAGCGGTCACGCTGTATTTTACGAAGCGTTACCTGAATTTAACTCCACCTTACTGAGCATACTAGCCCCATCCTCTACACACTATAATTGAAAGCCTGTTCATTCTTATGTATAATTTATATTTATAAAAAGCAAAGCCTGACGGTTTACTCTCCAAAAAAACAAAAAAGACGCCTCAGCGCCGTTAATGGCTATGGGGCATCTTTCACTACAAACATTCATCCGCTTAGGATTGTTTGGTATGATTAAAGCTCGTATTATTTAAAACAGCCAGCTTTTTCTCGCCTTTCACCATGGCAGAACCGCAAATGGGGCATGTCGGCTCGACAGAAAAAGCGAAGTTATCTCGCATCCAGCCGTTGCATGTATCGCTGCCGCAATTCCAGACAGTTGTGATTTCCTCAGGAATCTCATCCATTGGCTTTTTCCGTGAATTGTACATAAACATCCCTCTTTCTTCATGATTTATAAAGCGATAAGATGTAATCAGTTCAAAAACGGTCTTGTGAACAGATAAAAACAAATGCCCCAAACGCTATGTTCGGGGCATCTGAAGTAGGCTGTAATTTAAATTACAGTTTTACAACGTTCTCAGCTTGTGGTCCACGGTTTCCTTCAACTACGTTGAATTCTACGCGTTGGCCTTCGTCCAAAGATTTGAAACCTTCGCCTTGGATTGCGGAGAAATGTACGAATACATCGCTTCCACCTTCAACCTCGATGAAACCGAAACCTTTTTCTGCGTTAAACCATTTAACTGTACCTGTTTGCATGGAATTACCTCCAAAATGTATTTATATGACCTTTATTTTTTACAAATAAAAATTCACATATTGCACAAGGTTATTTCAACCTAAAACAATAACCCTCTACAATACGTGAATCTCAGGTCACAATTTCAATATACTCATATTACCATAAGTGTATTGAAAACGCAAGCACTGGTGAATTTAATTTATGCAGAGTGCTTATGTCCTCTATTGTTGCTTCAAATCTGTATTCATTAGGCGGGAGTGAGTCATTAACGCCTACCTAAAACATTATATCCGTAGTTGCTTCTTATTATACCAGTAAACGAGAAATAAATATACAAAACCTTTCGCAGGAGACGAACTTCTTAAAAAAGCTCATCTCCTGCGTTTATTTGTTCATTTTACTTCATTTGAATTACAGCCCTGCCAGTGCTTTAATTTCCTCTGCTGTCAGCGCTTTGTTATACAATTGCACTTCATCCAGGCTGCCGTTAAAGTAAGCATCGGCGGCAAAGCGGCTTTTACCCAGATAAGCCTCGCTCGTCAGCAGCTCGTTTGGATTAAAGGTAATGCCGTCATTAACAGCTACTTCCTCACCGTTTACATACAACTTCCCTGTATTTCCCTCCAGTGTAACTGCTACATGCGTCCACTGGTTTAAAGATAATGATGTTTTGGAAAGCAAGCTTTGATCCGTACCCTCATGGATTGTAAACTGGAGTACACCGCTTCCTTGGGAAGGGGTGAGAAACATATGCCGGGCCTGGCCGTTGCCGAAGTCAAAAATCCGTTGCCAAGCTGCACCGCCCTTCCAGTTCACCCAAGCGGAAAAGGTAAAATCCTTCGCATCCGTTACCATACTTGGTAGCTGCACGTAACCATCCTTGCCGTTCAGGACAAGAGCACCGCCGATCTTCCCGTCTTTATCCCATGCGGCACCACCATAGACCTTACCATCGAATTGATTGTATGTGCTGTCGACAACCGAAGTTCCTTGATCTTCACTCCACGAATAGCGTGCAAGCTGAGGACCTTGAGCTTGCTCAGGAACAATGGCTATAAAGCTTTTCTGTGCTGTGGCTTTGTCCTTTTTAATAGTCGCCGTCAATATGACTGTTGCAGGCTGTGAACCGGCTTCTGGACGGTATACTTCACCTGTTACAGAAATATTCTCCGGGTGGGAGGACTCCCACGAAATGGTGGTATCTTGTGCAGCTTGAGTAGGTAGCGTCAGGTTATAAAAAACGTTGCTCGTATCGCCCAGACTCAGATCCTTCTGCACAGCAGCTACAATCTTGCTGGCCTTCAGGTCAGGCTTTAGCGACCCCCATACCGCCACACCCTTGGAGGACAACGCGGTAAAAGCAAGCGTCTTGGCACCTGTGTCTGGATCACGGTGCCGCAGGAATACGCCTTTGTACTTCGTACCCTCTGCTGTGATTTCCAGCTGATTACCTGCCCCCAGCTTCCATGTACCGTTCACTCCGCCAGACAGTTTGCCGCCGCTTTCCAAATTGACGGTCACAGCTTGCTTAATATTGGCCGAAATTTCCTTCCCGTGATTCACATACGAGTATTGACCGAGGACATCCTTTTCTGACAGCTTTTTCAGTGAATCCTCATCTCCCGAATAACGATAAGGAGCAACTACAGGCCAACCGTCAGCGTTCATGAACATTTCATGTACCCGCACTTCAAACTGCTCGCCTCTGCCCGGGAAACGGGAGTGAAAAATGACAAAATGCTTTTTCGTCTTGGGATCATAATAAGCCGAGTTATGTCCAGGTGAAACATAGCCTGTACCCAGTCCTGTACCCGGATCACCAATTCCTCTTGGAATCAGATAATTACCTATCAGCTTGACACCGTACGGCTCAATGGAAGCGTCATCAAAAAGAGGTTTGTCAGGATTCGCCTTAACCTTGATCATGTCGTTGCCCTCAGCATCGTAAAAAGGACCATCCGGTGTTTTGGAACGAGCGACACGCAGGTTGTATCCGCCATCCGCTGACAATCCGCCATAGGACAGGAACAAGTAATAGTAGTCCGTTTGCGGACTGTACTGTATGTACGGCCCTTCCATACGAGCATGGTTACCGCCTGTCAGCTTTTTCCCGTAGCCTTGACCAGGGAGCGGCTTCCCTGTTTTTTCATCCATCTGCATAATGAAGATGCCTCCTGAGTAGGAGCCGTATACCATCCACAGCTTGCCGTTCTTATCATAAAAAGTGTCCGGGTCCACGACATTTGGATGCTTGGTTGCGTCATAGATCGTCCCATCCTCACTCGGTTGGTTCCACATGCCGGATTTTAGAAAAATCCCTTTATTCTTATAAGGTCCTTCAATTTTATCAGCAACTGCTAGGCCCATTGCTGAACGCGGGGAGTCACCTTTGCATGCGTTATAATACATATAGAACTTGCCATCCGCCAGTTGAATGACATCAGCTGCCCACAGCGTGTCCGTCTGCGCCCAATCCAGTGCTTCCTTTAATTCCTCTTTGACGTTGGGAATCAATACATTACCATTCGCCACTCCGGTAGCAATCGTATCCCAATTCATGAGGTCCTTGGACTTGGCAGCCGCCAAATGCGAACCAAAAATGTAAAATGTATCGTTCACTTTCAGAATGGATGGATCATGTACGGAAGTCTCCTTAAAAGAAACAACCTTTTTGCTTTGTATTGAAATGTTTTCTTGGTCTTGAGCTTGAAGGGCCATCTGCCCCGCATTTTGAATTCCAACTGTATCTGGATTGAGTGGTTGTTCTGCGCCTGCAAAAGAGGCAGGCAACAACAGTGCACCCGCCAGAGAAGCTGCCGTAATCTTGCGAAAAAATAATTGCTTCATAAACCAATCTCCTCTCGTTTTGAACATCCCTGATAACATAAGACAATATTGAGTAAGGCGGTCAGGATCATGTTTTTATTAGCTTCTTCACCCTCGAATTAAATGTTGCTCATCCCTCCCATTTCGCATTAAAGCGCTTTCAATTACTTCAAAAAATAAAAGTACCTTCTGTTAAGAAGGCCGATTCAAACCTGACGGTTAACCGTACCTCTATATTATTCAATGGATATGGAAAATTCAATATGTAATTTTATATTTTTATAAATTATTTATCTAATTATTAACATTAAAAAATGTATTGTGTAAATTTCTAGTTTAAAGTTATTATTTTACAAGTAAAATTCTATATGTTTCCTGCCGATATACCTAAAAGAACAATTTTACGATTACTATAAAACAAATATTTACATTTTATGGGGAGGTGAAAATATATGCAATGGTATTTAAAAGCGTTACAAAACTATGTAGGATTCCAAGGTAGAGCAAGACGTACAGAATATTGGATGTTTGTTCTATTTAGTGCAATCGTCAGTTTTGTAATCAGTCTGATCGATAGTCTCTTGGGGTTAACTCCAATATTGACTTTCATTTATTCTCTGGCTGTCCTGCTGCCATCCTTGGCCGTTACGGCCCGTAGACTGCATGACACTGGTAGAAGCGGATGGTGGATTCTAATCGCTCTGATTCCTCTGGTAGGGTCAATTATTTTGATTGTATTCACATGCCAAGACAGTCAGCCTAACGACAATAAATATGGGAAAAACCCTAAATTGTAATGAGTTGTATTGTCTAAAACCTCTTTCACTTTTGTGAAGGAGGTTTTTTCATATCTGCCTCTCCCCCATCGAAATTCCAGTAATAAGTTTATCAGGAGACCCCTGCGTCCATACTGGAATAAAAAGTATCCTCAAGGAGAGGAAGAACGTCCATGCGCTTTCGGAAAAGAACCCCCCCTAACAAAGTTAAAAAGCCGCCGATCCAGCACAGCGAGAGTAAGCCTACACATTCAGAGGATCAGCTCAGTGCAAATATCGGGCTAAATCTTCAACGGATCAGACAAACACTTGGTAACAGCACCGACATCATCATAAGAGAAGTTCGTATCGGCAAGGATGGTGACCAAATCATTGCGATCCTCTATACCGACGGTTTGGCGGACAAAAATATAGTCTCCGACTTCATCATGGAGTCGATGATGCTGGATAGCAGCTTGTCCAGGGACGTGGAGTGCAGGATCCAGACCTCCTCTAGTGTCATGCAAATTTTGAAAGATTACGCCCTGACCATTGGTAGCATCCGGGATATTACCGACTTTGAAACCTTATATAACGCGCTGCTGTCCGGGGATGCAATCATTTTGATTGACGGTGAGACGCAGGGAATAGTGGCCAGCGCACGTGGATGGAAGGATCGCGGGGTCACCGAGCCTGCCTCAGAAAATGTCGTCCGTGGGCCGCGAGAAGGGTTTTCTGAGACACTGCAGACGAATACGGCCTTGATTCGGCGTAAGATTAAAGATCCGAATTTGTGGCTGGAAACCAAACAAATCGGACGTGTAACCCAGACCGATGTCGCTGTCATGTATATCAAGGGGATCGCAAACCATAAATTGGTCGAGGAAGTGCATGAGCGATTGAATCGCATTGATGTAGACGGTATTCTCGAAAGCGGGTATATCGAGGAGTTAATCCAGGACGAAACTTTCACCCCTTTTCCAACAGTGTACAACTCTGAACGTCCAGACGTCATCGCCGCCGAACTGTTGGAAGGAAAGATCGCTATTCTGGTGGATGGGACCCCGTTTGTGCTTGTCGTACCCGCGCTGTTTGTTTCCTTCCTTCATGCGGCGGAGGATTATTATCAGCGTGCGGACATCAGCAGCTTCATTCGGATTCTTCGTTATGCTGGGATCTTTATTTCCCTGTTTGGTCCGTCTTTATATGTTGCCATCACTACGTTTCATCAGGAAATGCTGCCAACTTCACTGCTGATCGGTCTGGCGGCACAGCGCGAGGCTGTTCCCTTCCCCGCCTTCATTGAAGCGCTCATGATGGAATTGACTTTTGAAATATTGCGGGAAGCCGGCGTCCGTATGCCGCGGTATATCGGGGCAGCCGTCTCTATCGTGGGCACACTCGTCATCGGGCAAGCTGCCGTTGAGGCTGGTATCATATCTGCGGCAATGGTTATTGTCGTATCGATTACCGCAATTTCCAGCTTTGTTCTTCCTGCCTATAATATGTCCATCGCTTTTCGTATGCTGCGGTTCCCCTTGATGGGGCTTGCTGCTTCATTCGGACTGTTCGGGATCATCGTCGGAGGCATCGCCCTCATCCTGCATATGTGCAGCCTTCGTTCATTTGGCGTTCCCTACATGACTCCTTTTGCACCTCTAATACCGACGGACAGCAAGGATGCTATATTTCGGTTTCCTCACTGGATGATGCTTTCACGTCCCCGGTTAATCAATCAGAAGAATGTGAAGCGCCGAAACAGCACTCCGCCTCGCAAATCACGGGAATAAACCGGAGAGAGACAGGAACAGACGGAAAGGAGTGGACAATCATGAGACGGAAGACGGCATTTCTGTTCTTGATTCTTACACTGGTCTTGCTTCTGACGGGCTGTTGGAACCGCAGGGAGTTGAATGAGCTCGCCATCGCCGTCGGTATGGGGATCGATAAACAAGGAGATCAATTCCGGGTTTCCATTCAAGTTGTGGACCCTGGAAAAGCAGCGGCCAAAAAAGGAGCAGGCGGCGGTGCTCCAGCCACCTTGTATACAGAGGAAGCGGATACCATATTTGAAGCGATCCGAAAAATAACAACGATTAGTCCCCGGAGAATGTATTTTTCTCACCTGCGTATATGCGTAATCGGTGAGTCGATGGCCACCGAAGGAATGGCGAAGTCTTTAGATATACTTTCCAGGTATCATCAGTTCCGCACCGATTTTTATATTGTAGTGTCCAAGGGCACTAGCGCTGAGGATACATTGAAAATTATGACGCCTTTAGATCCGATTCCGGCGAATGACCTTTTCTCCTCCCTGGAAACGTCGGAGAAAAACTGGTCACCCAGTATGACGGTAACCTTGGATGAATTGATTTCAGCTCTCACCAGTGAAGGAAAACAGCCTGTCTTGACAGGACTTCGGGTTATTGGCAATAAAGAAATGGGAGAAACGAACAGCAATGTTCAAAAGATCGCCCCGCCCGCCCGATTACAGTATTCCGGACTTGCTGTATTCAGAAAAGACAAATTAATCGGTTGGTTAAATGAAACTGAAAGTAGAGGCTACAACTTCATACTCGGCAAAGTGCAGAGGTCTGTTGGCTTTGTAGCTTGCCCCAGAGGGGGTAGAGTAGTCACGGAAATCATTCGAACCGATGCTGCTATAAAAGGGAGCATCTATAGGGGGGAGCCCCAGATCAATATTAAAATGCAGGTTGAGGCTAACGTGGGAGAAGTCGAGTGTACTGACCTGGATCTGACCAAGGTAAGCACGATTTATGACCTCGAAAAGCAAAGTGAGGAAAAGATAGAAGATATTATGAAATCGGTCGTCAGAAAGGCCCAAAGATCGTACAAAGCTGACATTTTCGGATTTGGTGAAGCCATTCACCGCGCTGACCCGAAGACTTGGAACTCACTGAAAAAAAACTGGAATGATGAGCACTTTGCAGAATTGCCCGTAAATATCAAGGTCGATTTCAAGATTCGGCGCTTGGGCACGATTGGCAGCTCATTTTTGAATGATATTAAGGAGTAAATCCCTTGCCAGATGCAGCGTGCGATCTGGCTCCTGTATAGACTCTTACCCTAGAAAAGAAGGTGTTTTCCAAGATGCTGCCTCATATGGTAAACGTTCTGGGCATATTACTGGTTGCTGCTACAATCAGCATGATCGAGGTCCCCTACATGTGGAAAAAGGGGTTAAAAAAAGAGCTTTGGATATTTTCCATCCTTCTCCTTTTTGGGGTCGGAATCAGCTGCGCCAAGGCATTAAACTGGCTTATCCCCACTCCTCTGGATTGGGTAGCAGCCGTATATAGACCATTCAGCAATTTCCTAACCCATATCGGTCTAATAAAATAAGACGAGGTGAAATTGGTGCCCGGACAGATCAAAATCTCAGCACGTCAACTTATGGTACTAACGGCTTTATATACGGTCGGGAGCGCAATCCTCGTCATCCCTTCAGGCATGGCGCTTGTAGCCAAACAAGATGCGTGGATTGCCGCGCTCGTCGGGGTCGGGGCCGGGCTCCTTATCTTGTATTTGTACAGCAAGGTTGCATCTCTGTATCCAGAGATGACCCTGATTGAAATTATGGAAACCCTGCTCGGAAAATGGCTAGGCAAAGCCGTCGGTCTTCTGTTTTTCACCACACTTTTCATCAATGCTCCTGCTCCCGTTTTATTTTATTTAGGGAATTTTATGACCACCCAAATGATACCGGAAACACCGATTCTAGCGGTAAACATTCTTTTTGCGCTTATTATATTTTTTGCTGTTCGGCTTGGGCTGGAAGTGCTGGCCCGTTCTGCCGAACTGATGTTTCCGTTGTTTATTCTGCTTTACATTTCTTTTGCGGGGTTAGTGGTGTCTAATATTAAATTGGAAAACATCCAACCTGTATTGGAGGCGGGAGTTGGGCCTATTTGGCCTGCTGCCCTGTCCTTTGTTAGCACTGTGTTTATACCTCATATTGTTTTTCTGATGTTCTTCCCGGCTTCTGTAAATCGTCCCGAGCAAGCCCGTAAAGCATTTTTCACAGGAAGCCTGATTGGTGGATTAATATTGGTCGTGGTGGTTGCATTGACAATTTTGGTATTAGGTCCTGATTTAACGGCAAGAAATATATATCCTAGCTATACGTTAGCCAAAAAAATTAGCATTGGCAATTTTCTACAGCGCATCGAAGCCATCATGGCTACCATGTGGTTTATTTCGCTCTTTTTCAGAATCACGTTGTATATGCACTCCACTGTGACAGCAATAGGCCAAATCTTTCGTTTGAAAAACGATCGGCAACTAGTGCTTCCTCTCGGGATCATTTTAGTCGTCATGTCCATCATCGTATATCCCAATGTCCCTTATCAACAAACCTATGATACAAAGACGTGGGTTCCTTATGCACTATCAATCGGGTTGTTTTTTCCCTTACTGCTGCTCTGTATTCATGTGATACGAAAACTATGGTCAAAGAAAAGAACAGATTCCAAAGGGTAAATCACATGTATTATTCATCAGCTGTGAATTTTTTTGGCGTTACCTGTTTACAATCTCCTCTTTTAGTTTATTTTAAACGAGTATTAAGCTGGCGCTAAGCTTGGGCGTGTATGATGTATTTTAGAATCTGGTAACTACATACGCCCAGATCGGCTAAAAGGCATAAACATTACTCCCGTTGGATATCCATATACCGTTCCACCCTGTCAGAATTCTAATGAAACGCAAAAGGAGATTTACACTTATGAATCGAAAACGAATTATGGTCATCTGCACACTGTTGCTGGCGTTGTCTATTGGGCAGTCCTCTACATGGGGAAATCGGGCTAATGCTGCTGCACTGGCTCCAGAGAGAGCCCTTCAGGTACAGGATAATGAAGCTTCCAAGGATGATGAACTGTTGAAAACGCTAGGTGTATCCTCGGATGAGCAATTGTATGATGCGTTATATAACGGTCAAACCTTGGCAGATATTGCACAAACCCATAAACGGGACGCACAAGCTGTCGTTGATTTGCAGGTAGCTCAGTTAACTGAGCAGCTGGATCAACGATTGGCCAATAAGAGCATTACGCCTGAGCAGTACCAAGCCCATAAGGAAGAATTGACACAGGTCGTTGCTAAAAGTGTGTTCGGGCTGTAAGCCCTGTGACACGGCAAAATGTGAAAAAGGCGCTGAATCCATGAGGGATCAGCGCCTTTTGGCCGTCTGTATTTGGTTTTAACCTACACTTGATATACTCGGATCAGGTTGGTGGTGCCCGCTTCGGCGACAGGAACACCTGCCGACAGAACTACAGTATCCCCTTTTTGGATATATCCTGCATTCAGGGCATTACGGATAGAGGATTCGAACATTTCATCCGTTGTTGCTACTTTATCCCCTTTGATCGGGAATACACCGGATAACAGACAAATTTTAGCGAAAACCGTATTATTCGGAGTAACCGCAATGATTGGTGCCTTCGGACGATATTTGGACACCATACGTGCCGTGAATCCACTGGCAGTCGAGGTGATAATTGCTTTCGCATCCAGCTCCAGAGACGAACTCACCGCTCCCTGACTAATCACTTCGGTAATGTTTGTGCTTTGGCGTGCTCTGCGCTTATCGAACTGCTCCTGATAATCGAATTGCGATTCTGCTCTGGCAGCTACCGCGGCCATTGTCCGTACAGACTCGACAGGATATTTACCTGCAGCAGATTCGCCCGATAGCATAACCACATCGGCACCTTGCATAACAGCATTAAATACGTCACTAACTTCGGCTCTCGTCGGACGCGGGTTCACCTGCATGGATTCCAGCATGTGGGTAGCCACGATAACGGGCTTGCCGACCAGATTACACTTGTCGATCATTTCTTTTTGCATCACAGGCACATCTTGAATCGGCACTTCGACGCCCAGATCGCCACGGGCTACCATAATGCCGTCCGAAGCTTCGATAATATCATCCAGATTTTCCATGCCTTCGGCATTTTCAATTTTGGAATAAATCTGTACATGCTCGGCATGATGCCCCTTCAAAATCTCACGAATTTCACGGATATCGTCGCCTTTACGCACAAAAGAAGCCGCAATAAGCTCAATGCGCTGCTCCACCCCGAATTGGATGTGCCTAACATCTCGCTCCGTTACACCTGGAAGGGTCGTATGAATTCCTGGCAGATTCACACCTTTTCTCGGCTTCAAAATACCGCCGCTTACAATATTACAAATCATTTCCGTACCTTCGATGGAGGTTACAGTCAGATCAACCAAACCGTCGTCAATGAGAATCCGGTCGCCTGGTTTGATGTCCTTCGGCATATCCGGGTAATTCACCGAAATACGATGCTCGTCCCCTAAAATCTCTTCCGTGGTCAGAATGAGCTGACTGCCTGGTTTCAGCAGACAAGATGCCTCTCTCAGCTTGCCAATCCGTATTTCCGGTCCTTTAATATCCATCATGACAGGAATAAAAGTATTCATTTCCTTCGCAGCCTGCCGTACATTTTCAATACGTTTAACGTGATCTTCCAGCTCCCCGTGAGCCATGTTCAAGCGGGCTACAGTCATACCGGCCTGGATCATTTCTTTTAACAAATGAATGGAGTCGCAGGCAGGTCCCATGGTACAAATAATTTTCGTTTTAAGCATAGTAATGTCATCCTCCTGAATGTCTTTACTGTATGGTTTCTTTGCTTCTCTATCTACATTAAACTTATATGGCTCTATTCTACCCGTACCCGTGCGCCAAGACTATGAACTATAGTATGATGAATGTACTATAGTATAATGAATGTTGAAGACATCGGAGAGTGAGTTTCGTGATTACATTGACGAATATACGGCAGGACAACGGTGTGGACTGGTATGAAAAGGCTGGTACAAATAGCGACAATGATGACTTGCTGTTCATTTTGGTCACCTTTGGCAAATGTGTATATTGGGTGAACGATTGCAAATTCATTCTAGGCAAGGGTGAAGCACTGCTTTTACCCGGTCATCTGGATTACTACGGCAAGAGCATTCCTACGCTTTTCCATACCAAGTATGTGATACATTGCCGCAAAACATGTACGAACAGCACACTTCCCATACTGAATACAGACAAGCCGTTGTTGATCAAACCTGGATGCTACGATATGCTGCATGAACGGATCAAATCGATGTACTATCAATGGATTGAACACCCAAGCTACTACACCATGATGGCTGACTGTCTGCTGACCGAGGCGATGATTTATATGAATCAGGAATGGGACAAAGGCGCCATTTCTTGCGATAGAGAGCGGCATGTAGAACATATGAAACAGTATATACAGAACCACTACCGGGAAAAGGTAACCAAGGAGGAGCTTGGCGACGCCATCCGCAAAACCCCCAATTATGCCGCGACGCTGCTGCGTGAGGTAACACGCCAAACGATCAGCGAGCATGTACATACGCAACGTATTAAGACCGCCATCTACATGTTGACTGAGTCCCGGCTGACGATCCGTGAAATTTCAGAGTATGTGGGATATAGCGATGTTTCCTATTTTCATCGAATCTTCAAACGGTTGACAGGCTGCTCGCCGTCCGAATTTTTGGATGAACGCTCTTCAATCGTCTAATTCGATGGTCTGGAGCGGAATTTCATAGTTAGTAAAAAGGGTCGCCCCACATGGAACCCTGCTCCAGCATCCCTTTTTTCATTAAGGGACAAGAGCGTTCCATGTAAAACGACCATCACATTTATTCTTACGCGCATGAATCTGCGTGTATTCGTGCCACCTGGGTGGTATTAAGTTGAAGATCCTGCTGTTTTAACTTCCTCCAACATTTTATCGTTATAACCAAACATCCAAGTCAGAACAAAAGCTACAATCATAGCAGCCAAGTTCGCCAAAATGTAAAGCGGAAGCTGATGATTCATGTAGAGCAACGTGCCCGGAATGACCGTAACTGCCATACCTGTAGCCGCCAAATGGAAGACCGAAGCGATAAAACCACCAACCGCCCCACCGATGAGCCCCATGATAAAAGGCTTCATATATCTAAGGTTAACTCCGAAAATAGCTGGCTCCGTAATCCCCAGAAAAGCAGACAACGAGGAAGGAAGTGCTAACGCTTTCAGCTTGCTGTTCTTCGTTTTCATTCCAACTGCCAGACAAGCAGCACCTTGGGCAGCCATAGCACAGGTAATGATGGCGTTGAAGGCGTTTACACCGTTCTTTTCAAGCAGTTGAATCTCCAGAAAATTAAATATATGATGCACACCCGTAACTACGATAATCTGATGCAAAAAGCCGATGATAATCCCTGCAATACCGAAAGGCAAATCAAGCACAAACGTTGTTCCGTGCAGCACCCATTCTTCGAGTGAATGGAAAACCGGACCAATGGCAAACAGCCCGAGTGTGATCATGATCAACAGTGTTAAAAACGGTGTAAGAATGAGATCCAGCGCTTCAGGCACCCGTTTGCGCAGCGCCCGCTCCAGCTTGGCTCCGATCAAGCCTACGAAGAAGGCTGGCAATACCGAGCCCTGATAGCCTACCACAGGAATGAATCCGAACATCGTCAAAGGCTGGGCTGAGCCGTCCGCAACACTATAAGCGTTGGGCAAGGCCGGGTTTACCAGCATCAGACCGAGAACGATGCCCAGCACCGGACTGCCGCCGAATACTCTAAAGGCTGACCATGCGACTAACGCTGGTAGAAAAGCAAAGGCCGTATCCGTCAATACTTGTGTATATAATAGAAAATTGGGTGAAATGTCCTGTGGCGTCATGCCGAGCAGAGCGAGAATTTGCGGCTGAGTGAGCAAGCCACGCAACCCCATGAACAGCCCCGTAGCGACCAGTACAGGAATAATCGGTACAAACACATCGCCAAAGGTACGAATGGATCGCTGGAAGACATTTCCTTCCTTTTTCGCCTGACTCTTCACCTCTTCTTTAGATGATCCGGTCACGCCAAGCTTTTCAACCTCTTCAAAAATCCGATTTACCGTACCTGTACCAAAAATAATCTGATATTGACCGGAATTGAAGAAAGCACCTTTGACCTTGTCGATCTCCTCGACCTTTTTCTGGTCAATCTTCTCTTTGTTATGCACCATAATCCGCAAGCGTGTTGCACAGTGAGCAAAGGACGCAATATTTTCCTGCCCACCGATCGCCTGGATCACTTCTTTAGCTATTTCCCTGTTTTCCGCCATGATGTTCATCCTCTCGTTCATTCCGTTGTGTTTGATGATTAACGATCCACTTGATGATTTAGCCTACTCATGTAAAATCCCATTTTACCGCCTGGAAGAGAGCCTCTCCCTTGTCGGCAAAAAAGCGTATTTCGTCACTCTCTGGGTGCGGAAAAATACGACTGGTGAACACCTCTTCCCCATCATTGACAAAAATCTCAACCGAAGACGTATCTACAAACAAATGAAGTTTGATATGATCTTTATCCCATGCACACTGCCGTACCTCACCATACGAAGCCGCCACAGGCTCACCCGATTGCGAACGGTCCAGTACAAGCTTGCGGCTGACGGCATTATATTTAATCACCGTTTTCTCAGTCTCACTTGCACGGAATTCAATACCAAACGCCTTAGCGCTCAAAAGATCTACCTCACAGATCAGCTCATAGGCCGTACCTGTAAATCCTTCGTAGGTTTTGCTCTCTGAGGATAACGTGTCAGCTACCCGATCCTCACGATTTCTACGCAGCGTAGTCAGCTCAGGGATTGGCCGCTGCAAGAGTTTCCCCTCATGAAGCATAAGCTCCCTCGGTAGCGTCAGACAATGAGCCCATCCGTTCGGGTCTGTCGGATATTCGATATCCGGTAAGCCCATCCAGGCCACCAAAATACGCCGCCCCTGCGGGTCAATCATCGTCTGCGGCGCATAGAAGTCAAAGCCTCTGTCGAGCTCGTGGAATTCACCATGCTCCAGTGTTCTTGTCCCGGTATCTAGCGGCTTGCCGATTACGTAGCCCGATTGATAAATATTGTGATTTTCATCCCCTGAAGGCTCCAAGCCCTGAGGAGAAAAGACCAAGACACCCGCTCCGTTCAGTTCAAAATAATCCGGACATTCCCACATGTAGCCAAACGACTCCAGCCCTGTGCGCAACTCTCCCTCAAACTGCCACGAATAAAGGTCGGTTGATCGGTAAAGGACTGCGCAGCCTGTTGTATTCGTTCTCTGGGCACCAATCACACAGTAAAAGCTATCGCCGTCCTTCCACAGCTTGGGATCGCGAAAATGGTCTGTATACTCTTCTGGCACATTGGAAATAATGGGGTGCTCCCATTTGGTAATGTGACCGCTCTCATCCATAACAGCCATACATTGATAAGGATGTCTGATCCAGTTTTCATCTCGTGTATTTCCCGTATACAGCATATATAACTTGCCCTCATGCTCCAGCGCGCTGCCCGAATAAGCCCCATGCGAATCAAAATAGTCTCCAGGTGCGATGCCAATGCCCGCACTATTCCATGTGACCAAATCTTTGGATTTCAAATGATACCAGTACTTCATCCCATGATCAGTTCCGAGCGGGAACCACTGATAAAACAAGTGGTATTCACCTTGGTAATATGAAAAGCCATTAGGGTCATTGAGCAAACCTGTTGGTGGCTGGATATGAAACGCCTGCCGCCAGTGACATTGCTCCACCTTCTTCTCCAAGCTGGCTATTTCACCGGGCTCTGCCTGCTCGATCAGTCGATACTTTTGTTCTTTTGTCATTTTCATAGGTGTACCTCATTCTTATTCAAACTTTCGTTGTAGGAACCGGTTCCAAAACAATGAAAAAACATTTTACCGGAACCGGTTCCCACACGATTAAAAAAATATACTCATCCATGGATTTGCAACCGATTCCATTTGTGCCCGAGTGCTATGGAACCGGTTTCGAAGAAATTATAATCCACCCGTTTAGCGTTTGTCAACGCTTTCTCTTTCTATAAGTGAATAATTCATGACCGTCACTTTTTCTACTGATTTATGTTCTACCAGCCGCACAATATTTTGCGCTGCTACACGTCCAGCCTCCATATACGGATATTGAACGGTTGTCAACGCAGGGTGAATGACCTCCGTAATATCGTATCCCCCAAAGCCAGTTACCGACAAATCCGACGGGATGACAATCCCTCTGGAATAAGCCGCGTTGATTACGCCAAGCGCGATATTATCCGTAGCACACACCATTAACGATGGCTTGAACTTGTCTAAAATGTCCGATGCAGCAATCCGTGCATCGGACATTTTAAAGCCGGTTTCATAGTATCTGATATCATACCCTGCTGCTCGCATCGCATCGTCCGTATGAGACTCAGCAGGCAATGCATCGCGAACGGCCTGCCTAAAGCCCTCCTTGCGCTGCACACCGACAGCAACATCCTTTTCAGTAACACCAACGTAGGCAATTTCGCGGTGCCCCTGCGACAGAACATACGCGCCAATATCATAGCCCGCGCGGTAGTCATCATGGATAAGGCTATGAAGCTGCTCGTGTTGCTGTCCCACCAGCAACACCGGAATACTGATGTCACGAATCGCGGTTAGATGGTCGTCTGTAATTTGAGCAGCCAGCAAAATGATACCCGAAATCTTTTGTCGTCCCAGCTCATAAATGGCTTCTATTTCACGCTGTACATCCTGGCTCGTATTAGAGATTAGCATCTGATAATGCTGAGAACGCAGCTCCTCATCAATACCCATCAGCGTATGGGATGTCGCAAAAGAATCCAGACGCGGCACAACGGTGCCGATAATGTTGGTCCGCTTCGCCTTAAGGCTCTGGGCAAAGGCATTGGGCACATAACCCGTGGCTTTGACCACCTTTTCAATTTTACGTCTCGTATCCACGCTGACAGACCCGCCGTTCAAAAAACGGGATACCGTACTCTTGGCTACACCAGCCATTTTTGCTATATCTGCAATCGTCTTATTCATGAGGGCCCCCGGAGATTTTCATTATTCACAAGCTTCCAAAACGTCTCTTTTCACTCAACCCTATAATACCATATGGCGGGATTGGATTGCTGTGGCTCCAGACCCATCATGGACAAAAACGCCGTCCCATTCAATGAAGAAGGAAACGGCGTTACATGATGGGCTGAATTTAAAAATCGAAGTTATCCGGATCGGGACCTACTCGAAGATTGGCATTTAACGCCTGGATTCGATCCATATCCTCGCGCGTCAATTCAAAATCAAAAATGTCGGCATTTTCGACAATCCGATGCGCCTTGGTAGACTTGGGAATGGTGACAACTCCCTGCTGCACATCCCAGCGTAAAATCACTTGAGCCACCGATTTGCCATACTTGTTCGCTATGTCTTGCAGTACCGGATGATCGAGCAATTGGCCTTGCATTAACGGGGACCAGGCTTCCATTTGAATGTTGTTCTTTTGACAGAATTGCAGTAGCTGGGCTTGTGTTAATTGTGGATGGAATTCCACCTGATTGATCATTGGCTTGATTTCAGCATCCTTCATGAGATCTTCCAAATGATGAATCTGGAAGTTGCTGACTCCAATCGCCTTAATCCGTCCTTCTTTATACAAGGACTCCAAAGCTCTCCAGGCTTCTTTATACTTTCCTTGAACCGGCCAATGAATCAGATACAGATCCAGATAGTCCAGACCCAGCTTGTCCAGACTTGCTTCATAAGCTGCCCGTGTCTCTTCATAGCCTAAATCTGCATTCCACACTTTGGACGTGACGAACAGATCTTCTCTGGACAGATTATTCTCCTGAAGGGCTTCCTGAATAGCCTGTCCTACACTATTTTCATTCGCATAGATTGCAGCTGTATCTATACTGCGGTAGCCATGCTTTACAGCAGCCTTTATAGCATCTACGAGCTCCGAACCTTCTTCCACTTTAAATACCCCGATGCCAAACCAAGGCATGTGAACTCCGTTGTGCAATGTTGTTGTGCTTTGTAAGTTTTGTGTCATTTTGTATCTTCCTCTCTATTTTTTAAAAGCTTTAGCCTGTAGTGGTGGTTGTATCCCTTTTTTCGAGCATACGACTCCAGCCTGTTAGTAGAACTGCAACAAAAACCATAATGCTCCCGATCCACGTCGTATGAATGAGACCCAGTGAGTCAGTCACAATTCCTCCTACATATGCTCCAATTGCGATCCCTGCGTTGAAAGCTGCAATATTCACGGCGGAGGCAACATCGACAGCTTTGGGTGCAAAACGTTCGGCTAACATGACTACATATACCTGTAGGCCGGGCACATTCATAAACGCAAGCAATCCCATAAAGAAGATCGAAATCAGTCCTGCCGTTTTAAAAGGTGCGGTGAACAACAGGAGAAACAGGATAACAGCTTGAATCAGAAACATGTAAAATAAAGCTGAAAGCGGCTTGCGGTTCGCAGCTTTTCCACCAATAACATTCCCGATAGCAATTGCGATTCCATACAACAAGAGAATGAACGTTACCGTATTTTGCTGAAATCCGGTTATGTCGTGAAGTAATGGAGATAAATAAGTAAACACTACGAATGTGCCTCCATACCCCAAAGCTGTAATGATAAATGCAAGCAGCAAGCGACCATTTGTAACCAGTTTGACCTGCTCACGGAAAGGCGTTTTGTTCCCTTTACGCAGAGTAGATGGCAGCAAAATCAGATTGGCGATAAGTGCCACCACACCGACGACCACAATCGCCATAAATGCAGCCCGCCAACCCCATTGCTGCCCAATGTAGGTACCCAAAGGTACACCTGTGACCGTGGCTACGGTCAACCCGGAGAACATAATGGAAATAGCACTGGCCCGCCGATCATCCGGCACAAGATCGGCTGCGATGGTGGAACCGATGGACATGAACACCCCATGGGAGAACGCCGAGATCACACGTGCAATCAACAGCAAGGTGATTCCGCTAGAGACCGCAGCGAGGCTATTGCCCGCAATAAATACAATCATGATCCACAGTAGCAACGTTTTACGGGGAACACTTGATGTTAATGAGGTCAAAACAGGTGCCCCGATGGTAACCCCTAATGCGTACAGTGTTACGGTTAGTGCAGACATCGTTACGGATATGTGCAAGTCTTCAGCGATCAGGGGAAGCAGTCCCACGCTGATGAACTCAGTTGTCCCAATGGCAAAGGCGCTTACGGCTAGAGCCAGTAATGGCCAGATACTTCGTTTTGATTCTGACGGCATGTTTTTCACTCCTATCTATAGAAATCTTTGACCAGCAGATGTTATTATGAGTTATTCAAGCAAATATGAACAGTACGTACTTTTTAGTGATATAGGTACCAAAAAGTACCCTAAATAAAAGTTCTTTTAGATCAAAACAGGCTGTTAAGGTATGTATAACAGAAAGCGACACACATGGAGGGATCGGCATTGGGGAAGAAAAAATACAATATCTCTGTTGAGGCAACGCTAGAGGTGATCGGGGGAAAATGGAAGTGCGTGATTCTGTGTCATTTGACACACGGAAAGATGCGGACAAGTGAATTAAAGCGGATGATGCCTTCCATAACACAAAAAATGCTGACTCAGCAGCTCCGGGAATTAGAGGAAGACGGCATTGTCAATCGGATTAGCTATAATCAGGTTCCACCCAAAGTGGAGTACGAGCTTAGTGAATATGGATGTAGTTTGAAAGGCATTTTGGATTCTCTTTGTGCCTGGGGAGAAAGGCATATTATTAAAGAATACGGGGATAAATCCGCTGTTTTGGAAGATAACATTCTGAATAAGCTGTAAAAGCCAAAAAGAGCGCCTGCAATACATCAGCAGGCGCTTTCTCTCTCTCCGAATTTCAAGGGTTACGAATTGGACTCATTTTATTTCGTGAAATCAATGACCATGCGTCCTTGGATCTTGCCATGCTCCATCTCCTCGAAGATTTCATTAATGTCTTCGATCGGACGTTTTTGTACAAGAGGGACGACTTTACCTTCTGCAGCGAACTGGAACGCTTCTTTAAGGTCTTCACGAGTGCCGACCAAGGAGCCAATAACTTGAATGCCGTCCAGAACCAGACGTGGAATGTCCAGGTCCATCTTATCGGTTGGAAGACCTACAGCTACGACACGCGCACCAGCCTTTACAACGTCGATGGCCTGGTTGAAAGGTGTTTTGGCAACAGCAGTAACCACGGTTGCATCCAGACCAGCACCGTTTGTTAACTCCTTGGCTCGGGCGACCGGGTCTTCTTTCATGCTGTTAACGATATAGTCAGCGCCGATTTTTTTGGCCAGTTCTAATTTTTCATCACTGATGTCAAAGGCTACAACTTTAGCATTGAATACATTTTTGGCGTATTGCACAGCCAGGTTACCCAAGCCACCAATGCCGAAGATACCGATCCATTGTCCTGGTTTGATTTCACTGACTTTAACTGCTTTATAGGTTGTAACCCCTGCGCAAGTTACACTGCTTGCAGCCGCAGGGTCAAGACTATCTGGTACTTTGACCGCGTAGTCAGCTGTGACAATACATTGTTCTGCCATTGCACCGTCTACCGTGTATCCGGCATTTTTAACTTCACGACACAGCGTTTCCCGACCGGTTAAGCAATATTCGCAGTGACCGCAGCTCTCGAACATCCAGGCAATACTTACGCGATCACCAATTTTAAGACTGGTTACTCCTTCACCTAATTCAATGACTTTTCCAATGCCTTCATGCCCCAGAACTCTGCCTGTGACATCACCGAAATCTGCATTTTTCACATGTAAATCTGTGTGGCAAACCCCGCAGTATTCGACTTGGACTAACGCTTCTCCATGTTTCAGGGAGCGCAAAGGTTTCTCTTCTATACTGACTCTTTTGTCTTTTGTAACAACTGCTGCTTTCATGAGATCTCTCCTTTAAATGGATATGGAATTATTTTGTAATGAACACTCCACTATTATAGTAATTTTTCCCCAAAGAGGACAATCCTATATCTCACTTAAAGCTATTTAATCGACACCCCACCTTTGAACCTTTTTCCTAAGTCCTTGTACCCTTGCAGGAACTTTGTACAATAAATTACAATGTAAAAAGTTTCACATACTCTATCTGGAAGAAGGATCATGAGCCATGAAAAAAAACTGGAAAGTTTGCCTATCCAGCGTATTTGCCATTTTCTTGGTTGTGTTGGTAACAGGATGTAGTCCACAGTCCACCATTTCTAGCACCACCAACACTTCACCGTCATCAGCTAACAATGTACATGCAGTTGTTCAGAAAAGCCCTCACTGGTCCTATGAGGGAGATCAGGGACCGGAACATTGGGGAGAGCTGGAAAAAGATTTTGTTGCTTGTGGTAACGGCCACGAACAATCTCCTGTCAATATAGAGCATACCCATCTGGAAGCATCGCAAACGCAGCAACCGCTGCAGGTTCATTACACCAACACGAAAGCATCCATATTAAATAATGGACACACTGTGCAAATCAATGTTGCCGATGCCAGCAATAACATCATACTGGACGGTACTAAGTTCACTTTAAAGCAGTTTCATTTTCACCACCCGAGCGAACACCAAATAGATGGTAAAAATGCTGAAATGGAGCTTCATTTTGTTCATCAGAGCGACAACGGGAGCACAGCTGTCTTAGGGGTCCTTATTCAAAGTGGCAAAGAAAACAAGGCTTTCAACCGCATTTGGTCCAAACTGCCAAAAGATAGCTCTCAAGAAGCGACACTGGAGGAAGAAGTAAATCTCGCCACGCTGCTGCCGAAGGACCTGCACTCCGTTCGCTACAATGGATCGCTGACTACCCCGCCATGCACAGAACATGTGAATTGGACGGTACTGGAACAACCTATTGAAATGTCGGCAGACCAAATCAATCGGTTTGCTGCCATTTTTCCCGATAACCATCGTCCTGTACAACAACTGGGAACCCGTGAGCTGACTGCCGATAAATAATAAAATAAAGTGCCGTTAGATATAAGGTGCATTCTATATTTAAATACAACAACCAAGAAGGCCCCCTCTGTTAATCTAGTTAGAGGGGGCTTTTGGTCTTAAAGTTGATACCTCGCTAAAAACGAACCAGTTCCTCCACCTTCACCGGCTGACCTGTACGAATAGAGCGGTTGGCGGCGATGCCTGTTAAAATGGACCATGCGCCGTCGATATGTGAGGCCGCACGATGAAACCGATCCTCTGCCGGCTTATCAAAAATATCACGCAGCATAACTGGATCACCTCCGCCATGACCACCGACGCCTTCTTCTACCTCGACCTCATAAGGTGCTGCAAAGTGAGGATAGATGGTGATGGTCTTCTCTTTTAGCGCACCCTCATCTGCCTTGCTTCCACCGGAATTAACATAGGATTGCTCGGATACCCGAACCTCCATTCGTCCCTTGGTGCCATTAAACACGATGATAAAGCCCTCCCAAGGCATATAAGCGTTCAGCGAGTAATTCATCACCGTCTTGTTCTGGTACTTCACCATGACACTGAGTGTATCCTCGATGCTGATATTGTCGCCAAATACGCTTTGATCCCGCACATAGCCATCCTCGTGCTCAGCATCCAGATACATGCTTTTCAAATGCTCGTTACGGTCCAGGTGTAGCGCAAAAGGGTCATTTTCCGCTGCCTTGCTGCCGTAAGCCCGTTGATAAAACTCAGTCACGCCGCGCTGTTCCGCATTTTCCCGGCCGTAAAATTTCAGATCACCCAGCGCATACACCGTCTCCGGCTTCGAGCCGAGCCAAAAGTTCATCAGGTCAAAATGATGCGTCGATTTATGCACCAGCAGACCGCCGCTATTGCGCTTATCCCGGTGCCACCGACGGAAATAATCCGCGCCATGCTGTGTATTCAGCAGCCATTCAAAATTGACTGACAATATGTCACCGAGCGTCCCGTCCATGATGATCTCACGGATTTTCGTATTATGCGGTGCATATCGGTAGTTAAAGGTGACACGCAGCTTCCGTCCCGTGCGGTCTATGGCGTCCAAAATGTCTTGGCATTTGTCCTCGTCCACCGTCATCGGCTTCTCGGAAATGACATCACAGCCCAGCTCCATCGCCCGGATAATATACCGATGATGCACCCGGTCAATGGTCGTGACAATGACAATATCCGGCTTCGTCTCCGCGATCATCCGGTCAAACTCGTGAGCTTTATAGGTCGGAATCGGCTCATGCTCGTATTTCTCCTGCAACAGCCGATTGGCATAGTCCATTCTTGTCTGATTTACGTCACAGAACGCGATTAGCTCTGAGGTTTCTTTGAAAACGGTAACAACTTCACCGTAGAAAAATTCGGCTCTTCCTCCGGTGCCCACAAGTGCATATTTGATTTTAGCCAATTGGTTCACACCCTTTACATGAATTACTTTTATTTTATAGTATAAGAAAGAGCGAAATCTTCGCTTTTATTGTGAATTTATTCGTAAAGTATACATATATTATCCTCATGAATGCTTTCATAAAGGAGACCGTTGATATGATCGCCACACCCCGTTTTGCCATCGAGCAAGCGCTACGGACGGCGCCGTTTAGCATGTCGGCCGACCATGTCCACCAAGCGCACGAAATCTATTATCTGCTGGCAGGAGAGCGCTACTACTACATTAATCAGCGAGTATACGCGCTACAGAAGGGCGATCTGATTTGGATCAGCAAACATGATTTTCACCGTACGAGTAACAAGGGTAG
Source organism: Paenibacillus sp. TY11 (assembly GCF_059772165.1). NCBI lineage: Bacteria > Bacillati > Bacillota > Bacilli > Caryophanales > Paenibacillaceae > Paenibacillus > Paenibacillus sp. TY11. The sequence continues at coordinate 139,152 of NZ_JCBAIQ010000011.1, read as the reverse complement.
CGGTAGCCATGAACGGATTTTGATCAACTTTGATGAAGGATTTGCAGCCTCATCAATGCCTGTCCCTCCCTCCAGCGAGCAGAACCGGCTTCTTCTGCCAGAGAAAAGCTTTCTGCTTCGCCCCTCCGAGGAAGAACAATGCGAGCTGGAGCATCTGTTCCGGCAAATGCTGGATGAATACCATCAAGAACACGTCTACCGCCAACTATATCTCCAAAGCTTGCTGCTCCAGCTGCTTATCCGCATCCAGCGCATACAATCCGCCACTGTCGATCCCATTGTGCCGGAACGCAGCGAAAAGCAGCAGCGAGTGTACTCAGTCATTGAATACCTGCATGCTCATTATGCCGAGAGGCTGTCGCTAGATCAGCTGGCAGAGCATTTTTATATTAGCAGCACATATTTGTGCCGTATTTTCAAGCAGACAACGGGTTTTACCTTAGTAGAATATCTTCAGGATGTGCGGATCCAGCAGGCTCGGGCGTATTTGAGAGAAACGAACTGGAAAGTGACCACCATTGCTGAAAAAACGGGCTTTGACAGCATCGCTCACTTTGGTCGTGTATTCAAACAATTCACCGGACATACCCCGTTACAGTACCGGAAAGAACACAAAAAGGAGCAGGGGAACGCCCCTACCCCTTAATTCCCGTCAAAGTGATGCCTTCAATAATTTGCTTTTGGGCAATGATATAGACGATCAGCACCGGGACGACAGAAATGGTGGTACCCGCCATCATCAGTGACCAATCGGCGGTATATAGCCCTTTGAAATTGTTAAGCAAAAGCGGAACTGTGAATTTCTCCGGTGTATTGAGGTAGATAAGCGGATCAAGAAAGCTGTTCCAGGCACCCAAAAAGGTGAAAATCCCTATCGCCGCCAATGCCGGACGAATGAGTGGTAGAATAACGCTCCAGTAAATGCGAATGTATCCCGCCCCATCCATTACCGCCGCTTCCTCCAGATCGCGTGGAATACCCATGACGAACTGGCGGAGCAGAAATACCGCAAATGCATTAAACAAGGCTCCGGGCACGATCAGCGACCAATGCGTATCCAGCCACCCGATGCGGTCCATCACCAAATATAACGGGATCATCGTCACCTGCTTGGGCACCATCATCGTAGCGAGGAACAAAATAAACAGCACATTCGAACCTGGAAAACGGATTTTAGCAAAAGCATACGCCGCCATAGATGCGCTAATCAGCGTCGCTGTCACGATGATGGCCGTAATGTAAAAGCTGTTCATGTACGCCTGCACGAAGGGCATTGCCTCCAGTGAAGCCGGATAGTTGCTCCATACAAACGGATCGGGAATCCACTGAGGCGGGACGACGAAAATTTGAGAAATATCCTTCAGAGAACTGAGGATGGTCCACAGGAATGGAAAAAACATGATTAAAGAGCCGACAGCGAGCAGCACATGGCGCAGGAACACCCTGCCTCTGCAACTAATCTCCATAGTGCACCCACCTCTTTTGCATTTTAAATTGCAGCAGTGTAAATACGAGAATGATCACGAACAAAATCATGGCCGCCGCCGCACTTTCTCCCATTGTGAAGTCAATGAACGCCTGATCGTAAATGTGGTACACGAGCGTATAGCTTGCTTTGGCTGGCCCCCCATTCGTCATAACGAACGCCTGATCGAACACCTGAAAAGAGCTAATGACCATCATAATGGTGACAAAAAAGGTCGTCGGTGACAATAGCGGCAGTGTAATATACCTTAGCTGCTGGAACTTGCTGGCCCCGTCAATTTCGGCTGCCTCGTAATAGCTTTTGGAGATACCCTGGAGTCCTGCCAGAAAAATGACCATATTATATCCCAGTCCCAGCCATATGCTCAAAAGCGCAATCGATGGAATTACCCACTGCGTATCGGTAAGCCACATCGGGCCTGTAATCCCAATCGCTCGCAGCAAATGATTTAAAATGCCAAATTCGCCGTTCAGTATCCACATCCAGATGACCCCAACCGATACCGAGCTGGTTACGACGGGCATGAAAAAGAACAAGCGATAGATTTCCTTGCCCTTCACTTTATTGAGCACGATGGCCACGAGCAAAGCCAACATAATCCCCGCCGGGATGACCAGCACCATATAGTACATCGTATTGATGAGTGCCTTCCAAAAATCAGGATCAGATAATTGGCCTTTGAAATTGTCCAAGCCGACAAACAAAGGGACGCCAAAACCATCCCAGTTTACAAAGCTTAAGTAAAACGCATATAGCAATGGCAACAGCGAAAAACATAACAGACCAAGAAACTGGGGGCCAATGAATAGATAGCCCCACAGCGCTTGATGCTTTTTCTGCATCTTGTCACCCTCCTCCCCGGTCACGGCCATCCCGTGCCTACTTGACCGCCTTGGATATGATCTGATTCAACTTTTCAATGGTTGCCGCAGCATCCTGCTTGCCCAGGAACATCAGGTCAATGGTTTCCGTAATATCCGAGTTTAACCCCGGCACCTGAGCATCATAGGCCAGTGCAGAACCATGAGCATGCCCTATGTCACGCCCCTCGGTCAAATAGCTCGAATGCTCAATCGTCGCATTTTTCATAATGCTCTTATCTGCGGCGGCAAGCGTACCCATGGCATTCCCACCTTCAACCAGCCGCGCTTCCTGCCCCTTCACAGAGACATAGAATGCTGCCAGCTTCATGGCCTCTTGCACATGCGGACTATTTTTGTTCACAGCTACGTAGGCAACCGGAATGGCGACAGGTTCATTTTTGCCTGTGTTGGAAGGCCAGTAAATATAATCAAAGTCGAGGCTTTTATTTTGACTGAATAAGGGCTCCAGCCATCTTCCCGCCGCCAGCATACCCACCTGATTGGACATGAACATCGCGTCAGCCCCTTGCCCCTTGGGAAGCGAGCCGAGATATACCGCATTTCCCTTTTTCACCATATCGTACATAAAATCGAAGGCTTCCTTGCCCTTTTCATTGTGGTCCAGCACATACTTGCCTTGTTCATCAAAGATCCGACCGCCATTCGACCACACCCATGAATACCAGTGAGCCCACCAGTTTTCCGCAATATAGCCCTGCTTTCCGGCAGCCTTCAGCTTGGATGTAACCTCCTCAAAGGCATCCCAGTTCCACTTGCCTTCGTCATAGTATTCCTGCGGCGTCTTCACACCTGCATCCTTAAACACTTTTTTGTTGTAGTACATGACCATCGGGTTCGAGTCGGGAGTGACCCCATAGATTTCCCCATCACGCTTCGCCGGGCCCCATAATCCTTCCGGAAAATCCTCAGCCTTCACATCACTCGCATCACTTTTTAAAAATTCACCCAAAGGCTGCACCTGCTTCGCCCCGATCAAACGCGCAATCGTCGGTTCATACGAATAAAACACATCCGGCCCGCGACTTCCCTGAAGCTGTGTCAACAGCTTTTGCTCATATTGGTCTCCCGGTACAGGCACCAGTTTAACCTCGATATTCGGGTTTTCCTTTTCAAATGCATCCAGTGCCCGCTGATACACCTTCACCTCCGCAGGATTACCCCAAGCCTGCATCGTAAGCCGCACTTTTTGCCCTTCTGTGTTCTCCATTTTGGGGGAGGTACTGCATGCCGTTGCAAGTAAAAACAGAATGCTGAGGAAAAAGCCAATCTTTATCCAGCTCATGTAATTGTCCACCTTAACCGCCTCCTGTAGCTTCGCATGGTTGTATGTCATCTTTAATTGAAGCGCTTACAAAACTTTCCCTATCATCATATGTAGGAGGGGGAGGCGCGATATCCCCATTTTCATTTTTTATATAAAATTTTTTCTTCCCGAAGAGGTATGTGTGTAAATTATGTTGTAAAACGAACAAGGCAGCCTTTGGATCAAGGCTGCCTAGAATGTGCTATTAAAATGAATCAGCTACAAAACGGACAGCGCTCCCTCAGGTTGCTCCGCTCTGACAAGCAAAGCTGCTTGAGCAGCGGCAATGCGGGCAAATGGCACCCGGTACGGTGAGCAACTGACATAGTCCAGTCCGCTGCGGTGACAAAAGAGAATAGACTCACTATCCCCACCATGCTCACCACAGATACCGGTCTCCAGAAAAGGCTTTTTTGCCCTGCCTTTGGCAACAGCCCATTCGATCAGCTTGCCTACGCCATCTTGGTCCAACACCTGAAAAGGGTTCGTTTCCAGAATATTTTTTTCCATATAGGAGCCGAGGAATTTACCTTCAGCATCATCCCGACTGTAACCAAAGGTCATTTGTGTCAGATCATTGGTTCCAAAGGAGAAAAAGTCGGCGTACTGGGCCACGCTATCTGCCAGCAGGGCTGCTCTTGGGACCTCAATCATGGTGCCCACCCGATACTTGAACCACTTGAATTCCTCGCTAAGCACCTGAACGGCTACCTTATCAACCAGTTCCCTCATTTGCTTGAGTTCATTGGAGTGACCGACCAGGGGAATCATAATCCCCGGTCTCACATCCACGCCCCTGCGTAGTGCCGCTTCCGCGGCCTTAAAGATCGCTTCAATCTGCATGTCGTATATCTCTGGAAACAGAATGCCCAGCCGAACACCGCGCAGACCGAGCATAGGGTTAATTTCCCGCAGTTCGTGCACCTTGGAGATAGTATTTTTAAGACGTTGAAGCCCCTCCGCATGGCCGCCAGAAAGCTCAAGCTCCCGATGTCGCTCCTGGAGCTGTTCCAGATTCGGCAGGAACTCATGTAACGGCGGGTCCAGCAGGCGAATCGTCATCGGTAAACCGTCCATCGCACTGAACATAGCCTCAAAGTCAAATTGTTGCATTTGGAGCAGACGATTCAAATGAAGAATCCGCTCCTCCTGATCATCGGCCAAAATCATCGCCTGAACGATAGGTAGACGATTGCCGGAGAAAAACATATGCTCCGTCCGACAAAGCCCGATGCCTTCGGCTCCAAATTCACGGGCTTTGACTGCGTCGAGTGGTGTATCCGCATTAGTGTAGACCTTCAACGTCCGAATTCCGTCCGCAATCTCCAGCAGCTTCAGTAACTCGGGTGTAATGACCGGCTCATTGAGCGACAGACTGCCTTGGTACACCTGTCCGGTGGTCGAATCGAGCGAAATATCCTCCCCTTCCTGAAAGGTCAGGGTACCGATACTGACGCTCCGACTGCCCATATCAATGCTCAGCGCATCACAGCCGCAAATGCAGGGTTTACCCATGCCCCTTGCAACCACAGCTGCATGGCTGGTCATCCCACCTCGACTCGTCAGCACGCCTTCGGCGGCAATGATTCCGTGAACATCATCGGGCGAGGTATCCACACTGACCAGAATGACTTTATACCCATCCTTCGTCCAGTTCTCTGCCGTATCCGCGTCGAACACAATACGCCCACTCGCTGCGCCAGGTGAGGCTGGCAGACCTTGGGCAATCGCTACCAGCGGCGTGGAAGTATCAATGGAGCGATGCAGCAGTTGGTCCATGTGGGACGGTTCGATCCGCTGGATAGCCTCCTCTTGGCTGATAATCCCTTCCTCCACCAGATCTACAGCTATTTTTACAGCCGCCTGCGCCGTTCTTTTGCCACTGCGTGTCTGCAGCAGATACAAATTTCCTTTTTCAATCGTAAATTCGATATCCTGCATGTCCCGGTAATGACGCTCCAGCAATGAGGCCAACTCTTCCAAACGATCATAGACTAGTGGCTGCTCTTCCAAAAGCTGAGGAATAGGGTTAGGCGTTCTTATTCCTGCCACGACGTCCTCTCCCTGAGCATTTACCATATACTCGCCGTACAATTCCTTCACACCTGTGGAGGGATTGCGAGTGAAGAGCACTCCGGTTCCGCTGTCGTTGCCGAGATTGCCAAACACCATGGCCTGAATGCTCACTGCTGTTCCTTGTTCATCTGGAATGCCGTAAGCCTTCCGGTATACCTTGGCACGCATATTGTTCCAACTGCGGAATACAGCCTCCACCGCCAGTTGCAATTGCTGATACACATCCTGTGGAAACGGCTGTCCACTCCGCTCTGCGACAAGATCTTTATAATTTGCGATCAGTTCCTTCCATTCTCCTGCGCTAACTTCCTGGTCACTGGCACGCCCGTTGGTTTGCTTGCTCTGCTCCTGAAGCTGATTAAAATGGATCGATTCTATCCCTAGCACTACCTCGCCAAACATTTGAATAAATCTGCGGTAACAGTCATAGGCGAAGGTTTCATTTCTCGTCTGTTCTGCCAATCCACACACGGTTTCATCATTCAGACCCAAATTCAGGATCGTATCCATCATACCGGGCATTGAGGTTACCGAGCCTGAACGGACAGATACCAGCAAAGGCCGCTCCGTATCTCCGAATATAGCCGACTGCGCTTCCTCAACGTCGTGCAGGGCAATCACGATTTCCCCCAATAAGCCCTCCGGGAGCCTGCCGCCGGAAGTGAAGTAGGCTCGACACGCCTCGGTGGTCACCGTGAAGCCGGGAGGGATCGGGAGACCCAGTGTCGTCATTTCCGCGAGATTGGCGCCTTTTCCTCCTAGGAGCGCTTTCATCCCCAACTTACCTTCGTTAAATGAGTACACTCTTTTCAGCATTGAATTCATTCCCTCCACTTATCGAGATACATGCCTGAATTAATCCATATGTCTATCTAAAGTTGTAACACAAACCAGGAGGCCATTTCAATATATATGACGTAATATATACTTATAACATTCATTTATGATGTTTTAATTAATGAATAAACTTATTTATAAAACACTTTAATTCGTAGTTAGACGTATATTGGGATAGAATGACGGAATCCAGCAAAGCAAAAAGGACGCCTGTTTAGACGTCCCTTTGCTCAGTACAAATTTTATTTTCCTATCTCTGTTAGCATCTTTTCAAAAATATTATAGCCGTCCGTTTCGCCTATATACGTATAGCCGCATTGTCTGTAAAACTTGCTAAGCTTGTCATTCCCTGCAATACAGTCTAAACGGATTCGATCCTTGCCTGTGAAACGAATACCTTGTTCAATCCATTGCATCAGTTCACGGCCCATACCCTTCCCGGTATTATCTCGATCCACAACCAAACGATGCAGATATACTGAGGTTCCTCCCTCGGAATCCGTTTCGTCTAATCCCCACAACTTACGGTCCCATGCACTGGGCTGCTGCTGCAAGATCACTGCGCCTGCCAATCCATGATCCTCTGATGCTCGGAAAATAATCACTTCTCCGCGTGCAATAGCGCCCCCCAGGTTGTGATCATCTTTTCCTTTTAGTAAGTTGCCCCATTGCGTGGAGCCTTTGCTGTGCAGCCATCTGGCCGTCTTTAAAATTAACTCCTGAACCTGCTCCTGATCTTCAGCGCTTGCCTGAAAAGCCATTAATCCTGGTTTGACGGATGATTCGACAATAGTCAGTGTTGTCATGCTGCACCTCAACTCTCTGATTTTCCTTATGTATAAAATATAGCATAAAAAAAGAGCGTCTGATGATCTGGCAGAGCACCTATAATAACAGTCCAGTGATCTAGAAAAAGTTTTCTCGTTCAAAATCAACTGCTTTCAAGCAGAGAGCTTCTTTTCCATTCTATCCACACCATAAAGATCAAAAAGGGTATGCCGATACAGGCCAGCACCGGGGTTACGGGAAACCCAACCGGCTCGTTAATTTTAGCGGAAATGACTTTGGCCAGCATCAACAGACCGCCCCCCCAAAAGACGGAGCCCAAAATGAGAAGCCGTGGACGGTTTCCTATCAAACAGCGCATGAAATAAGGTACAATAAGTCCTATATATCCGATGGTACCACATGCCCACACAGTAACGGCGGTCAACACAATCGCGAAGGGAATGTATAACGGACTAAGCTGCTTGGGGAGTGCAAACACAGAGCACACAACGAGAATTGTAAGCAATGCAAGCCAAAACGTGAACGATCCTTCTCTTATTCCCCAGCCGCCCTGAGAAATTGCCCACTCTTGCTGATTTTCTCCAAGTAGCATAATAACTCCCGACGCTGAACGAAGGACAACATCAATAATGAAACCAATCATGAATAAATGAATCCCCGCAGACCGTCCTCGAATGAAACGGATTTTATTCAATGTATATACAATGAATCCTCCAAACACCGCTCCTGCAATACAAAGAGCCATACTACCAAAGGAATCTATGTCCATCCCAAGTAAAAGGACAACACATAGCCCTACCATTGCCCCAGGCATAAGTCCGGTTAAGGTTGGTGATGCAAATCGATTAGCTGTTCGTAATTGTAAAAGAGTTCCTGAAACGGCTAGACATCCTCCAAGCAACAACATATCCAATGCAAATGGCATACGAATTTGGTATACAACTTCCTCTAATGTGGGATCGGGATTTGAAGAAAAAAACACTTCCAATACCTCTGTATAGCTGATAGGAAATATACCTGTGATTAGCGACAGAAACAAACCAAGGATCAATACAGCAAATCCTGTAACCAAGGTCAAAACAATTCTTTGTGGACTTGGTGGAGCTGCGTTCGGTTCAGTGGCAATCGTCCCACCTCCACGTTCACCCCCATGTATTTCTTGTTCACTCATCAGATTTAAAAGATCCCCTTTCCTCATTTACCATAAAATACGATTATCACTATACTCTTATCGGTCATTTATGGTGGAAAATGTAACCTTTCTAATCATTTCAACCGATGATATCCGTATGAGAAAAGATGGAAAGGTTGTGAATGAGGTGCCAAGCCGTAATCCGTATCTCCTCAAAAGGATATTTGGCATAAACAAAGAACGTATACTCATCTTCGCCCTATTGCTAATCCCGGCTATCGCTGCCTTTATTGGAACACGGCCTATGCCTGCACAGTATATTTTGCAGGGAGAAATGCATCCGGTCAAAGATCTTGGCGTTCAGGGGAGCGTGTTTTTTGCGTCTGTTCAAACGGGTATTGCTAACAATCTTCTGGAGCGTTGGAATGTATATTCCAGTGAAAATGTATCTGGGGGGGAGATTAAATTTGAACCCCTTGCACCTGATGAAGTGGACTCTTATTTGAAGGACCTCACAGAGACAGACACATTAAAATATTCTGCGATGCAAGCTGTACATGCAGCGACGGAATTAAGCGTAGACAGCAACACAGCTGGGGCTACGGCGACCTTCTCGAGTCTTAGCAAATTGGAGGATGCTCGCTATGCGGAGCTATTGACTCATTTGCAGGAACTTTCGGGAAATTCCTTGGGTCTGATGACAGGCATCGGACTGTATGAGGAAGCCAACAACATCGATTTTTCAGAAGGTGGACGTCACAAAATCGCAGGCTCTGGCACGATGGAAGAGTACGGGGATGTCGGATCGGTCGGTGGGCTGGAGCAAAAGCTGCTGGGAGCCGAGGCCGCAAAGGTTGATCTATTTTTCGTACCGGCAGATTATGAATGGTACGGTGAGGAAGGCAACGAAGCAGAAGCTGCCCGAGTTCAAAAGGAGCATGGACTCAAGCTGCGCATTATCCCCGTAGAAACACTGGAGGATGCTATCGTGTATTTGAAGCAACTAGACTGGGAGGAAGTACATCTTGAATGATTCAGATTCCAAAGCATTCCCGTCCAAGACAGCTGGCAGCGTACACCAAGCCTTGCTAGCGGTGGGCACTATAGGCGAATTTCTCATCCTTATTTTTACGTTAGTGTATATTTACGCAAATGATTTTTATTACGACCATCTATACGAGCTGGAGCAAAAATTTACAGTTTTTAGCTTTGTTCTGTACTACATGTGTTTTGTAACCTATTTGATCTGGCTAGTTCAAGTACATAAAGCCATCCGGCAAAAGCATTCCGATTATCCGATTCGTACCGTTGGAGCCATTGCTCGCATGATTCCTTTTATTAATTTGTGGGGATTCTCCAATACATTCACCCATATTTATAGGTACTTTGCGCTCCACCCCGAATTGGAGCGCAAAGCTCGTTATATTCAAAAGATGATTGTTCCGCTATATTTTGTCTGGTTTGGTGAAGGGATTATTAACCGGATTCTTATCTTACATTTTTCCCATATGGAATCGATGTCCATGTTGTTGGGAGCCATTATGCAAACCATCAGAATGGCCTTCTTTTACTGCATGACACGGGTCATTCACAATAGTCTGGTCATGCTGTATAAAAAAGATGAAGAAAGATTGTAATAAAAAACGAGCTGGCCTCATCGGTCAGCTCGTTTCAATTTCTGGGTAAAGTGTGTTACTCCATACCCAGGATTTAATTCGCCTGTGAAGCAGGCACAATTCGGTATAATCCTGAAATCTCGCCAGCCGGGGGACGTACTTCCTGGATGACCCAGCCTAATGAAAGTACCCGCTCTAGCCTATCATACTCAGCCGGCGTCAGTTCGGATGTAACGGCTTCGCTTCCTTCCTCCAGTGACAGCTCAGGCTCCCGCCCGAACGCAGCGGCAATCCATGACCGAATGCCCCGTATCGTATTATACTTGATCTGATATCCGTCCGTTACCGCGCTGACAAACACCTCCGGCTCTTTGAACGCCAGACCGGTGGCAAGCTCCGCATAATCAAAACCGGACTGTCCGTCCGTTGGCAGCTCATTTTGCTGCACTCGACGGATTAATTCCTCATGGGACCAGCCTAAAGAGCGTAATGATTCCAGCAAGAGCGCGTCCCATTGGGAAATACGTACTCTTTTCGTCGATTCAGTCATCGTTTTTTACCTCCTTTGGGTCATACACATCGTACAACCGATCTTAACCTAACGGTTAACCGGGTACGCTACATAATGGCCGGGACTGATTTCTCTCAGCTCGGTTGCACTGTTGTTATCCTTCTCCCATACCAATGAACCCTCTGGTTGGGCCAAGCCTCCCCCCAGTCCCTTCTGCTCTCCGACCGCTCTCGGATCAGGCACAGGGATGGAGGACAGCAGCGCCTGCGTATAAGGGTGAGCGGGCTGCTCATACAGCTCATCTGCATCGGCCACTTCTACCAGTCGCCCATGGTACATCACACCGATTCGGTCTGAAATATGCCGCACCATCGACAAATCATGGGCGATGAACAGATACGTCAGACCGAACTCCTGCTGGAGATCCTCCAGCGTGTTAATGACCTGCGCCTGGATGGACACATCCAGCGCTGAAATCGGCTCGTCACAGATGATGAACTCGGGATTCACGGATAGAGCACGAGCGATGGAAATCCGCTGGCGCTGCCCGCCACTGAACTCGTGCGAGTAGCGGTACAAATGCTCCCGCTTCAGCCCTACTTTTTCAAGTAAAGCCACCACGGCATCCTTACGCTCACTGCCCTGATGCACTCTGTGAATATCCATCGGCTCACCAATCAGGTCAAGCACGTTCATACCCGGATTAAGAGAGGAATACGGGTCCTGAAAAATGCTCTGAATGCGCCGACGCAGCGGCTTGAGCTGCTTATCGTTCAGCTTGGAAATATCCTGACCGTCAAAGCGTACCGTACCTTCTGTATAATCGTATAACCGTGTCAGGCAGCGTCCAACCGTCGATTTACCACTCCCCGACTCGCCGACCAGTCCGAACGTCTCGCCACGCTTGATTTGGAAGCTCACGCCGTCAACCGCCTTGAGCACCTCGGAGCTACGCCCTAACAAATCTTTTGCGGTCACAAAATGCTTCTTAAGCTGGTGTACCTCCACCAAGGGCTGACGCTCACCCACCACATGCTTTGCTTCACTCACCGTTATTCCCTCCTTCCGCCTGGCCCGCTTCCGGCGTCTCGTAGACTCCGGTAGGCACAGCGTCCGGCTCGTTCAGCCAGCAGGCTGCTCGCTGATCAGGGCGCAGCTCCACCATCGGCGGCCGCTCCACACAGCGGGCAAACGCGTGCGGGCACCGTTCCATGAACGGACAGCCCGATGGAGGGTTCAGCAGATCCGGTGGCGTGCCCTCAATCGGCACCAGCCGCTCGCGGAAGCCGTTCGTACGCTGGGGCACAGAGCGCAGCAGGCCCTGCGTATACGGGTGGCCCGGACGATAGAAGATATCGTCCACGCGCCCCTCCTCCATCACCATACCGCCGTACATCACGATGACACGGCTGCACACCTGGGCGACGACGCCCAGATCATGGGTGATCAGGGCAATCGCCATGTCGGATTGCTGCTTCAACGTCTTGAGCAGCTCCAAGATTTGCGCCTGAATCGTCACGTCCAGCGCTGTAGTCGGCTCATCTGCAATCAGCAGCTCCGGGCTGCACGAGAGTGCCATGGCAATCATCACCCGCTGGCGCATCCCGCCGCTGAATTGATGCGGGTATTGGTTCATTCGGCGCTCCGGCTCGGTAATGCCTACTTGTCGCAGCAGTTCTACAGCTGCTTGCGTAGCCGCTTCCTTGCTCAGTCCTCGATGTCTGCGAATCACCTCGATCAGGTGATAGCCAACCTTTTTGACCGGATTCAGCGAGGTCATCGGGTCCTGAAAGACCATCGCAATCTGGTTTCCGCGTATTTTGCGCCATTGCTTTTCCGTCAGAGCGGTCAGACTTTGTCCCCGGTAACGGATATCGCCATTCAGCCGCTTGCCCGGCGGGGCGATCATCGACATGATTGCTTTCGCTGTAACACTTTTTCCGCTCCCGGATTCTCCTACGATTCCTACCGTTTCTCCAGCATCAATATGAAAACTAACCCCTCGAACCGCCTGATTCTCCCCCTCACGAGTAAAAAAGGAAACTTCCAGCTGTTCGACGGATAGTAGATGTTCCGTCATTGTGTTTTCGCTCCTTTCCGTCGCTCCTGGAGCCATTTGTTATGGGCCTTGTAGCTGTGAATCATCGTTTCACTAATTTGGGTTCAAAGCCTACGCGCAGCACATCCCCCAATACATTAAAGCTCAACACGGTCAGTAAAATAAGCAACCCCGGGAATAATGCCATATATGGGGCCTGTGCAATATATCCTTGGGCATTATTCAGCATACTGCCCCACGTAGCGTTCGGCAGTTGAACACCAAAGCCGAGGAAGCTAAGTGACGATTCCATCATAATCGCTGAAGCGATATTGTTCGTCGCCCCTACGATAATCACCGGAATCAGGTTCGGTACGATGTGCTTCAGGATAATGCCAAACGTACTCTGTCCCGAAGCTTTGGCGTATAGTACATACTCCCGTTCGCGCAACGTCATTGTCTCTGCCCGGACCACCCGGGCAATGTTCATCCACATGAGCAGGGCGATAATGACAATGATATTGCCAACACCCGGCTTCAAAAACACACTCAGCAGCAAAATAACCAAGAAAGACGGAATCGACATGACCAGCTCCAAAATCCGCATAAGCAGATTGTCGATCCACCCGCCAAAATAACCGCTCACAATGCCTACCACTGCACCGATACTGGTCGCAATAATCATGGACGCGAAGCCTACCAGCAATGATACACGTCCGCCGTACAGTGCTCTTGTAAAATAGTCCCGCCCATAATCATCCGTCCCAAACCAGTGTGCCGCTCCCGGTGGTTGAAGACGCTCTAGCACGTTCAGCTTATTCGGGTCCTGCGGCGATAAAAATGCGAAAATCGCCCCCAGCGAGAATACGATCAATAGTATGAGGGCGACGGCGCCCATTTTGCTCGTCATCAGCTCGATCCCGATGTTGCGCCATTTGCTCCGATTCATGAATTCACCTCGTTGATTTAATTCTCGGATCCGCAATGCTGTACAAGATATCCGCAAGCAGATTACCCAGGATCAGCAGCAGGGCGGAAAATAAAGTAATCCCCATAATGACGGGGTAATCCATCCCTTTTACAGCCGTCATGCCCAGCGAGCCAATGCCCGGCCAGGAAAATACCGTCTCCGTCACAATGGCTCCAGCCACCAGGTCCGCAACCGACATTCCAAGTAGCGTAATGATGGGCAGCAGCACATGCTTGAGCACATGTCGAAACAAAACCAGTCGTTTTCCAGACCCGAACGCGTATTGAATCTGCACGTATTCTTCCTTGAGCTGCGTAATCGTGCTGGAACGGATGTACCTCACATACACAGACAGAAAGCCGAAGGCCAGTACAAAACATGGTAAAATTCCATGCTTGATCACATCCAGCACCGAGTCCGTTCCGATGGTACGCATCCCTGTACTCGGAAGCCAATGCAGATAAATCGCAAACAAATAAATAAGTAAAATACCGAGCCAAAATAGCGGAACAGAAATCCCGATGTACGACATCAGATTAATGAGCTTGTCGATCCAGCGATTCCGATTAGCCGCTGCCGTCAAACCGAGTGGAATTGCAATCAGCACAGCCAGTATGATGGATGCACCCATCAACCCGGCTGTAGCCGGGAGACGATCGAGAATCTGATCCAGCACGGGCTGGTGATTAATTAGCGAGTAGCCGAGATCACCCGTCAGGCTCTTTTTAAGCCATAATATGTACTGGACATAAGCGGGCTGGTCCAGCCCCAAGCTATGCCTCATTCGTTCAATGTCTTCCAGATGCATATTCGGTGTAACAAAAGAGAGAACCGGATCACCTGGAGCCAGCTTGATCAAGCCGAAGCAGACGATGGACACAAAAAATAGCATCGGTATAACTTGCAGCAACCTTCTGGCGATGAGTTGTCTCATACGTTTCCCTTCCCCTTGCTGTTTTCGAAAAAAATAAGCTGGTTAGCCCAGCTTATTTTTGAAAACCCTGTCTTATTTGTGATAAATTTTGGATAAATCCTCGAAAATCACGACCGGCTTTAACACAGCCTGATCAATACCTCCATACTGCTTGTCGAAGGCTACAATCGTTTTGGTATAAGCAATCGGGTAGATGACAGCATCCTCAGCCAGCAACTCTTGTACCTTTTTATAAATTTCTCCACGTTTAGTCGTATCCGACTCACCCGCGCCCTCTTCCAGCAGCTTATCCACTTCTTTATTTGAATAATGCGAATAGTTGGAGGACGATCCGGTGCTATACAAAATACGATACGCGTCAGGGTCATACCCCATGATATAGCCGCTGATCGCCAGATCGAAGTCCTTGGCATTCGTATCGACGAATTTTTGCGACCATGCCGAGGAATCCATGCTGTTCACGTCCAACTGAACGCCAATATCTTTGAACTTCTGCTGGATATAGAGCGCTTGTGCTTCCTGTACCTTGTTGCCGCCCGGAATGATAATGCGCAGCTTCAGTCCTTCAGCTCCAGCCGATTTCAGTAGCTCTTTTGCCTTGTTCACATCATTATTGAAAAATGCAACGTCATTCGTGTGATACAGTACGTCCTGTGTCAGAGCAGATTTCGCAGTGTCGGCATAATCCTTGGAGCCATAGGATACTTGAATCAACTCATCCTGATTCAGCGCATAAGAAAGCGCCTGACGAACTTCCTTTTTGTTCAACTGCTTCGTATCACTGTTTTCATTAAACATCAGGTAAGCCAAGCGACCTTCGCTGTAAGGGAAAATGTCAAACTTATCTGTTGCTTTAATGGTATCCACGTTTTGCGGGTCGAGATAGTTTACATTGATCTCACCATTTTGAAGGGCCAAATTCGCAGCATTCGAATCTTTAACAATCCGATATGTCACAGAATCCAGATGCGGCTTGCCGCCAAAATAGTTATCGAACCGTTCGAGTGTAACGTACTCACCGGTTTTGTACTCTTTAAATTTGAAAGGACCTGATCCAATCGGGGTGTTGTTTTTAGTACTTTTCTCAATATCCGCTTCATTCTCGAAAATGTGCTTCGGAATCGGGGATACCTGTACCAGTGCTGCTTCAAAAGCAGGGGCTGGCTGAGGCAGCTTGAAGTCCACCGTTGTATCGTCAACCTTGCTCGCCTGAACCGGCTTGCCGTTAACCATAAAATTACTTCTCAAAAAGCTGTGCTGCTTCTCATCCAAAATTTTGTTAATGGTGAAAACGACATCGTCAGCTGTCAGTTTCTCGCCATCATGCCAAGTCAGATCTTTTTTCAGCTTCAGTGTATAAATCAGCTTGTCTGCTGAAGGAGTCAGGCTATCTGCCAAATAAAATGTCTTCTTGCCATTGTTCACCTGAAACAAAGGTGCGAATATCGCCTGGTCTATCGTCAGACTTACCCGGTCACCCGCATAGTTCGGATTCAGCACCACCGGATCAGCTTGCACACCGATGATCAGGCTACCGCCATCTTTTGGCTGTCCGTTATCAGCTGTAGTGGCGTCTGTGCCGGACGTATTACCATTTGTCGCAGACGAAGATCCCGAATTCCCGCCAGAGCATGCACTTACCACTAACATCAATACGATTAGTACCCATACACCAGTCAAATTACGACGCATCGCTATAGCCTCCGAATTCTTTAAGTATGTAATAAAAAATAGTATAAATCGGAATAGTCGGATTTACAATCGGTCAAAAACTGTTTATTCCCCTTGTCATTAGCATTCCAGACATTATGTGATCGAATTCAGCAAAAAAACACCCGTTAAGGGTGTCTTCAGAGTATCCACAAACTGATTAGTGCCAGGATGGCAGGCAGGCCTTGTTTTAATAAAATAGACTTATTGGCTGTTAATGCACCATACACCGCAGCCACCACCACGCAAATGACAAAGAATAGTTGGATTTGCCGCCCGATCACAGTATCCGGATAGAACAAGCCCCACACCAATCCGGCTGCCAAAAAACCGTTGTACAGTCCCTGATTTGCTGCCATGGATTTGGTTACTCCTGCCAGCTCCTTCGATGTACCGAACGTACGAATCGCTCGCGGGGTCGTCCACAGAAACATTTCCAATATTAAAATGTACACGTGCTCCAGAGCTACAATTCCAACCAATATTGAACTAAGTAAGCTCAAGTATATTCCTCTTTTCCACATAAAGTTACTATGAGGTAATTTTTAGATCTATCCTCAAAAAGTATAATTCATCTTCCAAAAACAGTAAAGAGACCGAGCCTAAGGCCCGGCCTAATTTCTACATGAAGCCTTACATCGTTCTCGCAAAATCCAACAAAGCTTTGGACATGCTGTTGATCTCATCCGTAGATGCATTCACTTGCTGCGTTAGCGCGGCCTGTGTCTGTGTCAGCGTAGACATGTTACCGATATTGTGCAAAATCCGCTCGATGAGTGTCTTCATTTCTTCCAGACTGGTCTCGATATTCCCGGTCGCATTAGCACTGTGAATGGCAAGTTTTCTCACTTCATCTGCAACTACCGCAAAACCCCGCCCCTGCTCGCCCGCACGCGATGCCTCAATTGCAGCGTTCAGACCCAGCAGATTCGTTTGATTCGCAATCTCTTTAATGAAGTTGGAAATGTTTTGTGTCTCTTCTGCACTGACTTTGGCCTGATTCGCCGCCTCTGTCGATTGCTCTTGAGCCGTAGCCAGCTCCTGCGCCTGATTACTAACCGAGTTGACGCCGTTCACCATTTCCGTAATGGAATCGGAGAGATGTTGGATTTTGAGCGTGAGTTCATCCGCAATAGCCTGCTTTTCCTTTTCCATTGTTATATCACGAATGGTACCCGCAATACGAACGGGCACTCCCTGACTGTCACGCAATGTTTTTCCACTGCAATGATACCACCGATGTTCACCATTCTTACGCACTAAACGGCATTCCATTTCGTACGGTGTGCGTCCCGTATAATCATTTAAATGATCATTCAAAACCTTAATCGCCATTTCGGCATCCTCAGGATACAGGATTGAAGCCCAACTGCTAAGCTTGCTTGGGAAATCTTGCTCGTCCTTAAAGCCCAGCGTTGCGCGGAATTGCGGTGACCACCAAAATGTATTATCCGGATTTTCTATATTTCCTCCAATAATGTTTACATCGTAAGGAGCCTCTACCAGCACAAGGTTAATGAGATCGTATCTTGTAACCATGGCCTCCAACTCTTCGGACTTAATCTTCTGGTCATGCACATCCAATAAAGCCCCCGCAATACGAAGCGGCACTCCCTGCTGATCGCGAATGGTCGTTCCGGTAGCCCGGAACCAGCGGTATTCTCCATGCTTCAGCTTCAAACGATACTGTACGTCATAAGGCGTCTTTCCCGTGTAATCCAGTAAATGATCTGACAATTCTGCCAATGACCTGTCATGATCTTCGGGGTGCAGCCGGGATGCCCAGCTGTCCAATACATTGGGGAAGTCCTTTTCGTTCTGATACCCCAGCATAGCACGAAATTCTTCTGACCATGTGAACGTATTACTTGGATTGACGGGATCACCTGCAATCACCTCCATGTCCCATAAGCCAATCTCTATAGCCTTGGTAACAAGCTTCAGACGGATGTCAACATGTTGAGCATCATTTTTCATGGACTCAAGCACTTGGTTGACATTGTTTGCAATTTCTTGAACCTCGGAAGATGCTGAGGAAACTTGTATTGTGGCGGAATAATCCTTCTGCTGTATTCTTTGTGAAAGTTTGCGGCTTTCCTCTACTAAAGGAGCAAGTGAGTGGGTCTCATTTTTCTTAAGAAACATATATGATCTTCCCTTCTAAGCCAATATATAAAACGGTATAGTTTAATATCGGAATTTTATTAAGAATCATTATAAATAAATCTAAAATTACATAGGTAAAAAGAACCGTTTTTTTATGCCCATATACCTATATATTCATACAAAAAACATCGAAAAATGTCGAAAAAGGAAAGGTCTGAACAAGTCTGGAAACGAAAAGAACACCTTCGCGTTACTTCGCAAAGGTGCTCTTTTTATCAACTATTCAGTTTATTGTATCTTATTTAATTGAAGCAACGTATTCCTCGCCTTTTTCTTTATCATATTGGCCTTCCCATTTGGACATGACCACAGCGGCAAGCGAGTTGCCTAATACATTGACTACCGTACGCGCCATATCCAGAATGCGATCAATACCAGCGATAAAGGCCAAACCCTCCAACGGAAGGTTCACTGCTCCCAGCGTAGCGAGCAAAACGACAAAGGAAGCACCCGGCACACCTGCAATACCTTTGGAGGAAATAATCAGCACTAGTACCAGTGTGATCTGTGTAGTGATCGGCAGGTCAATACCATACATTTGGGCAATGAAAATCGCAGCCAGTGCCTGATACAGGGTGGAACCATCCAGATTAAAAGAATATCCAATCGGAATGACAAAGGAAGTAATTCCTTTAGGACATCCGAACTTCTCCATCTTCTCCATGATCTTAGGCAGCACACTTTCCGAACTGGCCGTCGAGTATGCAAGCAACAGCTCGCTTTTCAAAATTTTAATCATGGTCCAGAGACGGGTACCGCAAAGCTTGGCGATAATTCCAAAAACAATCACAATGAACAGCACCATGGAGCCGTACACCGACAAAACAAGCTTCAATAACGGCCATAACGAGGCCAATCCAAACTTGGCCACTGTCGTTCCAATCAGTGCAAATACACCGAACGGAGCCAAGCGCATGACCTGATTGGTTACCCAGAACATGGCGTCGGCTACGCCTTCAAAAAAATTCAGCACGGGCTTGCCCTTGTCACCAATCGCCGCTACCCCTAGTCCAAACAGTACGGAGAAGAATATAATAGCCAGCATATCTCCCTCGCCGAGAGCTTGAATAACATTGGTAGGAACAATATGCACAATCGTATCTATAAAGCTATGGCCTGACTTTTCTGCAGTCTCCACATAGGAATGGATATCACTCTTGGCCAGGTGGGACATGTCCACGCCCTCACCAGGTCGAACCAGGTTGGCAACAAGCAGTCCGAAAAGGATGGCGATAGTCGTTACAATTTCAAAATACAGAATAGACTTTCCGCCAAGTTTACCCAGTTTTTTCATATCTCCGACGCCGGCTACGCCGATAATGAGCGTTGAGATTACAATAGGCACGACAATCATCTTGATCAAACGGATGAAAATATCGCCGATTGGCTTTAAGTAGACTTCCACCCCTGAATTGCCGTAAAATAAGGCACCAATAATAATACCTAAAGCCAGACCGATAAAGATTTGCATCGTCAAATTAATCTTTTTCACTTCGTGTCCCCCCCTGGCTGATCTGTATATTTTTGCAGTATGCTGTTCTTAATATTCAAATGATGTTATTTATACTACAATCTGATCTATAAAAAACGACAATTATCTACAGCTGCATTTATTTTTTTCTATAAATTCACAAACTTTAACGGCGAGCCTGTGAATTTAGCTTACATTGCCTTTCTGATTGAATACCCAGGAGGTGAATATGGATGAAGTTGAATACGCTCCTTTTCCTGCTCATGCTTGTATTTGTACCGCTCGCAGGTGAGCTGAATATTCACCCGTTCGCTAATACATTCCGTCTGAGCTTTGGTACGCCTGTATTTTTTTTCTTTCTGTTATCTATTCGTCATATTCCGCCTGCATTATCGGGACTGCTTACGGGTATAGCTGTAGTGGCCTTTCGCATCTTACTCAATCATTACACTCAGCCCGGCCTTCCCTTTGAAGAGTTGCTGATACTGCACGGCCCTACCTTTTTTTATTACATGGTTTACGGCCTGCTCTTTCAGGTCCTCAACATTAATGCTGAGCCTTACCGCGCACTCCGCGTGGGCATCCTCTCTGTAGGGATTGAGGTTGCCGCAAGTGTGTCGGAACTTAGCGTCCGGTGGAGCATTGACGGCGATTTCTGGGACATCATTAAGATCAGCAAAGTAGCTTTCATGGCTATGATCCGCAGCTTCTTCGTGCTTGGGTTCTATAATATGATTCGGTTAAATCAATCGGTTCAGCATGAAGAGGCACAAAGGCAGCAAACGGAACGAATTTTACTCCTTGTATCGGACTTGTATGAAGAGTCGGTCCAGTTAGGCAAGACGCTGTCACATGCAGAACAAATCACTCGTGAAAGCTACGAGCTGTACCGTGAACTGCAGCAGGATGAATCTCTGAAGGATAGAGAACATTACGCCAGACAGGCACTTCGTATTTCCGGACAGGTTCACGAGATTAAAAAAGACAGCCAGCGGATTTTTGCTGGTTTGTCCAAGCTGATTGATGCCGAAAGTGGAGTGCATTACTTGGCCTCTCAAGAGCTTGGGGAGCTAATCATCCGAACGAACAGCAAATACGCCCAATCACTGGACAAGTCCATTCGTTTTACCCTAGATGTCGATCCTTTGTTGCCCAAGCTACATGTTTATACCGTTTTGACACTTATTAATAACCTGACAGCCAATGCGGTTGAAGCAATGAGGGACAGCGGAAGGATTGACGTTTCCATTCGCTGTCTACCGGGAAAAGAGGATATAGCTTCCTTTAGTGTTACCGACAACGGTCCGGGTATTCCTCAACGGAAACGGGAAATGGTCTTCACACCAGGGTATACGACCAAGTATGATGAGGAAGGACAGCCGTCGACCGGTATGGGATTGTTTTATGTTCGTGAGGTTGCGGAGAGCCTTGAAGGAATGATTGAACTGCAACAGGATGAAGAAGAGAATACAGATAGGTTACAGACCACTTTTAGAATCATATTGCCTTTACGGAAACTGACGGAGAAAGGAAGATAGCCCGGATGCGTTTTTATATTGTGGATGACGATCAGGGGATTCGTTCTATGCTGGCAGACATTATTGAAGACGAAGGTCTAGGGGAAGTTATCGGGGAAGCGGAGGATGGTTCCTACGTGAATAGCGGCCTGCTGGAGCTGAACCGGATTGATGTATTGCTGATTGACCTGCTGATGCCGCTTCGTGACGGCATTCAGACCGTGCGTGCACTCGGCGATCAATTCAGCGGCAAAATCATTATGATTTCTCGCATCGAATCCAAAAACATGATCGGCGAAGCATACTCGCTCGGTATTGAATATTATGTGGCCAAGCCTTTGAATCGACTGGAGATTATTGCAGTTATTCATAAGGTGGCTGAGCGTCTGCGCATGCAGCAGTCGATTACGGATATTCAGCGCACGCTTCAAGGGTTGTCGATGTTCACAACGAATAACCCAACGGCAACAATTGAACCGACCCGAAACATCGTAACTTCCGGGCAGTTTCTGCTCTCCGAAATGGGGATGATCGGCGAAGCCGGGAGTATGGATTTACTGGACATGCTGGAATTTCTGGACCAGTATGAGGAGGAAACAGGCAATCTATCTCCCTATCTGTTCCCGCCGTTGAAGGATATATTTGCTAATGTAGCGTCCAAACGGTTGGGGGCTTCAGCCTCAGCAGTAGAGCTGAGTAAGGAAATCAAAGCATCCGAGCAACGTGTCCGCCGCGCTATTTTCCAGACACTAAGCCATATTGTATCGCTCGGATTGACCGACTATACCCATCCTAAATTTGAAAATTATGCATCCAAATTTTTTGATTTTACAGAAATCCGCAAAAAAATGCTGGAGCTGCAAAACAATGTGGAGCCTTCACTGTCCCAAGCCCGCATTAATACGAAAAAGTTCGTACAGGTGCTCTATATGGAAGCAAAACGGCTATTACATTAAGCATTTTGCATAAATCCCAAGAGTATTCACAAATCAGCAATATATAGATCGGAACGGGTTAGTCCGTCTATATATTGTACCTTCGAGCGTTGGGAATCGAATTATGCAAAAATGCTGACATTAAAAGAAAAGCACCTGCATCTCCCCATGTATCTATTACTTGGAGATTAACAGGTGCCCATCGTTGATGATTCGATATCCCTTTAGTCCAGACTCTTGTCCTGCCACTCCATAGCTTCCAAGAGATCTACACCATCGGACAGCAGACGTTTCAAGACATTCAGTTCTTCCGAGCTGTAACGATTTAAAAATTGAAATAACTGTTGCTGTACCTCAGCATGCAGCCGCTCATGCACAAGAAAGAGTTTTTTTCCCAACGGGGTTAGCCGAAAATAAATTTCTTTTTTGTTGTCGTTCAGCTGGGTTCTGCGAATCCAGCCTTCCTTGAGCAGCTTGGTGCTGACTTTTGAAACTGTACCCTTGCTCAGCTCCATTCGTTGCGCTAAGGTTGTAACATTGATCGGCTCATGCCGCCCGATACAATCCATAACGTGCACATCCGTCATATTGAGCGAAGTCATTCCATCAAAATGCTCGCGGATTTCTTCGAGAAAGGTCATGCTCTCTCTCTGCTGATGCTGCTCCCACTGATGATTCATCTTAATAAGCAAATCATAAACATGCTGAACCGATGTCGCCTTTTCCATACGAACAAGTAGTCACTCCTTTGGCATACTCCTCCTTTCATTATAGCCCACATTTGTTTCACAAGAAACAATATGGTCATGTTATGAACATACCCTTTCCCCTTTATACCAATGTGGCAATGCCGTCCTTAATCACACTCAATATATCCGTTTGTTTCATAGAAATGGCCCAAGCGATATACCCATCCGGACGGATGAGAACCGTATGCACATCTCTCCATCCCACTGGCAATTCTTCGGCTACGGCCTCCACATATGAAATATGTGAAAGTGAGCTATGGCGAAACTCATTCGATACCTCATTATCCTGTGCAAGATGGAGAAGTACAAAGCGGCCTTCATGAAGAAGATCGTAAGCATACGTTGTCATTCCGTCAGGCAAATGCAATTCAAAATCAGCAAACCGTTTCCCGTTCAGTGGATGCTGCGGTATATTGCCAGCCGCCGGATAACATACATCCAGTGCACTAATCTGCTCTGCCATAGATTGATTAATTTCCGGATGGCGGAACCATTCCTCATGTAATTGGCGGTGTGCCAATACAGCAGGCGTAAAGTCCAATAAGCGGGTCTGAACCTCGGTATTCCGTAAGAACTGCGTATTAACCGGATAACGTTCGTCATGATAGCTACTCAGCAGCGAGTCCGGAGCCCAGCCACGAATCACTCCGGCCAGCTTCCATCCCAGATTTGCCGCCTCTTGCAAGCCAACATTCATTCCCTGTCCACCTGCCGGGAAGTGGATATGCGCAGCATCACCTGCTAGCAGGATTCTCCCTTTACGATACGTCTCTGCCTGCCGCGTTGCATTCCCGAA
Source organism: Paenibacillus sp. TY11 (assembly GCF_059772165.1). NCBI lineage: Bacteria > Bacillati > Bacillota > Bacilli > Caryophanales > Paenibacillaceae > Paenibacillus > Paenibacillus sp. TY11. The sequence goes on along the minus strand of NZ_JCBAIQ010000011.1, from coordinate 115,232 downwards.
TCGAGATAGCCAACGAGGATTGGATGCTCCAAGATCTGTACCGAGAAGATAGTGCAGTTCTGTCTTCATTTCTTCCAGCGTTACAGGTACGTCTTTCGGGACATGCATCAGATGGGGTGTAGTCAAAATAACCCGGTAAATATCCGGAGAAACGGGGGCAATCATCACCCCACCCCGCTCTGTGTATTCGGAACGTATTCCATTTTCAGGAGGAACGGCCAGCTCTACATCCGCTAATACAGCAGTCAGAGTAGTATCCGTGCCAGGAAAAGCAATTCCCGCCTGTTTCCGCACAATACTTCCCGCCCCATCCGCTCCTACGACATAAGCCGCAGTCATTACCGATACATTTGCTTGTGGACCGGATGCGCGTACACTCACCACTTCTACGCCTTGCTCCTGCTCCCGCACAGATACCACTTCCTCGCCACGATGGACGACAACTCCCAGCTTGATCGCATGTTCCTCAATCACCTGCTCTGTAATCACCTGTGGGATAAACAACGTATAATTGGAGGAACTATCAAGAACGGAAAAATCCAAACGGGTATCCAGCATTGCAAAATGCCCCGTACGTATAGGTCTGCCATGCTTCATAAATCGTTCCTTCATTCCACGCATATCAAACATCTCAAGCGTCCGTGGATGTAACGTTAGCGCGCGCGATTGAGGAATAGGCTCCTCTAAACGCTCAATTACACAAACACTTACCTTCGCCAGTGCCAACTCAGCAGCTAGCCACATCCCAACAGGGCCGCCGCCTACTACAATCACTTCGTAATCCATGCTTCACGCTCCTTTGTCTAAAATTTATATTTCCACCACCTAATCGTTTCTCTAGAAACAATATATACATACGAAAAGCTCCCCTTAACATTTCCGTATATATACAAAAGAATATCTAACTATGACATTTCGTTTCCTTTGAAACAATTTTATTTTAGTTTAATTGAGAATAATTATCAACTATTTTTTAATAGTCATTCCTGTCCCTCTCCAAAAAACCACGTGATCATTTTCATTTCGGAAAATATAATTGTATAATCGTTAAATGAGAATAGGCTAGAAACAAACTCTCCATAGAAGGGATGATGATACATGTCGGATGCAAACCAATTATTCGGTCAAGCACTGGTTAAATCACTGATCGGAGAACGTGGACATATTCGAGTGGCTCGGGCTTTGCCAGACATCGACGTCGAGCTGGCAGGGAAGAAAAATGCAGAAATGCCTTACAGCATTTATCAACTGTTGAAGCATATGATTTACTGGCAGCAATTTATGCTGGAGCATCTGGAAGGACGGAAGCCCCAGCTTCCGGGCAATGTCATGGAAAGCTGGCCCGAAGAGACCGGACCGCAAAACGAAGAGGCATGGCAGGCTGTCATTAACGAATTTTTACAGGGCGTAGATCGGGCTGTGCAGATTGCCGAAACCGCGCAACTGGATGATTCACTGGCTCATTTCCCAGGTGAAACGAAAGCAGGACTGCTGCGGAATATTGCTTCCCACAATTCATATCATTTGGGTGAAATCGTACTGCTGCGCCGGATCTATGGAGCTTGGCCACCACCAGGAGGCGGCTTTCCCGCTTAAAGGGTGCAGAATTTAGGCACAGCGAGAAACGCACCCGCGTATCCTATGAGGGAACCCGCTAAGCTCGATTTGAAGCCGTTGATGCATAATTAGGAGCAATCCGAAAAACGGTTCCCATGATGCAAGATCAAAGAGAGGTTTCGAGGATATGAAGAGACTCTTATATTTAAATCGTAATATCGCCTGTATGATCGTTATCAGCCTTATTGCTAACATGAGTGGAAGTATGATCCTTCCACTCTTTGCTATTTATGTAGAGCAATTCGGGATATCCGCACTCGGCATGAGCATTTTATTTTCTCTGTTTTATGTGGGAAGATTCCTTGGTGGGGGCTTGGCAGGACGAATTTATGAAAAGATCGGCGCAAAACGCTTGGGGTTGAGCTTGCTCATCGCTGAAATCGCTTGTATGCTCCTATTCCCGGTTGCAGAAAGCTTCATCATTCTATCCATTCTTAGACTCCTTCAAGGCTTGGTAGCTATAGGGCTAACCGTCTTTGTAAGAGTCACCATCAACCATATGAGTACCCCAGAGAATCGAGGCACTCTCAATGGATATATCAGCAGCAGCGAAGGGGCAGGTACCATTTTAGGGCCTATCATGAGCGGAGTGATTGTTTCCTATTTTACTTTATCTGTTCCGTTCTATTTCGTTGCTATTTTTTCTTGCATATCCTTCGTTGCCGTCTCCAGAATGACCTTCCCCAGTCCCTCTTCCAAACCTCAGCAACAGCACGAGCCCCTTCATGAGCCGAAAAGAAAAACCATGCTAACGAAACAGCTATTGCTCTATTCCACCGTTCATTTCCTTGAAATGAGTGCATTCGCCATTTTTTTAACGTACTTCTCTGTGTACGCAACCTACAAGCTCCATTGGAGCCCTGTAGAAATCAGCCTGGCTTTTACAATCATCGGGATATCGACGTTTGTATCGGCACCCTTTATCGGCAAAGTATCCGACCTGCTCAAAGATCGCTTAATGTTCAGTATCATCGGCCTGTTGCTGATCATAGTGGAAATAGCCTTGTTTCTGTGGTTCACAGAACCGTGGATCGTATACTTGGGGATGTTCATCGGAGGCATTGGCGGAGCCAGTTACCTGGATTCTTTTTACTCGCAACTAGGGGATGTTATTCCTGAAGAAAGCAGAAGCTCATTTATCGGCAACGTCGTATCCCTTTCAGAATTAGGGGCCATCGTTTCTCCAATCATCGCAGGCGCACTCATTGAACACTTTAACATAAATGCCCCTTTTTATTACAATATGATATTGGTGCTTATGGCTATCGTTATCCAATACTTCATTCGGTTAAAGTCGAAATCTATAAGAAAAAGGCCATTTGCATAAGCAAGTGGCCTCCTTTCTTTTCATTACAGCTCCAACTCGACTGCAACCCCGAAATGATCCGATACAACCGGTCCTGTTTTCCCGTTCAGTACAACGGTTGAGGATTGAACCTGTGCCGCCTTATTGGAGAAAATATAGTCAATACGGAGCGGCTTCGCGTTACTTTCCCAGCCTGCAATAGCTTTGATGACCGTGTGGCCTTCATCACGTACTGCTGCATTCGGATAGGTATCCGACCAGCCAGATTGCAGTACATAGTCATATCCTTCTCCGCGCACTTCTGCCGCATTGTTGAAATCACCCATCATAAACACAGGAGTCGGGGCATAAGAATTCAGCACTTTTGTTGTACGATCCCATAGTCCACGGAAGGATTCCTCATCATTCCACCAGTTATAGTGTCCACTTACAAACCAGGCCTGCTCCCCGTCCACCACAGTTTGAATGCCGACAATTTTACGCGAACGGTAGTTGTCATAATCCTGTAGTGAGGAAACATATTCGTTCACCGTATCTGTAATCGGTGTTTTGGACAGAATCGCCAAACCCTCATCGTATTTGACAAAACCAACATGCGCGGGAGCCCACGTCCAATGATAAGCTTCGGACAATAGCCCGTTCAGCACATAAGCATAGTTATCACGCTTAATGACAACTTCAGGATCTGCGCTATAGTAAGTGCCCAAATCGTCCGGTGACAAAGGAGTCTCTTCCATGGACTGGTTCACTTCCTGCAAAGCAATGACATCAAACTGCTGTTCATCAATAAAAGCAGCCAGTTGCTTTAGCTTATCGTGCTGGTTTTCTTCCATCCAAGCATGTGCATTTAAGGTTAACAACTTCAAAGTAATCACCTGTTGAGTATGTCTTGTATATCTGATTTAAGCACATCGGCCTTCGGCCCGTAAACCGCCTGCACCCCATTGTCTACTTTAATCAAGCCCAGGGCACCCAGCGCTTTCCACGTCTTTTCGTCCCCAACGGCATCTGTATCCTTCACCGTCACTCGTAGGCGGGTCATGCAAGCATCCACCTCGACAATGTTCTGCTCACCCCCAAGAGTCTTGATGATATCCGTAGCCAGTTGATTTTGCGGGGAAACAGCCGCCACACCATCTACCTCCGTACTCCCCACCTCGGAAGTCCCCTGAGGCTCCTCATCCGTATAGTTCCCCAGTCTTCCCGGCGTAGCCATTTGGAATTTACCGATCATAAAATAAGCGATAAAGTAGGTTGCTACCGCAAACACAACACAAGTCAGCACGAAGTTAATAATATCCTGCACCAAACCCGCATTTATAGACAACGGCAATCGGGTCAGCAGTTCAATCATACCAAACGAATGTAAACGCAAATGTATGATGTCGGCCATTCCGAACGCAATACCGGTAAGAATAGCATAAACCACATACAACACAGGTGCCACGAACATAAACATGAATTCCAGCGGCTCCGTCACCCCTGTTAAAAAGACAGCTGCAGCAGCTGAGAAAATCATCGACTTGTACTTGCTGCGTTTATCTTTGTCTACACGGCGATACATAGCCACTGCCAGTCCCATAAGGATTCCCGCTCCGCCGATCATCTGTCCTACCTTGAAGCGGGCAGGCGTCACGCCTTCCAACAAGCTATTGTAGGCTGCCGGATCGGTACCACGAAGCGTACTCAGGTCACTTGCCCAAGCCAGCCACAGCGGGTCCTGCCCGGCAACAACGCTTCCTGCCCCGGAACCCGTAAGTGTCGTGTAAACGCCACCAAGTTGAGTATAGTTAATAGGAACGGTCAGCATATGGTGAAGTCCAAAAGGAATCAGCAGTCTTTCCAGTGTACCATAGACAAATGGAGCTACAAAAGGAGCCGACTCTCCCGAAGTCGCCAACCAGATACCGAACTGATTAATCCCCCCCTGGACAAATGGCCAGATGGCAGACATGATCAAACTTACGATGACAGACCATAAAATCACGACAAAAGGAACAAAACGTTTACCGTTAAAGAAGGCTAAAGCGTCTGGCAGCTTGCGGTAATTGTAGTACTTGTTAAATACCACGGCCCCGACAAATCCAGAGATGATACCGACAAACACACCCATATTAAGTGCAGGCGCCCCTAAGACAGAGGTAAAATAGCCACTAACCGGGATGGATGCACCAAAAAGAGTGTGGGTGGTGGCTCCCTCCTGGGTTAGCATTTTCGAGGACACACCCAAAATCGTTCCTGTTGAAATATTAATGAGAATAAAGGCAATTAAGGCAGCAAAAGCTCCTCCCGCCCGTTCCTTAGCCCAGGAACCACCAATCGCCACGGCAAACAGAATGTGTAAATTATTGATAATACCCCAACCCAAATTCTCCATGACTCCGCCGACAGTCAACCAGACTTGAACATCGCCAGCCAACATCGCCACTACTTTACCGAGCGAAATCATAATCCCAGCTGCCGGCATGACAGCAACAACCACAAGCAGTGCTTTCCCAAGCTTTTGCCAAAAATCAAATGATAGAAGTTTTTTCATTCTCCTTCAATCTCCATCCCTTATAGTATGTATAGCATTGTTCGCACTCTATAAATATTATGCAATCGGTTGCACGATTATTATAATGATATCGCTTTCTATTGGCAATACCCTAATTGTAAATATCTTGGTTAATGATGATAGAAATACTCGAAAAAGCCGCGAATTTGTTGATTTTCGAGCAATATCGTATGATAGAACATAATATTTCCTGCTTGAGATAGCAAAAGGAGACGAAGACGATGGCAGTAACCATCAAAGATGTCGCAAAACGTGCTAATGTTGCTACTTCCACCGTATCCCGCGTCATTCAAGACAGCCCCAAAATCAGCGAAGCCACCAAGGCACGTGTCCGTAAAGAAATGAAGGCGCTTGGCTATGAACCCAACTATTCAGCTCAGAGTCTGGCTAACCGTGTCACACAGTCGATTGGCATTATTATGCCTGAATCGGATGTGGCAATCTTTCAAAATCCGTTCTTTCCGGAAAGCCTCCGCGGGATCAGCGAATGGGTAAATGAGCACAACTATACACTGTCAATTGTGACAGGAAAAACGAGCGATGAATTGCTATCTCGCGTAAAGCTGATGACCCGGACCGGACGCGTTGACGGCTACATTGTCCTGTACTCCAAGCAAAAAGATAGCATCGTGGAGTATTTTCATAAAGAAAAAATACCCTACACCGTAATCGGCAAGCCTCAGCAATTTGTCAGTGAAACCACCCATGTAGACAACGATAACTACCAGGCTGCCAAGGATGTGGTCACTTATTTGACTGGGCTGAATCATCAGCGCATTGCTTATGTTGGCGGTGATCGTGAACACATCGTGAATATTGAAAGACTCCGAGGCTACCAGGATGCGCTGCGAGAGGCGGGCTTGCCTCTACCGGAGGAATACGTGGTCAGGGAGCCTTTTAATCTGGAGGACATGCGCACGTTATTGCAGGCTTCCCCGCCGCCTACCGCTATGATCGTTAGCGACGACCTTGTAGCCATGGCAGTACAGAAAATGCTTTCTCAACTAGGCGTATCCATGCCAGAGCAGCTATCCATGGTGAGCTTTAATAATTTGATGTTGGCTGATCTGATGAATCCCCCTCTTACTTCCGTGGATATTGATATCTTCACCCTTGGTTATCAGGCAGCCAAAAGCCTGATCGAGAAAATCGAAGACCCCAAGGAATTGACCAAACACATCATTGTTCCCCACCGAATCGTGGAACGCGAATCCAGCCAGGCACTATGATTCTCCGAGGAATGAACAAAAACTGATTTTGTGGACATCCATAAAATCAGTTTTTTTGCGTTGACAGGGCAAACGGTTGCACTATATACTGAACTCGCTCATATACTGGTTTCGTTAAAACAACGATCTCATTTTCCGAGAGGGGTACGCAATCATGGTTTACAACCGATTATTTGACGTAGATAGTTGGAAGCTGACAACCCACACTCTACATAGCACACACATGCGATTACAGGAAAGCATAACGTCCATAGGCAACGGTTATATGGGCATGCGCGGCAATTTTGAAGAAGCTTATTCAGGTGATCATCATCAGGGAACTTATATCTCCGGTGTGTGGTTCCCCGACAAAACCAAGGTCGGCTGGTGGAAAAATGGCTATCCTGAATATTTTGGCAAGGTCATCAATGCCATGAACTTTATCGGCATCAGTCTGATCGTAAACCAGGAGGAAGTAGATTTATTTACGGCACACATCAGTGATTTTGTGCAGGAACTGGACATGAAGCAGGGTATTCTGCGGCGCGCCTGCACCGTGAATGATCAGGTTCGTATCACTACGGAGCGTTTTCTGAGCATCACCACTCGTGAGCTATGCCTGATTGATTACCAAGCTACGAATATAAGCGAGCAGCCTCTAACCATAGAGCTTGTCCCCTATCTGGACGGCAATACGAAGAATGAAGACACGAACTATGATGAGGTTTTTTGGTTGGAGGAGGCCCGAGAGGTTCAAGAACAATTCATCAGCCTGTCCACAACAACTATAGATAATCCCTTCGGTATTCCGCGCTTTACCGTAAACGCTACCATGGGTATTGTGACCGAGGGACAGGATCAGCAGACGACGGAAGAGAGCTTTTTGTATGCTGCACGCCACTATCAATACAGCGTCGCTCCAGGCGACAGTATCTATCTGCAAAAAATTGTGGCTGTTACCACCTCACGGGATATGGAAAAGGATGCACTGATTCCACAAGCTGAACGCATCGCCGTGGAGGCTGTGAACAAAGGCTACACCTCCCTCAAGCAGGAGCATGTCGCAGCTTGGGCCAGACGTTGGGACAAAGCAGATGTAGAAATCGAGGGAGATACAGAGGCCCAGCAGGGAATACGCTTTAACATTTTTCAGCTGTTCTCTACGTACTACGGCGAAGATGCCCGTCTGAACATTGGTCCCAAAGGCTTTACAGGTGAAAAATATGGCGGTGCCACCTATTGGGACACAGAAGCATATGCCGTACCTATGTACCTGGCGCTCGCAGACCCGGATGTAACCCGAAATCTGCTGCTGTACCGCTACCAACAACTTGAGGGTGCCAAGCATAACGCTGCCCAGCAAGGGCTACGAGGTGCACTATACCCTATGGTCACTTTTACAGGTGTGGAGTGCCATAACGAATGGGAGATTACCTTCGAGGAAATTCACCGTAACGGGGCCATTGCGTATGCCATTTACAATTACACCAACTATACAGGTGACTTGACCTATCTGTATCACTATGGAATAGATGTACTGGTCGAAATTAGCCGCTTCTGGGCCGACCGGGTTCATTTTTCCAAAAGCCAGCAGCAGTATATGATCCACGGGGTTACCGGGCCGAACGAATACGAAAATAACGTCAATAACAACTGGTATACCAACACGCTGGCTGCATGGGTTTTAAAATATACATTATCGGTCTTACCTCAAATTTCGGCAGAGAAATCGGAGCATCTGGCGGTTACGGCTGATGAGCTTGCGCATTGGCAGGATATCATCACCCACATGTATTATCCCTATGATGAGGAGCGGGGTATTTTCGTACAACACGATACCTTTATGGATAAGGATCTGCAGCCTGTGTCCTCCCTTGATCCAAGTCATCTGCCGCTAAATCAGAAATGGTCATGGGATAAAATTCTCCGTTCCTGCTTCATTAAGCAAGCGGATGTGCTGCAAGGACTATATTTCTTTGGAGATCAGTTCACGCTGGAGGAAAAAGCACGCAATTTTGAATTTTACGAGCCAATGACCGTTCATGAATCCAGTCTGTCCCCGTCCATTCACGCCGTGCTGGCCGCCGAACTCAAAATGGAGGAGAAGGCAGTCGAGATGTATAAGCGGACGGCCCGTCTGGATCTGGATAACTATAATAACGATACCGAAGACGGACTTCATATCACTTCCATGACGGGAAGCTGGCTGGCGATTGTACAGGGATTTGCCGGGATGAGAACGTATCGTGAAACATTAAGCTTTTCCCCCTTCCTGCCTCAGGGCTGGAACAAATATACGTTTAAAATCAACTATCGCGGTCGCTTGCTAAGTATTCTCGTACAGGAAAATGAAGTAATCATTACCCTGTTGGACGGAGAACCCCTGACGCTGGAGCTGTATGGACAGCCAACGCACATTACCAGTGGGCAGCCGTTAATGACGAACAGTGTTTCATAAATCGGGCAGACAGGGGGAAACCAAATGAAGGCAGTCATTTTTGATCTGGACGGAGTCATTACAGATACCGCCGAATATCATTTTCAGGCATGGGGCAGCTTGGCGGCAGCGTTGGGCATTCCTTTTGATCGAGAATTTAATGAGCAGTTAAAAGGGATCAGCCGTACGGAATCGCTCGACAAAATACTGGCGCGCGGCAACCTGTCCGATGCGTATTCAGACGAAGACAAGCGAGAACTGGCCACACGAAAAAATACGGAGTACCAGCGGCTCATCTCGGCTTTGACCCCGGCAGACGTACTACCAGGCATCCGTCCGCTTTTGACGGAGCTTCGTGAAGCCAGAATCGGCATCGCGCTGGCCTCTGCGAGCAAAAATGCAGCGTTTATACTGGAGCGGCTGGAGCTAGCGCACTATTTTGACAGTGTGGTGGATGTTACAGCCATTCGGCATGGCAAGCCTGACCCGGAAATTTTCCTCACCGGAGCCGCCAATCTGGGCGTTCAGCCTGCCGACTGTATCGGTGTAGAAGATGCACAGGCTGGCATACAGGCGATCAAGGGTGCCGGGATGTTCGCGGTCGGTGTAGGAACGCCTTCGCAAATGCAAGGCGCGGATATCGTGGTAGCCACTACAGCCGAGCTGTCTTTGAGCACGTTGGAGGAACATTTTATCGAGTTCAAAAAATGACTACACTTGGAGTAGTTTATATGGCGTCATCCCAGAGACGGACACCTTTTGGTGTTCGTTTTTGCTTGTACTGGAAGAAGGGAATACCCCCCTGTGACTCTAAGACTCCTCATTTTCTATCATCGTAGAATACATGAAGTTCGGTTTTATCCCATGAATATTTATCACCATTTTACACATATTACATGTATATCATGATTTAAGCTTTTGAAGGGGGAAGAGTCATGGCAAGATCACTTGAGGCGAAATTAGATCATCTAAAAAAGACTCTGGGTCATCTTCCTGACGTCGTCTTCAAAAAAATGGATGTGGGGCAAACGGGAGTTCATGTAGCTATGGTCTATCTCTCTGGCATCGCGGATACAAGTATGATTAACGAACAAATCGTTAAGCCGCTCATTTTAACTGGAATTCGTGAAAACCACTCCCAAGTTAATCCGGAAAAACTGAAGGAAGAACTGGTACAGCAGACGGCTTTTACGATCAATATGAAAGAAGGAACAGACCTTGAGGCGTGCGTAATTGAAGTATTATCGGGAAATACTTGTCTGCTGATCGAAGGAACCGATGAAGCCTTCTTTGCTGCTACAGGCAAGTTTCCTCAGCGAAGTGTCAAGGAACCAAGCACCGAGATTTTGGTGAGGGGACCGAGGGAAGGTTTTATCGAAGATTTGGAAAGCAACCTGGCAATGGTAAGGCGGCACATCAAAGATATCAGTTTTAAAATAGATAAAATAACTATAGGAAGAAGATCTTCCCGAAAATTAGCGATCTTGTACATATCGGATATTGCAAATCCGGAGCTGGTTCAGGAAGTGAAGCGAAGAGTCGAAACGATTGATGTGGACGATGCTTCCGATACCGGGATTATTGAGCAATGGATCGAGGAACATTCGTGGTCTCCGTTCCCTCAGATTCAAGCCTCTGAACGCTCGGATAAAGCTATAGCTGCTTTAATGTCAGGAAGAGTCGTCATTATGCTTGATGGCACCCCTTTTGTCCTGATTGCTCCCATGACCTTCTGGATGCTGGCTCAATCCCCAGAGGATTATTACGAGCGTTTTCCCTTGGGAACATTTTTCCGTATGCTTCGTTTAACGGCGATGTTCATTGCAACATTTCTGCCTTCGCTGTACGTCGCACTCATTTCTTTCCATCCCGGACTAATCCCGCCCGAGCTGGTAATATCTATCGTTGCCTCAAGGGAAGGAATTCCTTTTCCCGTCTTTGTGGAGGCTTTAATTATGGAAGTGGCATTGGAAATATTGCGCGAGGCCAGTCTGCGGCTACCCAAAGGGATAGGACAGGTCATCGGTATTGTAGGCGGTCTTGTTATTGGACAAGCAGCTGTTGAGGCCGCGGTCGTAAGTGCTTTCCTGATTATTATCGTTGGTCTCACCGCAATTGCATCCTTTGCAAGCCCGCAGTACAGCGGAAGTATTGGAATTCGCCTTCTTCGGTTCCCCATTATGATGATTGCAGGGATTTATGGGCTGTATGGCGTGATTTTATCCTTTATTTTTTTGGGTGTGCACATGGTCCAGATCAAAAGTTTTGGAGTTTCTTTCATGTCACCTCTAGCCCCGATTCGGCTAAGAGATCAACAAGATACTTTAATTCGGGCTCCTTTTAAATACCTCAAAAAGCGTCCTATGATGCTAAAGACACAGGACGAAACACAATCTAACAGGAAAAGGAAGTAAGCCTATGATCGCTTTCATCTATCTGTCTCGTCGAATCCTATGGGTGCAAAAATGCGTTGCCGTATGGATCGCATGTGCTCTCCTCACCAGTTGTTGGGACAGCAGGGAAATCGATAACTTGAGTATCATTCAGGGCGTCGCCATTGATACGGATCAGCAGGATATGCTGGAACTTACCTATCAGCATTTAATAGCGCAGAAATCCAAAAAAAATATGTATAGCAACGTAACAACCTTTAACAAAGCTTCCATTCAGACTGCTTCCAGGGAACAGGCAAAGCTAGTGTCCCGTGCTCCCTTATATAGTTTTATTCGTTTGATTTTGATTAGTGAACAAGCTCTACAAAAAACAAGAATCGACCAATTGTTAGATACGTTTACCCGTTCCTATAAACCGAGTCGAAAATCACTTGTTATGATCGTAAAGGGCGATGCGAAAGAAGCGCTCAATAAGATCGGCAAACATAAAGAGATACCTTCCATTGACCTTGAAGCATTGGCTAAAAATAGCGCTTTCAACTCTAAAATACCTCATAAAATAACATTAGGGGAAATTTCCACTCATATTTCACAAGGAGCTGACTTCGTCATTCAATGCCTAGAAACCAATGAAGGCAACCACTTCTCAGGCGCAGCATTAGTCAGCGGCAAAACGAAGAAATTTGCCGATTGGCTAAATGAAGAGGATGTCATCGGGATCAACTGGATGCTTGGAAAAACGCAGGGTTCAATTATTAAAACGGAGGAACCAAAGTCAGAGCAACCCATGGTCTTTGAAGTTGAGGATGCCCACAGTAAACTTATCCCCCACCTCAACGGACAAGATCTTTCCTTCACGGTTCGTATCAAAGCAGATATCAAATTAAATGAAAACTTGGATATTTCCTCCGATTTCTTGAAGGAACCGTTCATCCGAACCGCTAAAGAAGCGGCGCAAGAAGAAATCAAACAGACCGTATCCCAATCGTTAAACACGCTTCAAAAAAAAATGAGATCAGATGTAGTGGGTTTCGGCACAAAGGTAAAAGTGAACTATCCCGCTTACTGGGATCGGGTAAAGGAAAATTGGCAAGATGCATTCAGTCAAATACCGATCGACGTTCAGGCTGAAGTACAGATTGAACGAACTGGTGCTTATACAAAAGGAGAGGGAGCGTAATGTCCAACATACCTTCCATGAAACAGGAAAAAATCTCTACCCTTCAAGCCTTACTTACAGTCACTTCGACCGTGTACGCTGTGGGAATTGTCAGTTTACCAAGAACCATCGCGGAGAAGACTCAAACGCCCGACGTGTGGCAGGGACTTTTGCTGGCAAGTCTGCTTGGGGTAGGCGTCGTTTTTATCAATGTTAAATTGTGCCAGAGGTTTCCAGGGAAGACGTTCTATGAGCTCAATCCCGTAATCGCAGGTAAATTCGTCGGCCTTCTCATCAATATTGCATTTATTGTACATTGCACGATGATCTGCTCTCTTGTATGCAGAATGATGGCGGAATTCCTCAAAGGCCTTGCATTGGAAAGAACGCCATTAAGCATGATTCTCTTGCCGTTTCTTCTGCTTATTGGGTATTTGACCTGGGGCGGTCTCCATGCAATGGTTCGATTGGTCGAGCTTTTTTTTCCTTTAACCTTTATTGTTTTTTTATTGTTGATCATCCTCAATATCAATCATTTTAATCTTGATAATTTGCGCCCTGTTTTCCATAAAGGATGGCATCCGATCTTCGAATCTCTTAAGGTTATACCTTTCTCGACAATAGGTTTTGAATCCCTCCTTATATTAACTAATGTGATGGTCAATCCACAAAAAGCATGGAAGGCAGGGTGGATCGGCTACTCAATTGCAATGGGTTTGTATCTCTTGATGGTAACGATGGTCGTTGGCTGTATGTCGGTTGAGGAAGTTTCCCGATTGCAATGGCCGGTCGTTTCTTTTGCACAGCAAATTGAATTCCCCGGCTCGTTCCTGGAACGGTTTGAAATATTATTTATCATTTTGTGGACGATCAAAATTTTTATGACCGCCGCAAATTATTATTTCTATATGGTAGCCGGAATCAGCCAACTCACCCAAAAGTGGAACAGATACATCTGTTATCTCCCGTTAATTTTAATATTTTCCCTGAGCATGTATCCCCAAAACTTTATTGAGATAGGCAATTTCGATAAAATATCAGGTTATTTTGGAATTATTATGGGAGCGGCAGTACCCTTGGTGCTTCTTGTTATCTCCATGGTCTTCCACCGAAAAGGCAATCCTGATGGCAAACAGTAAGGGGATTCCCCCCAAACTTTGCTGATGACTCAGGCCCCCTTACGTTATAAACGTAGGGGACTTTTTACTTTCCACAGCGGGTTATTCTTCGAAATTTCCCATCTGCTCCCTCCACCTCAATTTACGTGCGCGAACTGTTATAATAGAAGAGTTAAGCAGTCATCGGATTGACTATTCTCTCTTAGGAGACTAAGCATATGAAACCAACCTATCTTATGGATGATATACAGTGGCAGCAGCTTATTCAAAACGTGGCTGACCATTTTACTGATGTAACGATCAAACGAGGCTTTCAATATTTTAAGCAAGGAAAGGTAAAAGAATTCGCAATGCCTGACTTCGACCATATTGCGGCTGTTGTGGATGGGAATGAGCTCTACGAGGTAGATTTCCACTTGAGTGCTTTTGCTGCCAGCAGATGCACATGCCCTGTCCACACCAACTGCAAGCATATGATCGCCGTACTATTGAATTACGCGAATGAACAGGAACGTTCCGTACATGCATTAGTGAACGCTCATTCGGCGGGATTCACTCGGTTGACGGCAAAAGCTGACACGCGTACCACACCTCCTTCCCGGTCGAATCTTTCACCGGATCACAAGGAAGCAACAAGAAACGCTCTCAGTAAAACAGCAAGCAAGATACCAGACATGCCCATTTCAGAGTGGCATGATCTGTTCGATCAGTGTATCGCTCTTAACCATGTGCACACGCAAAATTCCCAATATGTTCAAAGCGCTTTAGCCTCGATCTATGCTGTGAAGCCGCCGCTTTCACCTGGCATGCAACAGCTATACGGACTGCATGCTCATCTGCGTGTGCTGGAAAAGCTGGTGCCTCAGTCCCCTATGCCGGGTTATCCTACTCATACCTATATGGGGTATTACACGCAAATCGCCGCAGATGAGCTTAAAGAAGCTATCGAGCGTGATTTTGAGAGTCCACTGGAGCTGACTGATGAACCGATGCAAGAAGCCCGTATGGCAGAAACTTTAGCCTATTTGCGCCGAAAAATGCTGACAGAGGCGCGTAACGGTACTTATTTTTCAGACGCGTATTATCAGTTTTGGCTGCACTGGGTGCATCCCGAAAGGCAGGACTCCAGCATATATACGGAGGAATTACAGCATTTACAGGCGGCTGAGGAGGATCTTGGCGCAACTTTGGCGCGGCTTCCGTGGATGCTGGCCCGAAGCTGGATGCATGTTTACCAATCGCAGGATGATGAAGCCTGGGAACTGCTTCAGGAGGCGGAACGAGCTTTTCCACTAAAAATCTCTTCCAGTCAATTACTTTTGTTCTTACAGACGTTGCGTCAAGCCGAAGATTGGGCACGTCTCAAGGACGGACTGCGGCATATCGGCCCCTTGCTTCACAGTCATCGGGATGACCATCTACAAGATTATATACATGATTGGGATCTGGTTTTGCAGCACCTTCCCGAAGCGGAGCAGGACATGTGGGACACACTGGTTGGTATGCTTCCATTTGCTGGAGGAATGTATGAAGAGGCGCTACTTGCCCACGAAAAATGGCGGCAATGGATCGACTATCAGCTAAGTATACGCAGTGAACCTTTGAGTTTTCGGGTGAGCGTGTTGCAACCCATTGAAAAGAATGCGCCCGAGTTACTACTCCCCTTTTACCATCAAGCGGTAGAACGATATGTACTGGAAAAAAACAGAGCCAGCTATAAAGCAGCCGTCAAGCTGTTAAAGCGACTGTTCAAGCTATACAAGAAAATGAAGCAAGAATCACGCTGGGAGCTGTTCTTCACGACCTTTACCAGCCGTCATAGCCGCCTGAGGGCGCTACAGGAGGAATTGCGGAAAGGGAAATTGTTATCATGAGCCAATATACCGAAACGATTACGGTGCATATCCAATTAACTACCTATGGAGACGCGCTGATCTATGGCGATTCCTCCATGAACTATAGCATTTCCGGCCAAATTCTGAAGCAGCGTTTGTTTGCTTGGCATGAGGCTTCATTTTACGGCACCGAGCTGGAGATTCAACATGTTCAAGACACGGATATTATCCTGCTGCCCTCGGAGCAAGTGATTCCTTTTCTGGCAGAGCGCGAGCTTCTGAAGCATATCGAATGGGTCTGGGACGAAGAAAATGCCCCGTGGCTTCGGCTGATCCCTCTACTTGCTCATTGCATTGAAGCGAAAGCCTACGTGCCCAGCTTCGTGGCGTTTCAGGCGGGGAAGCTGCAATGGAATTGGGATGCGGAAGCACTGGAAAACATCCAACCGGCAGAGCTTGCTTTGCTTGACAGCTTGGAGAAGGACGAGCGCGAAGGGCTGGTAGCGGCGTTCTCGGCTGCCGTATTTCAGCGCTGGTACGGCACCGAAGCGGAAGCCGCCGATCTGCGAAGAGAGTATCCGATTCTCTTCGCCTCCAATCGCCCGGCCGCAGCGGGTCTGGACGCACAGGCATGGCTTATCACCATCGGCTGGAAAGCTGATACCGCGCCATTTCGGCCGCTTCTGCAACTGCTGGAGCCAGAGCTGGAGGACGACGAGCCGTCCTGGCAGCTCAAGCTTGTGTTGCAGGACAAGCAGGACCCGGCGTTGCTGATGCCTGTACAGCTTGCCGATGGTGGGTACGCATCCGGCTCATGGCCCGATGCGTGGACGGCGCATGTGCGTGAGCGCTCAGCCGGGTGGCTGGAACGCTTGACCTCTATTTTGCCCGCCGGGCAGCGTGCCGGAAGCCGCGATGACGTGCTGAATCGCCCGCTCTCCGACGAATCGGCGTGGCAATTCCTGACAACCGACAGCCAGCGTCTGCTGGAAAGCGGTTGGCAGGTGCTGCTGCCGGCTTGGTGGGAGGCAGCCACCCGCAAGAAGCCAAAGCTGCGGGCCAAGGTTCGCCCGGGCGAAGGAGCGGGAGAGCGCACGAAGGGCAGCTCGCTGTTCGGACTGGACTCGATTGTCCAGTTCGATTGGCGTGTTGCCATCTGTGATGCCGATCTGAGCGAGTCCGAATTCGCCGAGCTAGTGGCTCGCAACGAGCGCTTGGTGCGCTTCCGCGGGCAATGGATCGCGCTCGACCCCGCACTGCTGGCGCAGATCCGCCGGGCCATGGCCGGGATCGACAGTGCTCAGGGATTGTCCTTCCAGGACATCCTGCAGCTACATCTGCTCGGCAACGCCGACGAGCCTGAAGGCGACGCTTCGGGCGAGCAGCCGGAGGATGCGGCACGCTTCCGACTGGAAGTCGAGCTGAATGCCCATCTGCTGAAGCTGATCAGCCAGCTCGGACGGCAGTCGGAATGGCCCGCACTGGACGTGCCGGACGGGCTGCAAGCCGAGCTGCGGACGTATCAGCGAGACGGGTATGCATGGCTTGCCTTTTTACGGCGTTTTGGACTGGGTGCCTGTCTGGCCGATGACATGGGACTCGGTAAAACAGTGCAGTTTATTACTTATTTACTGCACCTACAGGATATTGCCGCCGAGACGGGCGTCCGCTCCAGTTCGCTGCTGATTTGCCCGACTTCGGTGCTGGGCAACTGGCAGAAGGAACTCAGCCGCTTCGCCCCTTCATTAAAGGTGATGCTGCACTATGGAAGCAAGCGGGAGCAGGGAGACTTGTTCCGCGAAGAAGTCGAGCAGGCCGATGTCATCCTGACCTCCTTCGCTACGGCAACCCTGGATCAAGAGCTGCTACAAAGCATGACTTGGGATTCAGTCTGCCTGGATGAAGCGCAGAATATTAAAAATGCGCAAACCAAGCAATCCACAGCCGTGCGTAGCTTTCCTGCACGGCATCGGATTGCGTTAACCGGGACACCAATTGAAAATCGCTTATCCGAGCTATGGTCCATTTATGATTTTATCAATCCAGGTTATCTGGGCAGCTCACGCGCCTTTAGCAATCGCTTCATTAATGCTATTGAGAAGGAACATAACGAGCAACGCACGATAGATTTGCAAAAGCTGGTTCAGCCCTTCATGCTGCGGCGCAAAAAGAAGGACCCTGCTATACAGCTTGATTTGCCTGACAAGAATGAGATGAAAACCTACATTCACCTAACCTCTGAACAGGGCGCGCTCTATGACCAGATTGTCAAAGAGTTGATGGAACGGATGCAGAAGCTGGAAGGGATTGAACGGAAAGGAGCCATTTTATCCGCCCTTACCCAGTTGAAGCAGCTTTGTGACCATCCTGCCCTCTTAACGAAGGAGGCGCTCCCAGATACCGCGGCTTCCGGTTATAGTCAGTCTGATCTTGAAGCGGTCATTAGCCGTTCATCCAAGCTGGAGCGCATTCTGGCTATGGTCAAGGAACTGCGAGAGGAGGGCGAGCGCTGCCTTATTTTTACACAGTATATTGGTATGGGTCAGATGCTCCAACGGGTACTCGCTCAGGAGCTGCAAGAGCCTGTGCTCTATCTGAACGGTAGCACATCCAAAACTGCGCGTGACCGAATGATTGATCAATTCCAATCTCACACGCTCCCCCCTGCCGAGCAGCCTTCCGTGTTTATTTTGTCGCTCAAAGCCGGGGGGGTGGGTCTGAATCTGACGGCCGCCAACCACGTCTTTCACTTTGATCGCTGGTGGAACCCAGCTGTTGAAAATCAGGCCACAGACCGCGCCTACCGGATGGGGCAAACGAAGGATGTACAGGTGCACAAATTTATCTCGCTGGGCACGCTTGAGGAACGCATTGATGAAATGCTGGAGAGCAAGCAGCAGCTTAGCGACCAAATCATTACCAGTACCGAGGGCTGGATTACCGAGCTGTCGACAGACGCATTAAAAGACCTCTTTACGCTACGGCGCGATTGGGCATGATGAGGACGACTATTAACCTAATTATTTGAAAAGTAGTTTATAGCACGGTCCAAAACTCCTTTGTGTGCATTTACTATCACATCACAACAAAGGAGTTGATTTGAAGTGGCCATCCGTCCTCCACAAACGTTGAAATCTACGGGCAGAAAGGTTCCTGCTTCGAGATATCACAATGTGAGTCCAACGCAAACCCTTCGTCGATTTACAGTCATCTGGGCTAACAATAATGGTGTGCCTTTTAACACGTCCGGGTTTTTTGCAACACTCCGGCGTGCAGATGGAAGCTTTGTGCAAGCTGCAGGCTTCGACAGTTTTGGTACTGCCCGATTCAGCAGAGTCCGCACACCTACGAACCAGCCTTATACCCTGCGTACTTTTAGAGACGATGGAACGTTATTCCGGGTTAGATCGGTACCTGCTGGCGTATCCTCGTTCGTTGTTATCGGCTAAGATCGTACCAAACGTAGCCTAAACGTGGTTAACAAAAAAGCAGCTATGAACAGAAGATATCTGTTCTAGCTGCTTCTTCTATGTTACTTATTCGGAATCTTCCTCCACTTGCACATCTTTCGAAACGGCTGTTTTGTACACCGTTTTGAGCCAGTTTTCACTCGACCAGTTCAGCTTGCCTGCACCCGCTCCATCCTTGCCCTGCAATTGAGCAACCAGGTTGGCAGGGTCTTCGGTTGTATAGCTGTATGGCAACGTTGTGAACCCATTCCAAGAGAAGTCCTTGGTCTTAGCAGGATAAGGGGCTAACGGGCTATTCGCATCGTCACTGCCTCCTCTGAACACGGTACCGTTGTCCGAAAAGATAACGTCTTCAGCTTTGATTTTACCTGTGTAATCCGCTTTGTTAGGATCTTTTTGATTATTACGCACTGGAGAAAACACATCGATTAAATACGATTTTTCTAGCAGTACCGCACCGTTTTCTGTTGAAATCGCACCGTTACCCACGACGTCAAAATGGTATCCCTTTGCGGCAATTGCTTTAGCCATGTCAGAAGTAATTCTATTCTTGGCTTTCGCCAATCCAGCATCGTCCATAACGATGTTATATACATGAGCATTACCGCCACGCAGACGAGGCATGCGGTCCTGAATATCCAGGTAGTAATTATGATGCAGCGTCACTTCCAAATCTGCATTGTCGCCAGCCATTTCCGTAGCACCGATCAGATGCGCTTTCTTTTGTCCTGCTGCAATATCAATGATATCTTCTTTACTCATGCCTACTGCACTGCTTCTCAGATAAGCGTACATAGGGTAGGAAGATTTGTCTGCTTCCATCGCGTTGACTTGTTGGGTTACCCAGCTGTTGGAACTGCGGTCATCTCCTTTGAACAAAGACCAGGAAATGGTGACTCCGTTACTGCCTTTTTTCACATCTACCAAGCCATCATATGCTTTGTTAAATGTACAATGGTCGATCCATACCTTGGAACTTGTACCTTCGATGGTAATATAATCCCAGTCATTCTTGTCATAGTTCCCTTTGGTTGCTTCATCCCACTCCCAAAGTTCATCAAATTCGAGGTTACGGAAAATCAAATTAGAGCTTCTTTTGATGACAAAGCCAGCATGTTTGATCTTAGCGCCATTCGCTGAGAAAATCGTGACTCCATGCAAGTTCTCCACATAGATTTTGCTCACACCTGTTTTCTTCAGAACAGGATGTGTCTGTACAGGATTGTTGGCACTAAAAGGCATTACCTTCGCAGCACTAGGAATTTCATTCCAGCCAAGATCCAGATCGTTCATAATCTCAATAACTTTAACTTTGGAGCCTTTTTTCAGTGCTTCGTTGAGATCTACAGCGTTGTAAACCTTTTTGTAATTGGCATCTGTATCCGCAATGTTTCCACCGCCTGTATTACCATACGAAAAGCCGGTCAAATTGTAGTTATTTTTGGAGGTTGCGTTTTTATCCACTCCAGGAGTTGGCTGATCTTTGCCTGGCACTGGTTTCACAGGTGATATACCTGTATCCCCTTCTGAGGAAGCACCGGATACAATCACATTATCGAATTGGGCAACTGTCTTGGAGGTTACCAAACCAACGGCTCCCGCAGTAAGGCTGGAATCTGTTGCGGACAACTCCAGTTGATCATTGACGTACATTTTAATTTCCGAACCGGACAGTTCCAGCTTCACTCTGTACCATGTATGGGTGTCCAGTTTGTAATTCTTGTTGGTAGCCAGTGTCTTCATAGAGCCGTTTACCTTTTTACGAATTTCAAGAGCTCCGCCCTTCTTGTTGTACAACGTAGCCGCATAGAAGTTATCGGCATCTGTGTATCTACCTGCAACATACACCCGGTTGGAGCCGTTAAAATCATTTACATACACATCTGCTTGCACACTATAGTTCGTCCATGACGCATTACCTTTAACGGAATGGCTTTCGCTTCGACTAGATTGTTGGTATGTAGAGCCATTCCCATCCTTCACAACAGACCAGTTTCCCGAACCTGCGGTCCATCCTTGAGCTTCTCCTTGTTCAAAATCATCACTCACCTGTAAATTACCATCTGCATACGCATGACCTAGTAACGGTAACGATAAAGACAGCGCCAACGAACTGCTCAGCATTACACTTGCACATTTCTTCAACAAACTTGGCTTCATGTAACAATCTCCTTCTTAAATGAATTAATAAGTACCAAAACAACTACCACCAATAATTATAGACATATAAAGAAATATTAAAATATGACTAATTACTTATCTTTTGTCTTAAATTCTCTATTAATTTTTCGTCCTTTTTCGTAAACACACCAAAAGCTCTTGCATAAAATCACAAAAATCGATATTTTTTTATTTTTGAATAAGACATACAGTTGTCATATTGAGAATGGTACATATAAAGAGGTGAGTATCATCAATATCATTTAAAGGGGCGATTAGATGTCTAGCTACTACTACGCTTCCAAAGCAGAGTTAAAAGAAGCCGTTCATGCCTCCTACTTACTATTTGACGGTGAGTTTCAGGAGATCGACGAGAACCAAAAGGATATTCGAATCCCCGAAGTAGATAAAACACCCGCAGAAATGATTGCCTACCAGCTCGGGTGGCTTCATCTTGTGATGTCATGGGACAGAGACGAAAAGGAAGGAAAAACCGTCATCATGCCTGCACCGAACTATAAATGGAATAGGCTAGGCGAACTTTACCAATCCTTTTACAAGACCTACTCCCATCACTCTTTAAGTGAATTACGCCATTTATTCAAGTTGACCGAGCAAAAATGGCTGGACTGGATTGACACACTCAGTCATGAAGAACTCTTCACACAGGGCATTCACAAGTGGACTGGCAGTAACCCGAACTGGCCCAAGACCAGATGGATTCATATCAACTCGGTGGCACCATTTAAAACATTCAGGGCCAAGATACGGAAATGGAAGAAATACAAAGCTCAACAGTGATGAAAAAAAGCGTGCATTGTGCTACAATACTTGAGTTGTATCGGGATACATTTAGGGAAGGGTAAGTGAAACGCCATGCTTATTATTGGTATTGCCGGCGGTACAGGTTCCGGTAAATCGACGGTAGCACGCGCCGTCGTTGAGCGTCTGGGATCTAATAAAGTGACTTTCATATCTCAGGATAACTACTATAAAGACCATTCACATCTGAGTTATGACGAACGTGCTTTGGTCAATTATGATCATCCGTTTGCCTTTGACAACGACTTGCTTATTGAGCATCTCCAATGTCTGAAAAAAGGACAAGCGACTCAAGCGCCAGTGTATGACTTTACGGTTCATGCCCGCTCCACGGACGAGACGGTAGAGCTTCTGCCGAATCATATCGTAATGTTGGAGGGTCTACACGTACTGTCAGACGAAAAACTCCGCAGCCTGCTTGACATTAAGGTATTTGTGGATACTGACCCTGATGTGCGTATTCTCCGTCGGGTTCTTCGCGATATTGAAGAACGCGGCCGCACCATCCATTCGATCCACGATCACTATTTGACTACGGTTAAGCCTATGCACGAGGCATTTATTGAGCCTTCCAAGAAATACGCCGACCTGATTCTTCCTGAAGGAGGACATAATGAGGTTGGTATTCAACTGCTGTCTATTTTGACTGAAAAATATTTGGCAGGAGATCGGACATGGGGTACTGTATAAAGTAATCCCGATTGTTCAGGCTGTCGAGATCTTCTCGGCAGCCTTTTTGGTCTTTTATATGTCATTTGAACCAAATTATCTTTGGAATCGCCGTGTCGTTATGTTAGCATGTAAAGATTAAATGCTTTATATTTGAACCGAGTTGGAAGCGCTATCAACGCGTATCCCTCAGATGATAGGACATCCGCCTTAATGGCGTCTTTTTTGAATAGGTTTAATTACGGAGAGTGCTGCCATGAATGAGCTATGCAACATTTTGATTGTAGATGATGAGATATTGGTACGGCAAGGAATCAAGCATCATTTATCGTGGGAACAGTATGGATTTCGAATTGTAGGTGAGGCCTCTAACGGGAAAGAAGCGTTGGAGCTGATTGAAACCTTGCGCCCTCATATTGTCATTACGGATATCGTAATGCCGATCATGGACGGCGAGGAGCTGACGCGCATAGTCAGACAGAACTATCCAGATATCGAAGTCATTGTGCTCAGCAGCTACGGCGAGTTTAATTACGTGCGATCCACCTTTCAGCAAGGTGTTGCTGACTATATTTTAAAGCCTAAGCTAGACACAGATGAACTGCTTCAAGTGCTCCAGAGAACGGCTCGCAAAATTCCATCCATTCAGTATCAGGAATATGCCGGGAATAATCGAATTACGATAGATCATGTGATCGAAAAACTGATTTCCGGCTATAGCATAGACTATGACGCTGAGCTGCTGAAGCAAGCATTTCCTCATGCCCGTTTTGCACTCATAGGCATAGAACAGTCGGCACAGCAGAATAAGGGGCGCTCCCCCTCTACCTCGGACCTATTTTCCAAGCTTACAGATCGAGTAGCCTCTGCCTGTGAACACATCGTACTGCAACAACTGCCGTCTGATACCTATGCGGCTGTTTTTTTAGCTAATCTTGATCCACGGGAATTAGACTCCTGGATGGCTGCGGTTAGGGAAGTTGCTCAGGAGATGAAGCAGATCGACCCACAGACAGGCTGGGCGGTCAGCCATCTATTTGATGATTTTAATCGGATTAGCGAAGTCTATCAGAATGAACTGCCAAAACTGCTGAGTTATCGCTTTTATTTCCCAGGAACAGCGCTGCTGATAGAAGACGAACTTCCCCAGCCTGTTCAGGTAAACAGCTCGTTCAACTTAAAACAGTTTACAGAAGAGATGAAGCGCGAGCATTTTGATACAGCTTTTCAGGATTTGAGATCCTATGTAGCAGCCATGTCCGGCAACTATACCTCTACCGCTTTTGAATTCAAATCGCTTCTCGGAAATATCGTGTTCAACATTACGATTTTGCTCGGGAATCAGGGGTATGATATGAAAGATCTGGATGCGGCGAAATATTCCTATTTCAAAACAATTAATGATGCCCCTCACGTACATGAAGCCGTGCGACTGCTGGAGACTTTTTTGGAGGAAGCGAACAGGCAGATCATGGCTAAAACACAGCAAGGAAGTAGCGCAAGCATGAAAAAGCTGCTGGAGTACATTGAGGAACATCACGCTGAAACACTCAATTTAACGACACTTGGGCAATATTTTCATTTTAACCCCTCCTATTTGTCCAGTTATTTTACGGCACACCATACAGAAGGTTTTAGCGAGTATCTGAACAAAATTCGGGTTGAAAAAGCCGCGGAGTTACTACGTTCAGGGACGATGTCGATTTCGGATATTAGCAGCACGGTAGGCTATTCGGACCCCAGCTATTTTACCAAAGTGTTCAAAAAAGTGAAGGGTTACTCGCCCAGTCAGTACCGCCGGGAGCATCTCTATTAGGGAGTAAGCCACATCTGCCAGTAGAAAAGAGATTGAATATGAAAAGATATATCCATAAGATCAAATATCAAGGTCTGTTCTTCAAAATCTTTATTGTTATGGTGGTCAGCATCACTGCGGTGTCCTTGCTGACCTCTTTGGTGACGATTCGGATGTCTGAACGACTGTTTGCTGAGACATTCAGTATTACGAATGCCAAGGTACTCAGTCAGATTCAATCCAGCTTTGAATCCTTCAATGACTCTATCGTGAATGCCGTAACCCATGCTTCCGAAAATGGAACAGTCAAAAACTATCTGACTGGCGGCCAATCCGACTCGATTAACTCGGCGAGGATTTACTTCGGAATGGCACAGCAAATGAAGCAAATTAAATCGAACGTCGATGCCTATGATGTCGGTGTCGCTGTAACAGGTCTGAACGGCCGGAGCTTTTACTCCGACTCGTCCTATTGGCCTGTAACTGCGGAAGAGCTTAAAAGCAGTGCTATTACAGCCCGAAGTGTAGCACGACCGGCACAGCTTATGTATCAATTGGATACTGAATTATTTCAACAACAAATGAATAGTACCGCGCAAAAGCCAACACCCTATATCATCGCCTCCAAACCATTTATGGAGCGAACCAGCGGTACCCTGTACGGCATGATCTACATCGCTATCCGAGAGCCTGAATTTCGCCGTTTCTATAACAATTTCACGAGCAACGGCAATGATGTGCTTATTTTGGACAAGTCGGGACTGATTATATCGAGCAACCGCCAGGATCTGATCGGGCAACGCTCCAGTGAGCTGCTAGGCTATGCCACAAAAATCAATGAACAGGGACTTAACTACATTAATGCGGATGTGATGAATAGGGAGAGTATCCTCCTTTCCAACTATATCCCTTCATTTGATTTTTATCTGGTGAACATGATTGACAGACAAGCCGCCATTGGGCAAATTATTGACGTTAAATCTGTTGTATGGATCTGCATTGCCATCGTACTGATTGCTTTGGTGATCGTTTTTCTGATTTCCCGTCGCCTGATTCGTTCCCTGACTCGGCTGGTCAAGCAAATGTCGACCGTACGCGAGAAAAATTTTGATAATTATATCCCGGTAACGGGCAGCTATGAGGTCAGACAATTAAGTCATGCTTACAACTACATGCTGGATGAACTGAATGACTATATCCGTAAGCTTTTAGAGACGCAAAAGGGTCAACGAAATGCAGAGCTTGCTGCACTACAACGGCAGATCAATCCGCATTTTCTGTACAATACACTGGCTTCGATCAAAATGCTGGTGCTTAAAGGAAACAAGGAAACCGCCGCCGAGACCATCAATGCGCTCATTTCCCTACTGCAAAATACAATCAGTAATGTGAGCGAAACGATCACCATCGAGCAGGAAATGGCCAACATGCAAAATTATGTGTTCATCAACCATGTGCGCTACGGACAGCGGGTACAAGTGAATTATTTTGTATCGCCCGATTGTCTGGAGTATCATGTGCCCAAGCTCATCATTCAGCCTTTTATCGAAAACTCTTTTTTCCATGCGTTTAATGAGAAAAATGCAGGTCTTATCTATATACTAGTGTCCAAAACGGAGGATACATTGATCTGTGAGGTGGTCGACGATGGAGACGGTATGGATTTGGACGGACATACGGCGCAAGACGGACTGCCGAATCCCAAGAGTAAACGCCAACTGTTCACTGGCATCGGCATCCAGAACGTACACAACCGCATTACCCTTTTATATGGAGAAGAATATGGCGTGACCATCTCCAGCAAAAAAGGCGAGGGCACCAAAGTGAGATTGACACTTCCATTGATCGTGAGATCAAACGACTCCAGCAAATGATATATACACTGAACTAAAGACAAAGAAGTGGAACAAGAACGGAGTGGGCGGAATGGTGCTGTACAAGCGTAGCGGTCGCCTAAAAGCTTTCCATAGGAAAGCTCGCATCGGAAGCATAAGCTGTATCCAGATTTCAACCTTATATAATTGAATAAAGAAATCTGGATACAACAGCGATGGGAAGCACCATCCGACCGCGCAGTGGCGCTTCGTGTACCTCTTTAGTTCAATCTATAAAAAACACCAAAACCCAAATAAAATACAAAATGTAAGCGGTGCCTTTTTGATAAATCATAATAATAAGACCAATCCGTATAAAGATATTCCTAACGCCGATAAAGTCTGGATGATACACTAGATTCATAAACAAGTAACCGCTTTCATTTAAGAGGTTGAGAACTGGCAAGCAACATATAAAAAAAGAGTAGGGGTTGAACAAAATGAAAAAAATGACTTTCCTTCTGCTGATTGCAAGCTTGATCTTGTTATCCGCGTGCTCCAGCAATTCCGAGAAAGCAGCTACGACCACAGATTCAGGCAAAAAAGAAATCACCGTCTGGGCTTGGGACCCGAACTTTAATATCGCAGCTCTGAAGCTGGCGAAAGATCGCTACGTTGCCAAACATCCAGATGTAACCGTAAACATTGTTGAATATGCTCAAAACGATATCGTACAAAAAATGAATGCCGGCCTTAACTCCGGTTCTACCAAAGGGTTGCCTAACGTGGTTCTAATCGAGGATTACCGGGCACAGAACTTCCTGCAAGCCTATCCGGATTCTTTCCATGATATGACCAGCTCGATCAAAGCATCCGATTTCGCTGATTATAAAATCGGACCGACCAGCTACAACGGCAAGCAGTACGGTGTTCCATTTGACTCCGGTGTTATGGGACTGTATGTAAGAACGGATTATCTGGAACAAGCTGGCTACAAAGTAGCGGACCTGACCAATATTGATTGGGACAAATTCATTGAGATCGGTAAAGCCGTAAAACAAAAAACAGGCAAAGAAATGCTGACTCAAGATCCGAATGACCTCGGTCTGATCCGTGGTATGATCCAATCTGCAGGTTCATGGTACCTGAAAGAAGACGGTAAAACACCAAACCTGGCTGGTAATACAGCTCTGAAAGAAGCGCTCTTGACGTACAAATCCTTGTTTGACGCAAATATTGTAAAAATGAATGCCGACTGGAGTCAATTCCTGGCCGCCTTCAATAGTGGTGCAGTTGCTTCCGTACCTACAGGTAACTGGATTACGCCTTCGATCAAAGCAGAAGCTTCACAATCGGGTAAATGGGCCGTTGTTCCTTTCCCTAAACTGAAAAATGTACCTGAATCCGTGAATGCTTCCAGCCTCGGTGGCAGCTCCTGGTATGTCCTTAACTCGGACGGTCAAGATACCGCTGCGGATTTCCTGAAAGAAACATTCGGTACAGATCCAGAGCTGTATCAAGATATGCTGAGCAAAATTGGAATTGTCGGTTCATTGAACGCAGCTTCCAGCGGTAAAGCTTATGACGTGGAAGATCCGTACTTCGGAGGCGACAAAGTCTACAAGAAATTTGCAGATTGGACTAAACAAGTTCCAAAAGTCAATTATGGCCTGCACACGTATGCCATTGAGGACATCATGACCGTTGAAATTCAAAACTATCTGAACGGAAAAGATGTAGACACCGTTCTGAAAGATGCTCAAGGACAGGCGGAAGCACAGCTTAAATAAGACAGTCCATCTAGCCAAGGCTAAACAATAAAACGATAAGCACTTAAAACCTTGGGCTTGCGAGTTCAAGGTTTTATTGCTGCACAGGGAGTTGAATGGTATGAAGACAGCCGCGCCCAATATAACTACAACACGTCTCAAAGCAGGTATGACAGGATGGTTGTTCATATCCATCGCAGTGATCATGATTGCGGCTTTTTATTTCTATCCGATGATTCAGGCGCTTATCTTGTCCTTTAAGACAGGTACAGGGTCTAATCTGAGCTTTAACGGCATTGATAACTACAAGCGTCTGTTCACCGATAAAATGTTTATAACTGCCGTGAAGAATACGTTTATTTATTTAATTTTCCAGGTGCCTTTGATGGTCATTCTGGCTCTGTTCATTTCCGTATTACTGAATGATAAAAACCTGAAATTCAAGGGCTTTTTCCGCACAGCCATCTTCTTGCCGTGCATCACATCCCTTGTAGCGTATTCGGTTGTCTTCAAGTATCTGTTCTCGTCCGACGGTCTGGTAAACTCCTTATTGCTGAATCTGCACGTGATTGGCACGCCAATCCAATGGATTACAGATCCTTTCTGGGCCAAGGTTACCATTATTATCGCGATCACATGGCGCTGGACCGGTTATAATATGATCTTTTACCTGTCCGGTCTTCAGAACATTGACAGCTCCATCTATGAAGCAGCCCGTATTGACGGTGCTTCCCCGATCCGACAGTTTTTCAGTATTACCGTCCCACTGCTTAAACCGATTATCCTGTTCACCTCGATTACATCGACCATTGGTACACTCCAGCTCTTCGATGAAATTATGAATATTACCAAGGGTGGGCCAGGGAACGCGACATCTTCAATTTCGCAATATATTTACAATCTGTCCTTCAAATATTCATCCGACTTTGGTTATGCAGCGACCGTATCTTATTCCATCGTCATTATGATCATTATCTTGTCGATTATCCAGTTCAAAGTGGCAGGTGAGAAAAAATGATGAAAACAAAAAGAGCATTTACGTACGCCTTTCTGATCATTGTGTCGTTCGTTTCGATTTTCCCGTTCCTCTGGATGCTATCCAGCTCCACGAACCTGTCGGTCGATGTGACGAAAGGCAAGCTTCTGCCTGGCTCCCATCTGATGGATAACATGCACAATCTGCTCGAAAAAGTAGACATCGTTACCGCATTAAGTAATTCTGCAAAAGTCTCGATCTCAACTACGCTGCTGGCTATGTTAATTGCATCACTGGCAGGCTATGGCTTTGAAATTTACAGAAGTAAAGCGAAAGACATTGTCTTCAATATCCTGCTGATGTCTATGATGATTCCGTTTGCGGCGATAATGATCCCGCTTTACCGGATGTTCGGCAGTATTTCTAATGTCATACCATGGATCGGTATTGATACACTCTCTTCTGTCGTCATTCCGACCGTAACTACGGCGTTCCTGATATTCTTTTTCCGTCAAAGCACCAAGATGTTTCCCAAGGATTTGCTCGAAGCAGGTCGTATGGATGGATTATCCGAGCTGGGTCTGTTCTTCCGGGTGTATATGCCTACGATGAAAACAACCTATGCCGCTGCCGCGATCATTACATTCATGTCCAGCTGGAACAACTACCTCTGGCCTCTGATTGTGCTGCAAACGCCGGAGAATCAAACGATTCCGTTGTTGATCTCGAACCTCGGCTCCAGCTATGCACCGGATTACGGTGTCATCATGATCGCCATTGTCCTGTCCACGCTGCCGACTGCACTGGTATTCTTCCTGATGCAGAAGCACTTTGTAGCGGGCATGGTTGGCTCGGTAAAATAACAGATTACAGTGTAATTTCTTCATTCATTTTAAAAATAAGGAGTGTTCGCCTTGACCATTCATACCCCTAGTCTGGACTGGCTCACCGATGTGACCAAGTTCGCGGTAAATCGGCTACCCGCCTATTCGGATCATAAATATTACGCCACGCTTCAGGAAGCGGAGCAGCAAGCCGATATGGCTTGGCGTCATAGCCTGAATGGGAGCTGGAAGTTTAACTATGCGACCAATCCAGCCAGCCGCCCAGTAGAGTTCTATGCCCCTGACTTTGAGTATGGCGGCTGGAGCGATATTCAGGTACCAGGTCATATTCAGACGCAAGGCTTCGGCCAAATGCAGTACGTAAATACGATGTACCCGTGGGATGGACATTCGGATGTTCGCCCACCCCATATTCCGGAGGATCACAACCCGGTCGGGAGCTATATCAAAAGCTTTGTTTTGCCGGAAAATATGGCTTCCGACGCACAGCCTGTGTTCATTTCTTTCCAAGGCGTCGAGTCGGCTTTCTATGTATGGCTGAACGGACAATTTGTCGGTTACAGCGAGGACAGCTTTACACCGTCTGATTTTGAACTGACACCGTTCCTGCAAGCAGGCGAAAACAAGCTGGCGGTAGAGGTATATCAGAGAAGTACGGGGGCGTGGCTGGAGGATCAGGACTTTTGGCGTTTTTCCGGTATTTTCAGAGACGTATATCTCTATACCATCCCTACGGTTCACGTACGTGACCTGCATGCCAAGACGGATCTGGATGCTTCCTACACGCAGGGCCTTCTGGAGCTGAAATTGACCTTGGAAAAGCCGGCAACGGCCTATGCAACTGTCGATGTGAAAGATGCTACCGGCCATGTTGTAGCTTCTTTGAAAGCCGACTTTACTGATGGCACAGCTTCGCTGTCAGCAATCTTGGAGCAAGTGCAGCGCTGGAGCGCCGAGAAACCCTATTTATACACGTTGTTCATTCAAATTTATGATGCCAGTGGATCGCTCGTGGAAGTCATTCCACAAAAAATTGGCTTCCGCAAATTTGAGCTGATGAATAAGGTCATGCATTTGAACGGCAAACGTATCGTCTTTAAAGGTGTGAACCGCCATGAATTTAACGCTCGCACCGGACGTGCGATTTCCCGTGAAGATATGCTGTGGGATATCCAAACGCTCAAGCAGAACAATATGAACGCTGTTCGTACCTCTCATTATCCAAACCAGACTCTGTGGTATGAGCTATGCGATGAGTACGGGGTCTATGTAATTGATGAAATGAACTTGGAAACACACGGTTCCTGGCAAAAACTCGGCGCCGTCGAGCCATCGTGGAATATTCCTGCCAATCTGCCTGAGTGGCAGGATATCGTCATGGATCGTGCCATTTCCATGCTGGAACGGGACAAAAACCATGCGTCCATTCTGATCTGGTCCTGCGGCAATGAGTCGTATGCAGGTGAAGTGCTGCGCAATGTAGCCAACTATTTCCGAGCCACTGACCCGAGCCGTCTGGTGCACTACGAAGGCGTGTTCCACAACCGTACGTACGATGACACCAGCGATATGGAGAGCCGGATGTACGCCAAACCCGCAGATATCGAGCAATATTTGAACGACAATCCGCAAAAGCCGTATATCAGTTGCGAATACATGCATGCGATGGGTAATTCCGTAGGCGGCATGCACAAGTATACAGAGCTGGAGAACAAATACGAGCTGTATCAGGGCGGTTTTATTTGGGATTATATTGATCAGGCTGTTATGAAAAAAGATCGCTACGGACGCGAGTACCTCGCTTTCGGTGGCGACTTTGACGACCGTGCCACAGACTATGGCTTCTGTACGGACGGAATCGTCTACGCGGACCGGAAGGTTTCACCGAAGATGCAGGAGGTCAAATTCCTGTATCAAAATCTGAAGCTTACCCCGGATCGCAACGGCGTGACTCTCCGCAATGAAAACCTGTTCGAGGGAACGGGTGACTACGATCTCGTATACAGCCTGCTCCATGAAGGCAAAGAGATCGCACGAAATGTCATTCCTGTGGATGTGGCGGCTCAGACTGAAGCGTATATCCCACTAACGTTCCCTAATACAGACGGGAAGCCCGGTGAATATGTCATTCACACATCTCTGGTTTTGAAAGAAGCCACGCTCTGGGCTGAGGCCGGGTATGAAGTAGCCTTCGGACAGCATATTTTCATTGTGGAAGATCCAAGTCCGCTGAAGATCCCTACGGGCGGCGCCCTACGAGTGGTGCATGGCGATGTAAACATTGGCGTTCACGGTGCAGATTTCAGCATGATGTTCTCCAAAGGAGCAGGTAGCCTGACTTCACTTCGCTACGCCGGACGCGAGATGATTGCCATTCCCCCTGCCCCATTGTTCTGGCGTGCGACCACAGACAATGATCGGGGAACCGCACTGGGCTTTGAAGCCGGTGGCTGGTTCGCTGCAAGTCTGACGCGTAAATGTGTGGGCATCGAGGTCACGGAAGAGCAGACAGATCGTGTAACCGTTACGTTCCGCTACACGCTGAGCATCCATGCAGACGTACAGGTAACAGTAGCCTACACCGTCTTTGCCGATGGCAGTCTGAAAGTAAAATCGACTTATGAAGGCGTATCGGGGCTGCCTAACCTGCCGATCTTTGCCCTTTCGTTCAAGGTTCCAGCGGACTACCGCCATCTGGACTGGTACGCGATGGGACCGGAAGAGAATTACATCGACCGTGCCTTTGGCGCAAGACTAGGCGTATTCCGCAACGAAGCTGCGGATAACGTGTCCGGGTATGTCGTACCGCAGGAATCCGGCAACCGTACAGGCGTGCGCCGTGTCGATATTACCGACGATTCTCAGCGAGGTATACGCATTACTGCACCTGCTACCGCACCTGTGGAATGCAATATTTCGCCGTATACAGCGTTTGAGCTGGAAAGTGCCTACCATCTGTATGAGCTACCCAACGTGTATTACACCGTTGTCACTGTAGCTGGCAAGCAAATGGGTGTAGGCGGCGACGACAGCTGGGGAGCTCCGGTACATGAAGAATACCAAATTGCAGCCGATCAAAAGCTGGAATTTGAGTTTACCGTGCAACGGGTATAAATAAGCACGCTCACTGTATAGACGAGTAGATATAACAAAAGCCCTTCCGCTGCTTCCCTCATGAGAAGCTAAAGCTGGAAGGGCTTTTGTATTTACGTATCTGCAGAATAGGCAGCGATGGCCATATCTATTTCAATATAACTTCAATATCACGTCCAGGATCGCTGTACTTGTAGATGCCAGGATTTAGTTCCAATTTTCCGTCTAATTCAATGTCTTTGTAACGGTCAACATTAACTCCTGTGGATACCATACCCTTCGCAATGATCTCAGGCACTACTTCTTTGCCGTTAATTCGCATTGTTGTTTGGTTGACGCCTTTGAAGCCAGGGGAATCGGATTTCGATTCAACAATCAAATCTTTTCCCTCTGTATAGTATGTGAAATCAATTTGATAACCGTCCGCATTAAGCTCAGCGAACTGTTTTTCTTCTTTAGGTTTATGAAGAGTGATCCAATTCTTAGACGTATCACGTTTCTCGATGACAGCATCTTTCAATATAAGTTTCATTGGAACATCAGACCAGTCCTTATACCACTCTGGGGATTCAAATTGATATAAGTGTTGATAATTTTCAGGACCAGCTCCTTTAATATTCCACCCTCCGTTAATTTTTTTATCACCTATAACCAGCTGAGCTGTTTTATAATGAACAATTCCTTTTTTAAGTGAATCACGCTCTGTTACTAGAATTTCAATATCCAAGGGGGTAACAATCAGTTGCTCTAAGGTAGTGCCTGTATTTTCTTGGAATTCAGCGCTGCTATGCAGCTTCTTGGAATAAATCGCTTCACTTGCTTTTTTTCCATCCGCTTCAAATTCGAACTTCCAAGTACCTTCAATTCGTTTTGCTTCCTCAATGTAACAAAAATGAAGGTTTGCCTTCTTCCAATCTTGTGCAGTCATGTTGAATACCTGCTCAATATGCAAGTCTGGGCTGTCGCTAGGTAGAATGGTTGGGATTGCGTCTATCTCTTTGTCGCCCACCTTCATTACCAAATGCGGGTTCCCACTTCCTAAATCGGATGGAGCTGCAGCAACTCTAAAGCGGACAACAGTCTTGTTGTTGGTTTGTCGAACGGATTCTATATAAATGGTAGGATACTGCTTGGTCCCGGTAACGAGGGTGTCCCCGGCTTGATGATCCGTCTTTAAGGGAATATCCTGGTTACGATAAAAAATTAGATTCTGTGCCTCAAGTGTGTAATCTTTTTTACGATCCTTTAAAGTATCAATAGTTTCATAAATGCCAAGGAGTTTCTGGCTTTTAGGATCGTAATTTAAATATCCGTGTGCTTGTTCCTTGGTATCAGAATTGCTAGTTACCATAGTTTTCTCTATAGCAAACCCAATATAACTGGTTGGATCGGTTCCTGGATCCAGAGAGATAAGCATTTTCATTTTTTCTCCATCCGTTACAACACCATTCAAATTCATCGTAATGCCTGCATTGGATGCTTTTAGATCATACCGCTGGCCAATACCGTTATTTAGCGCATTGGTTACACTACGTCCGCCTATTCTATCCCAATTGATGGTCACACTAGCGAATACAGGGATGGCAACGAGCAGAAAACATGAGAATACGATACTTGCTGGAACAATTTTTGCTCTATGCATAGGTGCTTCCTGTGACTGTTGCAGAGTTGCTTTTCGTTTGGTTGCTTCCTGTTCTATATTTACCCACATTGCATCATATTCAGGTTGAGGAATGTTCTGTTCTTTTTCAAAATACCGACTCACTGCTACTCATCTCCTTTACTTGGGGTATCACCATTTTTTTTAGCAGTTTAAGCCCCCGATTTAATCTAGATTTAGCTGTTCCTTCGGGTATATTCATAACTCTAGAGATCTCCGGCACAGTCAATTCGTTTACATAACGAAGGACCACGACCATACGAATTTTATCTGGCAGCTTGTTATATAGCTTGTGTAACTCTGTCTTAGTTTCTTGATGATATAAGCTCTCTTCCACCGGATTAAATGAATGAGGGCGTGACAATAAAAAAGTTCGTATTTCCTTCATCAGCCCAGTTTTTCGCCTTCTAAGCACATTACTGCACTCATTAGAAGCAATTCGCAAAATCCATGATTTGAGATCTTGTACTTTGGACCTGTCGGCCAAAAGTGCTTTGACAAACACTTCCTGGCAAACATCTTCTGCATCTGCTTGATTTTGCATCAAATAATAACAAAAATAATATATCTGCTCCTTATATAGTTCAAACAGCTCTCGATCAGTCATATACGTGCACCTCCCTTGTTGTAGTCTCATCTATTAAGACTAATAATGGAGTACAATCGTTCATTTACATCGAAAAAAGGCAGCCCTATATAGGACCACCTATTATTGATCGTTCGATTCCCGATACTCAGGCAAAACAAACCTACTGTGCCACATGCTCAATTCATTGCTTTTATCAATCAAAAAACCGCCCTGCTCTAACCCCCCATCATTTGCCCTAAATCAGCATGAGTCTGCCGCACCTGGCTAGCTCGTAGCAAGATTGACATATGTCTTCGAGAAATCAAGGTTCTTCAAGTCTCTTTGATCGATCAAAAATTCCAAATACCCTGCGTCCCACCAGCACATACCGACCTCATCCAAAGAAGATACCGAGAGCAGAACATGCCAATTTTCCGAAGCTTTGTCATGCTGTTCTTTGTTCGTCTGATATTCTTGCAGCTGAGGCAGCACTTCGGATCGTAAATGCTCCGCGTACTCTGTACTTCCCCTATGCATGGCTTGCTCGACTTCCTTATGGATCTGACTCTCACTCTTATGCCAGTTAAACAGAAGACCCTCCAGCCCGTTTCGGCATAGATAAGCATCCCGCAGGGTATTCCCGGCAAAAGACTGATGCTGTCCCCACACCGTGTCACTATGTTCACATACAAGCTCATACAGCTCTTCGTACTCATCTACAAGAATATCTCCTAGCTCACTCTCCGACCGAATGGTAACAATTGGCTGAAAAGAAATTGCACAAGATGTGAAATCCCTGTCCTCGGCACATACTTCAACCTTCCCAGTCGGTGGCAAGGTTTTCTCCAAAGCGCTGCTGTCACCGTTATAGTAAAAGATTTTATGGTCAATATCATAGGCGGGCTCATCCAGCCCAAGAAAAAAGTAAAGTATGCCCTGATGAGGCAATCCCTCAAATGGTGAAAATGGCAGCTCGCCCAAATTAATTTGAGCAATAAATGTATAATATTCCCCGTCTGAATTACAAGGCCACTCTATCGAGGGCGGCAAATCCGGGTAGCCGGCGATTCGGCTATTGCCAACATGCTCATAATTTTCTTCATGTTCAACATGAAATTGTATAGCAGCCTGAGCTTCCTGATAGATCGCTTCTTTTAATTGTTCATCCAGTGGATGCCCTTCCAGTATTCGAGTCAGTTCATCCTTTAATGGTGGTTGCAGCATCTCACTCGCCCCTTTACATTGAAGTATTATGTATTGCTTGCTCTCATTTAATCTCTTATATCAGATTACCAAATTACAGTCTGACAAGCTATTTCTCTGGTGACAGGTTGGTCAGTCCTCGGTCAAATCATCGATCTATCATTGATCTTCGCTGCAAGTGAATGGTGGATACATCCAGCTCTGCATTTACGATCCAAGCGGAAATGTACTAGACATTGTTCATAAATGTTTTGTGATAGGCGTTCCGATATTGGGAAGGAGTCATATGGACTCTCTTTTTGAACAAACGCATAAAATACTTCTCATCGCTATATCCTGCCTCTTCGGCAACCTGCTTAATGCTCATATCTGTACGGGAAATCAACTCCTTGGCTTTGTTGATACGAATACTGTGAATGAACTCCAGGGGACGCATGCCTGTATTTTGCTTGAACAAACGAGATATATAATCCTTGTTGTAATTGAACTTCCGGGCTAAATCCGTCACGGTCAGCGGCTCTTCAGCATGAATTCGGGTCCACTCGATAATTTTGTTAAAACTCACATTCCCCTGTGAACTGACAGGATTGGAAAGCAAGCGGCTGAGCGCCAGTTCAGATATCTCGATCAGCAGCGAGGTGAACAAATAATTTGCACTGTGATACGTAAGATAATGTGAGTTGGCTACATGCAAAATTTGATTGACGATAATATGAATCCGATCTCCGTTGTCTGCCTGTACACATTGCGGTAAATAGATATCCCGCACCACACCGTGACGCTGCAAAAGCCCATCCATAGACCTTGTTTCCTGCTTCATTTCCTCATTAGATAATACTTTCGGGGTCGTGGGAACATCGAAATGAAACCAATAAAATTTTACGCCCGGCAACGATTCCCGGTATCCTTTATGCGTACGACCGGGGTAAAGCAATAGAATATCTCCCTCGCCTACTTCAAAATGTTCCTGTTCCTCCCGTATATATACCGTCTCTTGGACACCCAGGATCAGCTCAAAGTTCTCAATGGAACGACTCATATGCTTCCAAGGCACCTCGGAAACAAACTCGCCTGCCGAGATCAGTTGGATCGGAGCATCTACATTTACTTTCAGATAGGTCATGTTATCGCCTCTTTAGATTCATGTTCGGATTTGTCCACCCATTGTATGGTTAAGCTACTGACATACCGCGATTGCAATGCTAATGTAGTGGAGAAATATACACTTTCATCTTAGCTAAGGAGCGATGATTTTGAAAGCTAAAGCTTTTGACTTGCATAAAGTAAGAATTGATTCCGGCCCGCTTTTACATGCGATGGAACTGAATACGGCCTATCTGCTGAGTTTGGAACCCGACCGTTTATTATCGCGCTTTCGTGAATATGCGGGACTGGAGCCCAAAGCAGCTCACTATGAGGGCTGGGAAGCGCGTGGCATCAGCGGACATACACTCGGTCACTACCTGTCTGGCTGTGCGCTGATGTTTGCCTCCACAGGCGACAAAAGACTGCTGGAACGAGTGAACTATGTGGTCGACGAGTTGGAAATATGTCAAAACAGTCATGGAAACGGATACATTTCCGGCATTCCACGCGGAAAAGAGATTTTTGAGGAAGTAAAAGCCGGAGATATCCGCTCCCAGGGCTTTGATCTGAACGGCGGCTGGGTGCCGCTATATACCATGCACAAACTTTTCGCGGGCTTGCGTGATGCACATCTGCTGGCGCATCATCCCAAGGCCCTGTCTATAGAAATCAAACTCGGCAACTGGCTGGAGGATGTACTTCAAGGGCTGGACGATGATCAGGTGCAGCAGGTGCTGCATTGCGAGTTTGGCGGTATGAACGAGGTGCTGACGGATCTCGCGGAACATTCGGGAGAAGAACGCTTTTTGAGCCTGGCGGAACGCTTTTATCACGGAGAGGTGCTAAATGATCTCGCGGACGGCCAAGATACGCTGGCAGGGCGACATGCCAATACGCAAATCCCCAAAATCATTGGCGCTGCACGGCAATTTGAAATGACGGGCAAACCGCAATATGCGGACCTCTCCCGCTTTTTCTGGGATCGGGTTGTTCACAAGCATTCCTACGTGATCGGCGGCAATAGCTATAATGAACATTTTGGTGAACCCGGGAAGCTGAATGACCGTTTGGGCGAAGGGACCTGTGAAACCTGCAACACCTACAATATGCTGAAATTAACAAGACATATGTTCGAGTGGGACGCGTACGCAGCCTATGCCGACTACTATGAACGAGCGATGTTCAATCATATTTTGGCTTCACAGCAGCCTGTCGATGGACGTGTATGCTATTTTGTATCGCTGGAAATGGGAGGACACAAGTCCTTCAATTCTCAATATGAGGATTTTACATGCTGTGTCGGGTCCGGTATGGAAAGCCACTCCATGTACGGCACTGCGATTTATTTTCACACGCCAGAAACGATCTATGTCAATCAATATGTCCCTTCTACCGTGACGTGGGACGAGATGGGCGTACAGCTCAAACAAGACACGCTCTTTCCGCAAAATGGGCGGGGAACGCTGCGCGTCATCAGCAAGAAGCCCAAATTCTTCACGATCAAGCTAAGATGCCCGTATTGGGCGGAGCAAGGTATGATGATTAAAATCAACGGGGAAGAGTATGCCGCAGAGGCTTGTCCTACTAGCTACGTTGTAATCGAACGGGAATGGAACGATGAGGATATCATTGAGTACGCCATTCCTATGACAGTAAGAATCGAGGAAATGCCGGATAATCCGCGCCGAATTGCTTTTATGTACGGCCCGCTTGTGCTGGCTGGGGACCTTGGTCCTGTCGCACAGGAGTCCAACGAGGAGCGCCTGCTGGCGTCTGTACTGATCGGATCGGCCGACTCGTTGACATCGAAGCTGGTTCCTGACAACAACGAGCCTAATGTATTCCGCATGAATGACTTAGGCTATGTCGGAGACTTGCAGCTTCGTCCGTTTTATCAGATGTATGATCGTTCTTATACCGTCTATTGGGATCTCTTTTCCAAGGAGGAATGGGCTTCAACAGAGGCAGAATATCGTACCGCGTTAGCGTACCAAGTGGAGCTGGAACGACTTACAGTGGATGTTGTGCAACCTGCCGAAATGCAGCCGGAACGGGATCATGCCTTTACAGGCGAACATGTGAGTCTGGGGTCCATCTATAACCGTAAATATCGCGATACATGGCCTGGGGGCTGGTTCTCTTTTGTCATGAAGGTGCTCCCGGATGAGCCTGTCCAATTGGCGGTGACTTATCTGAAGGACTCCAACCGTTCTCATCGTGACTTTGACATCACTGCAGATGGTCAGATTTTAGGGGAAGGCAAGCTGGAATCCGAGGAAATGAATAAATTCGAAACGTTCGCCTATGAGCTGCCTCTGTCTGTGACGAACCAAAAGAATGAAGTTACGATTCAATTCAAAGCCTATCCACAAGGCAAGGTGGCAAAAGTCGCCGGATTGCGAGTGATCAAGCGGTCTTAGGGAAGATCGTTATATAAGAAAAAGCAGACGCTCCTGTGAGCTGTCTGCTTTTTCTGCTTTCTGCGCGCTGTATAGCTTAACATCACAGGTAGCGCCTACCTGTTCATTTCACGGAAACTGTCTCTAATCTTGCGCAGCTCTTGCTGTGCCCTGCTGTATCGGGAAGCGTAGGTCCAGGCAAGCACTTGATGATAATGCGAAGGTGTTTCAATCGTAGTCACGTTATACATAATCGGAGTCCCTTCCACTTCTCCTTTCAGGGTAAATTCGATGGCAGGGTATCCATTTACCAAGATGTCAGAAGGGTCCCCCAATTCAGGGGCCGTAATTCCTGACACCAAATGATCTTTAATGATTCCTTTATATTCTTGAAGAGTCATACTGCTGTCAAAATCGCTTTTCGGTTCTGACAATACAATTACATATCTTTCTGTAAATTCATTTTTAATGGAGATGGCCGCATCCTCATTAATCGTATCATCTCGTGACCAATTCCACGGGGCTGTAACCGCAAACTGATCATCCTTACTAACAAAAACCTCAGGCTTCACCATTTGTGTGATGAGCGAAGAAATAAGGGATACAGCAAAAATGACCGAAATGATCGTCATCAGAATAATTGCCCCGGTAAAAATTCCGGTTTTTTTTCTGCCCACTGTCCCCAAATCTCGTACCTTAACCACATATGTACTCGCAGCCATATCGCCAAGCCGTTGTTTCCTTGGTGTCACCAGCACACATAACCCCGCAGGCAGTCCCAGGAAAAGCAGCGGATTCGTATCTACCAGGTGTATGAGAGTGCGGATCAAGGATTTAACCATGCCTGGCGGCCTTCCTTCTCCATTCACGACCTGAATACGAAGTACAAACTTGCCCAGCGTATAGCCTGTAAGTCCTTCCAGTAACAGATAATAGCAGAAGGAGCCAATCAGGAAGAGCATCACTACCATGCCCATATTTGGGGTTTCCGCTTCAGATACTTTTTTCGCTGTAAAATAAACCAGCCCTCCATACCCAAAGACGATAAGAATGAAGTCAATCATCCAAGCCGCCCATCTTCTGAAAAAAATAGAGGCACCGTATGTTGCTGATAATACTGCCATCTTATCCGGTTCTCGTCGATGGTAGCTGCCATGAGCCGCATACTCTCCCGGAACTACTGTAGATGGATTTTTCGATAAATTATGTTCCTCCAAATGATACACCCCTGTTGTCAATTTAATCCCAGTTAAGTATAGCATCCTTTTTCATCCAGTGAAGCAAGCCTGACAGTGCACTGGAGTAAACCGAATCCCGCCGATGAACAAACCATACCTCTAATTTTCGATATTTTTCAGGTAAACGATGAGAAGCAATACTTCCCGCCTCCTCTGTCTTTGCAATCGACGATTGTGGCAGCATGGACACCCCGAGACCAGAGGCTACACCACCCAGAATTACTTCCAATGTTCCGAATTCCATAATCTGATACGCA
The DNA here is from genome assembly GCF_059772165.1 of Paenibacillus sp. TY11. Classification (NCBI taxonomy): domain Bacteria; kingdom Bacillati; phylum Bacillota; class Bacilli; order Caryophanales; family Paenibacillaceae; genus Paenibacillus; species Paenibacillus sp. TY11. The sequence continues at coordinate 73,778 of NZ_JCBAIQ010000011.1, read as the reverse complement.
TTCACACCTGCTTCGCTCAGAAAGCTTTCCGCTCTTGTACGATGTGTGCAGCCTACGTCGAAAAACAGCATAGGCTTGGCTAGCAGCTCGCCCATGTCCTTTTTCCCTGGTTCCGAGATAAGCACCAATTCCTCTTCAAAAGCTGCAACATGCTCTATATGCGGATCATCGACGGGGCCATAGACGAACGCTCCATCTAATTCGTAATTTAATACCTTTTGTACGAGATCATGTGTGCTGCCTGTCATAAGCGATAGATGGACATCAGGATATTGTGAGTGATATTCCGTCAATAAAGAAGTCAGATGCGTAACCGCCGCCGTCTCAATCGAGCCCAGTCGCAAAGGTCCCGCAGGATAGTCCGAATATTGAGTGGACTTTACAGCCTCGTCCAGCAAGGTCAGTATGGTATCCGCATATTCCAGCAGATTCTCTCCTGCCGACGTTAGCGTCATTCCCCGATTAGATCGGCGAAATAGCGGTACGTTCAATTGTGCCTCAAGCTGCTGAATCCGCGAGGTCACATTGGACTGTACATAGTTCAAGGCTTGCGCAGCCTTTGTGATACTGCCCTCACGAGCGACAGCCCGAAAAATTTTCAAATCACTGCTTTCCATGTATACGTCACCTGCTTGGTATGATCATTTATGATACTCACGTTCGATTTTGTTCATTTTACCGGATGCTTGCCGCTCTGTACAATTCAATGTACATGCAATTGCATCTAAATTCGCACCACGGGAGGTTTTAAAATGAAAGCCGTGATACATACCGGCAAAAACGGCCTTGAGGGTCTGATGTATACAGACGTTACGGACAGACAGCCAGGGCACGATGAGGTGAAGGTAAGGCTCAAAGCCGCAGGCTTGAATCATCGGGATCTGTTCCTCATGGCAGATCGAGCTGCCAACGATGCTCCACTCATTCTCGGATCGGATGGAGCAGGTGTGATCGAGGCTGTGGGTCCTGGTGTCCCAACCTCGCTGGTAGGCACCGATGTAATTATCAATCCATGTATCGGATGGGAGAATACGCATCACGTTCCCTTGGTTCCAGCCATTCTGGGCGGACCTTCAGACGGGACATTCGCTGAATCGGTTATCATTCCCGTCCAAAATGCCATCAGCAAGCCAGCATACCTTTCATGGGAAGAGGCAGGGGTACTGCCTTTGTCTGCTTTGACCGCTTACCGCGCGCTCTTCACAAGAGGCCAATTACAGCAGGGTGAGCGCGTCCTCATTCCCGGTATTGGCGGTGGTGTAGCCACGTATGCCATGCTTATGGCTTTAGCGGCAGGCGCACGGGTCACCGTCACATCACGCAGCGAAGCAAAAAGGCAGGCTGCCCTCGCTCATGGCGCTAATCATGCATTCGACAGCCATAGCAAATGGAAAGAAAGTATGAACGGAGACACTGTGGATCTGGTCCTTGACAGTATCGGTCCTGCTACGTTCGATAAATATTTCGATATCCTTAAGCCGAACGGTCGGATCGTTACATTTGGCGCAAGCTCAGGAGATCGAGTAGAGATTCCGCTGCGGTCTATATTTTTCCCTCAAATCAGCATCATCGGCACCTCTATGGGCAGTGGCGAGGAATTCGCAGCTATGCTTCAATTCATAGAGCGCCATACACTCCACCCGATTATAGATAGCGTATTTCCTTTACAAGACACAGCGCAAGCCTTCCACCGTATGCAGCAGGGAGCGCAGTTAGGCAATATAGGGATCAGGATGGGGTAAGGGGTCTGAACGAAGTAATAGGAAGAGAAAAAAATCCACTACCTTAAAATGCCTTCATCCAGAAGTCAATTTTATGGTAGTGGACCTATTCAGTCGATCAAACGATGCTGGACCCATTTGTTCCCTCGGAAGCGCCAAAGGAAAACGAGTCCCCGCACGCCCCATTCAATATCCATTGCCAGCCAGACACCAACAATCCCCAGGTTGAACACAATGCCCAAAATATACCCGAGCACCACCCGGCACAACCACATGGACAGCATCGAGGTGAGGGACGTAAACTTTGAATCACCTGCTGCCCTAAGCGCAGAAGGTGTAATAAAGGCGATGGACCAGAGCGGGATCTGGGCTAACGTATTAATCAGCATGACAATGAAAATGTCATCTACGATTTCAGCAGGCGGATGAAACAGTCCCACCATCGGCTTAAACAAAGGCATCAGGATTAATCCCATTACAATAAACGAACAAGAAGACAACCAAATAAACGATTTGGTAAACTTTCGGGCATCCTCGACATTTCGACGCCCCATGCATTGACCAACCACGGTCACAATCGTAAGAGCCAAAGCATTCGCAGGAATTTGGAACACGTTAGCTAGTGATGAGCAAATGGCATTCGTTGCCAACGCATTTGTCCCCAGGCTCACAATGAAAATTTGGGTTAAAATTTTACCCCCATTGAAAAACATCTGCTCCGCTGCAAAAGGAAGCCCGATAAACAGAATCTTTTTAAGCATGGCCAGGTTAAAATAAAGCATATCTCTAAGCTGAACACGCAAGTCGTCATCTACTCTGACCAAATAGATCAGCGCGCATACTGCTCCTGCATATCTGGACACATTTACGGCAATCGTCATGCCCAGCACACCCATATCCAATACATTAATGAATACCACATTGAGAAGCACGTACGAGAGATTCATGATGAGAGAAAGAGCCAGCGATGCCCTCGTCTTTCCGATCCCCCTCAGCGCTCCACACACCGCCTCAACGATTGCAATCCCCACAAAAGACATACAGCTTCCCAGCAGATATACCTTACCGTTAGCTAATACATCAGGCGAGGCGGAACCAAACAGAACACTTAAAATCGGATTGTACAACACGATCATAAACAAACTGATGCATAAGGCTAGCAAGGAAACGGAGGAAATGGTGCCGGATGCGGCTTTAGAGACCATAAGGTCGTTACCGCTCCCCTTATACTGTGCCACGACAACCGTTCCCCCGGTAGACACAGCGACAAACACATTAATCAGAAAAATATTCAAAGAATCAATCATATTTACGGCACTGACCGCCGCCATCCCCGACGAGCTAATCATTGCCGTGTTCACCAAATTTAGACCCACGATAAAAGCCTGATCAATCAAAAGCGGGATAAACAGTGCAATAATCTGTCGATAATCAATAGACTCTCCTGAAAAATGCTTATTCAGAAAACCATGTGTTCTCATCCTTACACTCAGTTGACTCATATCATCACATTCTTTTTATCAAATTGAAAAAAACCCTTCAACAGAAGAGCTTTCATGGCGAAAAAATGTATAAAGTTGCAAGGCTAGATGTATCTAGTTCTTGATTCTGTACACTTTTCTCTACATAGAAGTATCACTCCAAAAGAAAATCCTGTCAATGGTTTTGCTCACTTTTGAATAGAAAAAACATAAAAACCTGCTCAGCTCAGTGAACAGGTTTTGAAGTAGCATTACAATGTTTTAGGATATCATTAAACCTTTGTTAAAAGAACAGATATTATCTTCTCGCAATTAAATCTTGTTGAATAGAAGCTTCATTCTTTTCGAATTTTTTATAAAAAAACATAGGGATGATTCCGATCAAGAAAACGATAAACGGCAGCCAGATAAAGCTAAACTGAATTCCAGACAACGCCGTAGGGGTTTGAACTTTCCCCGCGATGTAACCAGTGCTGCCCATGATCCATGCTGGCAATAATCCACCGATTCCGCTACCCGCTTTAATACAGAATGCGCTTCCAATGGAGGTCAGGAAGCCACTTGCCCGAATCCCATTTTTCCATTCCCCGTAATCAACCGTATCGGATAACATCGCAAACGGCATAGAACATGCAAAGCCTGATCCTAACGCACCAATAATCCAGCCGATAATAATGAGGGTTAAGTTTGTACTTCCCATTAAAATCACGACCTGACCCAGTGCAGCTAATATCAATCCGATAATCATAATCGTATTTTTACTTAATTTTCTAGCAAAAAACGGAATCAGAACCATCGAGATCAATTGTAAAGAGGTCAGCCCATTGATTAAAGGAACTAAGTCCTTACTGTCCAAATTGTATTGCAGATAAAAGATTAACGTTGCTGAACGAATATTCAAGCCGATCCAGTAACACAGGTTAGCAGCTACAACGAGCATCCAGGGCCAGTTTCGTTTGATGGCTGTAAAGCTTTTAGCAATCGGAACGGATTTCGTTTTAACTGCTGCATTTTCTCGCAAATCGGCAAACGCTATGAAAAACATAATAATCGCCATGATTCCAAATAAAACGAGCGTTAAGGAAAATCCTTTTTGATCATTGCCCTGTCCAAACAAAGCTACCAGAGGTAATGTAAACGTCGTAGCGATGAAGAAGCCCACATTTCCCCCGACCATACGGAAGGAGTTCAAAACTACGCGTTCATTAGAATTGGTACTCAGGTTAGGCAGAATAGATGTAATCGGTGTACTGATTCCCGTATAAAGGATACCCGCTATGATATAAGTGATGGCCGCGTACGCAATTTTTCCAGACTCACTCCAATTGGGTGTCGTAAACGTAAGGACCATGAACACAGCAAACGGGATAGCTAACCATAAAAAATAGGGTCTGCTCTGGCCATATTTTGATTTGGTCCGGTCAATCAGGATGCCCCAAATCGGGGCATCAATAGCGTCGATAAAACGGGTGATGAATAGTAATGTCCCGGCAATCCCAATAGAAAGACCGAATACATCCGTATAAAAATATAATAGATAACTGGAAATGACACAGTATAACAGATTGCCTGCCGTATCCGTTAATGAATAGCTGATTTTACGATGAAAAGGAACTGAACTTGCTTCTTTCTCGGGTGGTTCCGTACTCACAATTCTCGTGCTCATGATCTTTCCTCTCCTCATGCGAATGAATTATGATTCATAAACCCATACACGCATTTCCCCTTTGGCCCGATTGCACCAGGCGTAGTAAGGAATTGCCGTGATTTGTTGAGGAACAAATTCAGGAGGCTCCGAGCTATATAATGCATCCGAACTTTTTACCCGGTATCCCTCTATGGTCAGCTTTACAATTCCACCCAGCAGGTTTTCGCTGAACTCTTCCGTAATGAGGCTATCCTTCGGCAATCTTAACCCTGCCAAATTCGCCCCATTATCCACTTCTTCCAGACAGAACACGACTGGGCCGCGTTGGAGAGCAATTTGCTGCTGGTTCATGGAGACAAGCGGATTGCTCCGGATGCGCTCAACCGGCATAGCCAAATGCAGAGTTACCACATCTCCGTCCTTCCAAGTACGCTGAATCTCTATATAGCCTTTTTCCAGATGGTCTAATGAAATGGTTTCCCCATTCACCTTTACCTCTGCCTGCTTGCACCACCCTGGAATTCGCAGTGCCCATTTAAATGAAGTTGGCTCTGTTACGTGGATCGAAAAGGTTAGATCCGCATCCCATGGGTAATGATGAGTTTGTGTAATTTCAACCTCTTGACCAGATAAAGTCATGTTCACCTTGCTGGCAATATAAAGATGCGTATACAACGTGTCCTCGGTCTGGGTGTACATATGATCTTCGACCGAAGCGATCATTCGTGCCAAATTGGGCGGACAGCACGCGCAGAAGAACCATTTTTGCCGTTCTGTTTTTACATGCTCCTGATCTTTTCTGGATTTTTGAAAAGGATTAACTTCCAGCGGATTCACGTAGAAAAACCGTTTCCCATCTAGGTCCATTCCACTAATCGTCCCGTTGTATAGTGCACGCTCCAGAACATCGGCATATTTCCGGTCCGGCGCTAAGCGCAGCATACGATTAGCCCAAAAGGCCAGCCCTACAGAGGCGCAAGTCTCACAGTACATGCTGTCATTGGGAAGATCATGATGGCAAGTGAACGCTTCCGCATTTACAGTAGATCCGATTCCGGCGGTGATGTACATTTTGTGATTCGTTACATCATCCCACAGCGTTTCACAGGTTTTTAACAGGGAAACATCCCCCGTTTTCGCGGCCAAATCCGCCATCGCAATGTACAGGTACACCGCTCTTACCGCATGGCCGACAGCCTCTTTTTGTTCCCGCACAGGTTGGTGTGCCTGCTGATATTCGAAGCCTAACCCAAAATTAATGTTGTTATCATCATTCCAGGTGGGCTCTGTTTGAATGTGTTTTCTGTTTTCTTGTTCCTCCGCGAAATAAATAGGATGCTGCCCCCGCTGTTCAATAAAATATTGCGCTAATTTGAGATATTGATCCTTGGCAGTTACGTCGTATAATTTGATTAAGGCCAGCTCAATTTCTTCATGTCCCGGGTAGCCTTTCCGTTTCCCTTCTTCCGTACCAAAAATCTGCTGAATCAGGTCTACGTATTTCTCCATAATGTGAAGAAACTTCGTCTTGCCCGTCGTTTCATAATAAGCAACAGCCGCTTCTATAAAATGCCCTGCACAATACAGCTCATGATTATCTCTTAGATTCGTCCAGCGATTATCGGGTTCCTTGAGCAGATAGTACGTATTCAGATATCCATCCTCAGCTTGAGCTCTTCCCAACAACGCAATCACTTCATCTGCCCGCTCTTCAAGCGCAGGATTCGGATGATCCCTTAAGCTAAAGGCAACCGTCTCCAGCCATTTGGCAAGATCACTGTCCTGGAAAACGGTTCCATAATACTCCCCACTGGATTCCCCGGCTGCAATCCTAAAGTTTTCAATCGCATGACTGGGTTCTGTATCTGGTAATTCATCATTTAATGCTTTCCACTGATAAGGAATAACCTCTTCCGCCACAACCTGCTTATACTTTTCCCAAAATAAATCATCAACGATGACATGCTTAACTGGCTTTGCCGTTTTCATTGGATAAACATCCCTTCCTGTAAATAGAACGCTTTCATTTTTGAAAAAATAAGGATAAAGTAATGATGATACTGACCAAGCTAACCTGAGTTCCCCTTGCTACAGTCCTTATTTTATCAACCTGAATTTATAAAAAAAATCGCGATCTTTAACTAAAACTTATACGATTTCACACACAAAGGAGCTAGCTTCCATGAGCAAAACAGACTTTCTATCATTCCTTGTTCCTCCCCTTCCTTATTTCATTGAGGGGAATTTTACTACATATCAAAAAGGGGATTGGCACCCGAACCGGTATAACTTGGGTTATTTTGACGTAATTATTATTAAAGAAGGATTGCTGCACATCGGTGAGGAGGAGGAGTCGTGGAAGGTAACTGAAAATTACGCTCTCATTCTTGAGCCGGATAAACACCATTTTCCCATTGAGGCATGTACAGAACAAACCTCCTTTTACTGGTTCCATTTTCAAACCAATAGTATGTGGTGCGCACAATCCTCGCCCAATCTTATTATACCTAGCACCCCCATTCCCGAGCTGCATTTTCATTCAGAACATACGACCATTCATTTGCCCAAAATTCAAAAAGTGGTGAATCCGCATGAGCTATTTTCTAAATTAGACTACTTATTATCCTCTACTTTAAAACCTAGAAAGCTGGCATTATGGGAGGCCCAACAGACGTTTGTGAACATTTTCCAGAGTTTGGAGTATGATCAGAATAATAAAGACAGCTCCTCTAAGTTGGCGGAACAAATCGAAATATACCTAAAACAGAATTACAAAAATACAATCACCAATAAAGATTTGGAGGCCCATTTTCACGTCCATCAGAACTATCTCGCCAGATGCATGAAGGTCGCTTTCCAGCGCACGCCGCTTGAGTATTTAATGGATTATCGACTGGATCAGGGGCGTAGTCTTTTGCTGCAAACCGACTGGTCCGTCCAACAAATCACAGAAGAAACGGGATTCTCCCAAGCAAGCTATTTCTCCAAGTGCTTTAAAGAAAAGTTCGGGATGTCTCCGAAGAATTACAGACAACAATACTGGAAACCAGCCAATTGAATGCTTACATCTCCTTTACATTTTCATCGCACTCTTCTTATATTGTCCCTTTATACTAAGTCAGTTATATGATCCTACTTCAGAAAAGGGGTATACATATGAAGGTAGCTAAATTCGCATTATTAACCGTTTTGACAGGGGCTCTCATTACTCCTGGGACGACCCATGCCGCAGAGGTGCAACCCTCCGGGTATACACCACTACGAACACTAGCAGATACCATGGGAGCCACAATTACATGGGACAGTGACGACAAGTCTGCTTTGGTAAAGCTGAAAAACGGTATCGTTGGAACCTTTACAGTTGGTGAGAAGCAATATCGCCTGGCCGGTCAAACCGGAGAAGCGGACCACGAAATTAAGATGGTCGGTGAGAATATATACCTCCCTACCAAGCTTTTTGCCACGCTTAAGGCAGAAAACAGCAAATATACTGATCCTAAAGACGCTGTTCCTACCTATAAAGTGACTCCTTCTGCCGAAACAGAAGCAGTGGAGGATGGAGATGACGCAGCCGACGATCCTGCGATTTGGCTCAACCCAGCCAATCCGGAGAACAGCAGAATTGTGGCAACCAATAAAGGTGGCGGGATTCTGGTCTACGATCTGGAAGGCAAGCAGCTGCAAAACTTTAAAGTCGGAAAAATGAACAACGTGGACATCCGTTACGGGTTTACACTGGGCGGTAAAAAAATTGATATTGCAGGCGCGACCAATCGCACCAACAACACTGTAGATATCTTTGCTATTGACGGGATATCAGGAACGCTAACAAACGTGGTTAACAAGCCTATTAAATCATCTATGAAAGAAGTATACGGATTCAGCTTGTACCATAGCCTCAAGACAGATAAGTTTTACGCGCTCGTATTGGGCAAAGAGGGGGAATTTGAACAATATGAGCTGACTGACAACGGAAGCGGCAAAATTGACGGCAAGCTTGTCCGCCAGTTCAAGCTCGCTACGCAATCCGAGGGCATGGTGGCTGATGATGAATATGGTACAGTCTATATCGCTGAAGAGGATCACGCCATTTGGAAATATGATGCCGAACCAGACGGTTCTTCTGAGCCGCTACGACGTGTTGATATTGCAGATGGGCGCAGACTTCAAGATGATATAGAGGGAGTTACATTGTATTACGGCAAAGACGGCAAGGGATACCTCATGGCCTCCAGTCAAGGAAACAGCAGCTATGCAATCTATGAACGGCAAGGCGACAATGCTTATATAAGCAACTTTACAATCAGTGCCAGTCCTACAGTCGACGGTACCTCTATCACAGACGGTATTGATGTTCTTGGCTATGGGTTAGGCAAAAATTTTCCTCATGGTATCTTCGTTGCACAAGATGATGAAAATCTTCAAAACGGAAAAAAGTTGAATCAGAACTTTAAAATGGTGTCTTGGGAGCGAATCGCCACGGGAGCACCCACTCCACTAACGATGGATGATGGCACCAATCCGCGTGAATTGGTAAACAGAAGCACGCACTAATGCCCTTCAGAGAAATTAGCTCAATATCCTGACTCTATTCATAGAAAAAACCCGCTCAGTGAGCGGGTTTTAAATTTTTTACAGAACATGAACGGTGTGCGGTAAATGCAGAATTCTCCGCTTAACCCCTCAGCCTTGCTACGCTTTAAGATCCAGCACCAGCACATTGACCGAGTTAGCCGGTAAATGTAAGAGGACAGAATTCGTATCAAGCGAAACCTGTTGCTCGGTAGGCACTACCTTCTCATCATTCTTCTTGTTCACGTTAGGTACATGAACAAGCGAGGAATCGCCGGTTAGTGTAATCAGCTTAGCGATGGACTCAACACTTAAATCTTGTAGATTCAGCTGCGTTGCCTTATTCACGTTATCGGCATTCACCAGTTTCACATATACATGCTCAGCATCTTTGGTCACCGAGTTGAACACGTCTCTGTTGTAAGCCTCCAGCTTGTAGTCCAGCACTTTGCTGGTTGTCTCGCCGTCGGTGTAAGAGCAGATCAGGTTGTTGCCCGTTTCACCGCCATAGTTCACCGTTATGGTGTAGTCCGTGTTGTCAGCCAACTCTTCATAGCTAGCTGCTCTCAAGTTACCTGCCGCTGTACTGGAAGAGTAGTCACCCAATGTGTAGCCTTCTATGCCTTGCTTGTAAACCTTCACGCCGGTAGCCTTGCCGCCATAGCCGATCGCGTATTCAACGACGTCCTTTTTCTCCGCAGAAATATCGGTGAGACCCGCACCCACATAAAAGCCGTCCGTGCCGGAAATGCGGGAAGCGACCACCTCTACCTTGTAATTGCTCCAGCTGTCGTTCAAGATGTACAGACCATTCAGACCGCTATCCTGAGCTTTGAGGACAAGCCCCTTGCCTTCCTCCACTGTAGAGCCCACGGAACCGGGAATGACCTGCCAGACTGAATTCAATTCCTGGGTAAAGTCTTGATCCAGCAGCACACTGCCGTCCTGGTTGGAAGTAACGGTCACACGCTTAATCATAACTTCGGCATTGCCTGTCGCGATTTCAATTCCACCCTGAGGAATGAGATCCGTTGGCTTGCCGTTTTTGTAAGTAGAGAAAGAAGTGCTCAATACTTTATTCCCCAAATATTTAGCATACATTTGCTGTACATAGTAGTTCGGCGTAAACCACACCGTTTCGTCGTCGAACCAGATGCAGTCTGGCGTCCATCTGTAGGTTCCATCCGTCAGCACCTTGTTAAACAGCGGTGCATAGGCAGCCAACCGAACGACATCGGCATTATTTTCGAAGCCCGTCATCACCGCTGCCTCTGCTACAGCGCCTGCCAATGTATTTTTATCTGTTGAGGCGTACTCCCCGACAAAAACCTTTGATGTCGCTTTCCAATTTATACTGCCGTCCACGTTATAAGCTCTGTAGTAGTAGTTATAGCGGTCCACGTTATTTAGCAGGTACTCGTTAGAACGGTAGTAATGCTCGTCTGCAATCGTGTCCATATAGTCCTTTTGCTTCTCATACCAGGTTACCGTTTCTTCCGTCACCTGGTTACCATCTGCAAAGGCAACCTTAGCCGAACCCTTCATATTACCGCTCAGGAACTTCCAGCCCTGTTGATAGGCATCGTCGTCTGCTTGAGCGCCAACCGTGGAGATGATATGCAGCTCATAACCTGGGTAGTTTTTCTCCATGTACTCATCAATAGATGTCTTGAACACTTCAAAGTTGGCAAAGAACTCTGTGCCCCAGTTTTCGTTCCCCACGCCCAGATAATGCAGATCGAACGGGGCTTCATGGCCCATTTTTTTACGCATGGCAGCCCATTCATTATGTTCAAAATCCACACTAATCGCAAAGTCGATCAGGTCCGTAAAATTCTTGATATAGTATTCTCTTAATGCGCCACCAGCCGGATGAGCGTAATCCGAGCGGGCTTGGCAGAGAACGCCACAGGCCATAACCGGAAGCGGAGCTGCATTCAGGTCTTCTGCCAACTGGAAATACTCCATATAACCAAGGCCCATGGTCATCATATAGCCCCATACATTAAAGTTTTCCTTGCGAAGCTCGATATCCCCAATCGATTCCTTCCAGTCGTATACGTTTTCCCATATAAACGAACCCTCGGAAATACAACCACCTGGAAAACGCAAAAACTTCGGATGCATGCCAACCAGTGCGTTCACCAGATCTTTTCTCAGTCGGTAGTTAGGATTACCCTGGAAGTTAGCATGTGCCGATGGGGATTGCTCTTCCTCTCCTGCGCCCCATACATCTTGTGGGAATAAAGAAACCATATCAACCGAAATGTCCCCTTCAAACGTAAGCGCCAGCTGCCCGAGAACCGTAGCTGAGCCTGTCAGCACAAGCTTGGAATCGATGCCGTACTTCTTCCACGTGTTGCCGCCTTCCACCTGTATCGTAACCGAATCACTAATAGCCTTTTCATTTGAGTCTTGCAGTTGCAGTGTGATTGTGCCCGCTGAATCGGCCTTCGCCCAGATGGTAAACTCATACTTGGCACCCTCTTGGATGGACATGGCACAATTCTGGTTAGAGTCGGAAAAGCCCTTGTTCCGAATCGTTGCACCATCCGCTACCGTCACATAATAAGAGTTCACTTCTTTGTCTTTTGCGCCTAAAAACTCATTTAATCCACCGCTATGTTGTGGGGTCATCTTCTCCGTATCACCCGACCAGGCGAACAACGGGTTGCGGTTTCGTCCTGTAGAGCAGCCGCATTCACCGGAAGCATGGGAATACGTATCGAACTCGAAAGATTCAAAGGAGCGATTCTGAACGAGTTCTGCATAAATCCCGCCATCTGCCGCGTTATTGATATCTTCATAGAACAAGCCGTACATCACTTCGCTGACATCCAGTACTTCCTTATTTCCATGAATGGTCAACGTGTACGGGGGTAGCTGTTCTGGAAGAACGGATACTTCAAAGCTTTCTTCAATCTGGCTTAAGCCCTTCGTCAATAAGGCTGTGACGGTAACCCCTTGTGCAGAGGTAATCGCCTGCAACTGCCCATTGTCAGAGAGTATACCAGGTTGGCTGGATTTCCAGGTTACTTCTACTCTTCCGCCCATCAGAACGGTTGGCAGAGTTATGTCCTTGGTTACAATCGTCGTTGGAAAGGACAAATACTTATCGCGAGCAAGCTTCACGATCTCTTCATCTGTCAACGAATCGCACATGACCTCAATGACTTCATCCGCCGACAAGCCTGCTTTATAAATTCGGAAGTCTGAAACGGAGCCGGCAAAGTCTACATCCGCTGCATGTTGGGAACGACCGATAAAATTGGTACTATAGTTGGACGAATCTGTAAACGTTTCGAACCATTTACGCAGCTTGGCATAGTTCCCGCTGGAGGTTTGGCTGATAGAGCCGTCCGCTACTACCTCACCATTAACATATACCATCGGGCCCGCGCTGCTTAATGTGCCGCCTTCCGTACCGATCACGGACAGGGCTATGTGCATCCACTCATCCCTGACAAAGCCTCTTCCCGGGTCTACGGACAAATCTGCCTCGGTGAAAAGAGTTCCGCGCAGATTCCGTGTCATGAACATATAGGGCCCTGTATGGGCTTTACCAAAGTCAAAAACACGTTCCCACATATCCGTAAATCTGCCGAAGTTGACCCAAGCAGTAACCGTGACACCCGTGTTATCGCTTACATCTTTAAAAAGGTCGGAAGGAAGCTGGATATAAGACGTACCGTTGGGACCTCCCTCAAGCGTCAAAGCCGCTCTTCCGGTAGCATTGGAGATCGTAGGTGTTACTGTGCCTGAAGCAACCCCGTCATTGCCTTGCCCTGAGCTATCTTTGCCGACATTTCCTGCATCATCAAACTTATACCGCGCAATGATTTGATCTTGGAATTTGGTCATCTTCTTTGCTCCTATACCTATAGTTTATTAATGTAATAACTAATTAGTTAATATAAATACATACTATATAGCTATAGTACCTTATCCTGTGTACCTTTTTCAATCAAATAAATCGGATCTCTAAGGAAAATGCTCGAACAAACTACATTAAAAAAAGCAGCCATCACAGAGGATACTCTGCGACAACTGCTATTTGGCTTGCAGGACTACTTAGCCAGTTGAAACTTTGTTGAAATGAAGAAGTTCGGCGGTAGCTATGGTTACACGTTCAATTTCTGTCCACAATTCGGACAGAAGTTAGCTCCTTCGTTTTTAGTACCGCAATTCGGACAAAAATTGGGCTTTTTACCATATCCAGATGGAGAGGGGGCAGCAGGTGCAGGCTGAGTCTCAGCCGGAGGATTTGGGTTTGGGTTCAAGTTTTTCATCATTTCATTCGCTATATTCATCCCCATCATCATACTCGCCATATCCGAAGCAGCACCGCCGCCTTTTACATTACCCGATGCAATCCCGTCCGTCATCGTCACTTGTTGGTACTTTTGCAGATTACCGATCATTTCATGAGAAGCTGTCTTCGTAATCATATCTTGGATTTCTTGAGGATAATTGAAGCTCATCACATGAAAGCCTGTAATCGTCATACCGTTGTCCATCACTTGCATGTCCAGGTCTTCTTGAATACCCTTCGATATATCGCAAGCGTTCGCCTGCAGATTAAACATGTCCTTGCCTTCTCTGCTGATCCACTTCATCAATAACTGATCCAACACCGAAGTAATCCGTATTTTAACATCCTCAACCAGATAACTGTCCTTCACCCCGGCAATCTTATCGATGAGCGTAACATAATCGTTCACTTTAAAATTAAATGTGCCATTGGCACGAATGGGCATACCGCCTGGCAGCTGGGAAGTCGGGATCAAAACCGGATTTTGCGTCCCCCATTTGACGGTAAACTCCTTTGTATTAACGAACAAAACCTCCACCCTCATGCCGCTATTAAAGCCAAACTTGAACCCTTTTAACGTAGACAGGAAAGGGATAATGTCAGAGTCCATGTTATACGACCCTTCATTCTCAAAAATGCCTTCAATCTTGCCGTTATTTACAAAAATCGCGTCTTGACCGGAGCGGATGATCAATTTACTGCCTTTTTTAATTTCACGATTACTCCACTTCCAGAAAATCATATCATCTCTAAATTCTTCCCACTCTACAACATTTGCAAATTGATTTCTGAAGAATCCCATACTGTATCCATCCTTTCAGTTAAAATGATCCTCTGCTGCCGCTATGCGAATGACCGCCGCTGGTAGTTCCGCCACCACCGCCTGAGCTGCTGCTACTGCTGCTCTTTTCAATCTTCCGTTTCGTTGTCGTTGTGTGAAGATACTGATCTCGATGCTCCAGAACTCCTGAAGTGTTCGCATCCTCGTAGGTCTGCCGATTTACCGTAACCCGACCGCCGGAATTGGAAACCATCTTGCCCACAATAATAGACGCCAATCCCAGTGCAACCGCCAAATGAAGCCAGCCTTTAAAAAATATACTGTCCGGATTCACCCCTGGACGGATTGCCAAATATCTGTGCGCGCTTAGAATATACTTTTGAAATGCCAGCCCATAGTTGCCGTTCGTCAGATCCGGGCTAATCTCATGGCGTATTTTAGTAAGCCTGTCATCATCCAGATACCGTTCTGCCTTATAAAATCCGGCCAAGTACACCTCTCTATTTCTCATATCCATCGTTAAAATGACCGCGTTCCCATGAGATCTGTCATACCCAGGGCCATGGTCATCATAAAAGTCTTGCGTCATTTTCATAACATCCATATTGTTGGGATTGAGGGTAGTAAAAATAATAATGTCCGTTTCTCTTTCCGCTCCGTATTGATTAGCCATAGCGTTCAACACATCATACTCTTCCTGATTAAGCAGACCCGCTTCATCATAAATCAATGGCTTCATTTCTGTCGTTGCTGCTTCGCCCTTCATTTCCATAGGAAGCGCCAGAAAAACAGCAAAGAACAACAAAACGGCTATAATCGCTCTATGCTTTTTCAATAAAATCCCCCTCCCATCATCAACCAAGTGATTAACCTCAATGAAAAGAGAGTAATGCCGAAAATGCCTGCAAACCAAGCCGTCACTTTGAACTTGCTAATCGGAGGCTTACCGACTACTTTCCCCGTCTGGCCGTTCATCGCAAACGTATGCTCCAATTGGTTGTAGTCATAGTGTATGACCCATACCGGGAGCAGGACATAATCCGCTTGCTTTAATGTAGTATCAATTTGCTTTTCCGTATAACTCACGGCCGTATACTCTGACACCGTAGACTGAATATAAGCATCAATATATTCCTTCACTTTGTCTTTAACTCGCGGGAAAAGCTCTTCTTCGTTATAACTGTACTTTTCCGCAATATAACCGGCTAGATATGGTGTTTTAAAGGGCTTTAGCTGATCGTATGGAAAAGGCTCCAATTTATCCATCAGCTCATCGTTCATTTTCTCCGCAGCATCAATCGGAACCTTTACATAATTCAAACGGATTTTCCGATATACATCAAAATGCTTCGTTTCCGTATATTCGTAGTCTCCGCTCGTATAGGTTCTCACTTGGGTACCTTCACCTTGAACCTCAATTTTATTATGTAATTCGTATAACCAGAAGGGCACATACATCCCGGTTATTCCCTTGATTCGGTCTGCTATCATGAACCGATTCGGCGTCAGACGGCCATTCTTGCACCATTTTTTGAAAGCAGCTATGGCTTCTTCCTTACTGATTGAAAAAGGAATAACCTGCGCTGGAGCCAGCTTCCCAGTCAGTCGATCCCCGAGAACCACGGCAGAACCACAAAAGCTGCACACCGTTGCACTCGTCTCCACTTCGGTCATAATCACTACTCCGCAGTTATTACAATGATACTCATGGGCCTCATCTTCTGAAAAAATACGATTCGTCAGAGGATCAGGAATAGATTCGATATTGTCTTCTCTTCCGCAACTATGACAGGATAACATCCCTGTCTCACCGTTAAAGACCATGCCGCTGCCGCAGTTTGGGCATTTGTATTGGATAACCGGCATCTGCTCACCTCTTCATGTAGAAACTGTTATGATTCCTTATGGTTGATTTTTTCTTTGATTGCAGCCAGATCATCTTCTGCATTGGTACTCCTCTCGTATTGTGCAAGTAAAGCATCCAGGTCGTCCTTCGTTCCTGTCCGAAGCTCGGCTATAGCCATCGCTTCATCATACGCTCTGTTCACCTTCTCTTCCATGACTTCGAAAGCAGAATTCTTGCTGCCCATAGAGTTCAAGGTTTGCTGTGCTTTGGCAACCGCCATTTTCCCTTTAAGTTCAGTACGCCGCATTTCCAACTGTCCTATATCAGATAGCAATTTATCCTGCATTTGTTTCATATTCTCGGCGTTTGCTGAAGCTAAGTCATAAGAGGTTTGTAGTGGTTGCATTTTCTCCGCCTGCGTTACCTTTCTCTCCAGGAACTTTCGAGCTTCTTCATCATTACCGGCTTCCACGGACTTACTCGCATAATGCTGGAGCTTTTTGATCTCGGCTTTGCATTCATCCAATGCTCTTTTCGCCCTTCTCTCATCAGCCAACACTGAGGCCGTTTCTGCTTTCACCTTGCCCAGATCGCTGTTCAAGTTCCGCATATAATCGTCAATCGTCTTCTCCGGGTCTTTCACCTTATCCAATAAGGCGTTAACACTCACCCTCATAATATCCCTAAACCTCGACAAAATTCCCATGATGACCTCCTTCGAAAGGACTACATCCCACCATATCATACATTAAATCCGGTAAAAAATGTTCATCATAGCTATATATACTGACCTATTGATCAATTTCGGGATTCGGCCAATGGATCAGATAAAGATCATAATAATCCAGGCCTCCTCTGTATAATGACTCTTCAATTGTTCCAATGGCTTCCTGATAAGCATGTCGACGACCCGGTAGTTTGGAGCAAATCAACAATTCCTCTCTTCGTACAGAACACCTCTTCAATGTTCGGGCAAAATACAGCAAGCCATTCATTCCTTATATCTTATATACCCACTAGGTTAAAAAGATTTAGTATAACCTCTGAAACAAACCTAATCGGGACATTAAGTTTTATTAGTTGCCCGTTCAATATAAGGATTGGCATCAGCTGTGAATTCATTATCAAGTTCTCTGTTTGCTAAATCAAAAAAGTGCCTGATCCCCGTCGAAATCACACTTGAAGTCACGGGGGCCTGGCACTTGTATCGTACTAACAAATCATATATTCCACTTCATAATATACTTGGGTGTCCAACACTAAGTCGATGTAGACTATATTTTTTTACTTCAAGCCTTTCCATACCCAGTTCTCTACCTCTGGTAAGTCAATGCCTTCTTCGCGAATGAATTGATGATGTTTCTTACCGGAAATACAGTAATGCCACCTTGCAAGGTAATCTCACGGATGGCATAAATGGAGTCGAGCCCTTGCCCAAAGATAACGGAACACAATCACCTATGGGTGGGAGGCTACAAATACATCCGCAATAAGACCAAGCCTGTTTCGAACTTTGAGAGATGTTTGACTAGACCAGGCTACAATCCTTGAATACATTGTTATTATTTATCTTGTTCAAACGTTTTCTAATAAGAATGGTGGGGGGAGATCATATTGGCTATCCGCTACAGCATCATCATTCCAACCTATAATCGAGCCCAGCAACTGTTGCTCACACTCGCTTCATTTGAAACACAAACCTATCCGAAGCAACTATTCGAAGTAATTGTAGCTGATGACGGTTCTACAGACGAAACGAAAGAAATGGTCGAAGGCTTCAAAGCATCCTATCCTCTTATCTATGTGTCACATCAGGAACAACGCGGTCGATCTGCCGTTAGAAATTTGGGACTGCGCCGTGCGAAAGGACTATACATCATCTTTTGCGACGCTGACTTTCTCGTGTTGCCTGAATTCATTAGGATCGTAAGCCGTTACCACCGTAAACATCCCATGGCCGTGCTTTCAGGCATTCCTCACTCGTGGGACGATGCTTTCACCCATTATTACCCTGACTTTTCCCCTGAAGAAAAAGAGCATTGTCGCAACATACTTACACAATCAGGCTTATGGAATGCCGACTTTGAAGCAGCGAATGAAATTATTCCGATCATAACGCCAGAAGATATCCTTCATCAAACGGGTGCATTGTCAAAAGTAATTAGCCCCACAAGAGTCCCTCCAAATACTAAAAAACAATTTGCCACAACGGATGTAGCTCCCTGGATGTTACTGGTGACTCGTTGTGTAGCCATCAGACGCAGCCACTTGATTCGTATTGGAGGTTTTAATGAACGGTTTGTGCTCTATGGACTCGAAGACTGGGACCTTGGCTATAGACTGCATCGCTTAAAAATCCCTTTTTATTGCATCAAAGAAGTGGTCGGATATCATCAGGAACATCCAACCTATCTCAGAGGAAACGTGTTAAATACGGAAAATCTGAGAATCATGTATGAAACTTACGGATTCAATGACTCCTCGTTAAATTTATTCGCCCTTATCCCTCCATCCGAGGATTTTGAGACCTACAAAAATACGTTGCGGGTATTGCGCAGGGGATTCCGCTCTAAGTTAACACGCTCATCAGCACTGTTATTAAGAAGAACACTACACATTGCAGCCAAACAGTTCTACGAACAAAGCCATACTCATGCATACAAAAAATCATTACACTTGATAAAAAAGAAAGCAGCGAACCGGAAAAGTCGAGTCGCTCATGTGTTACGAGAAATGCTAGTGAAGTCTGAAAAGCTGGTGGAGTAGCAAGAGGCCGGAAGGACACAAAACACATGAATTTTTCCCGTAATAAAAAGACTCCTCCATCTGAGAGCAGGCCAAACTCGGCAAGCTGTCTTATGGAAGAGTCATATGCAACTTTTTCTTACTTTTGTTTTTCCGTTAATGTTCTCACTTTAATAGGATGCAGATTCGCCTCGATTTGAGCCCGCTGCGGTTCATACCACTCTGGCAGCATTAATTCCTGTCCCAAAGATTCAGCAGGTTCATCGTTAGCAAATCCCGGTGGATCTGTAGCAATTTCAAATAGGATGCCGCCCGCTTCTCTGAAATATATCGCATTAAAATATTGGCGGTCTATAATGGGAGTCGGCTGATATCCATAATGCTGGACTGCGCTTCTCCATTCTTCATGTTGTTCAAAATCTTTTGCACGCCACGCAATGTGATGTACCGTGCCTGCTCCACCAAAGCCTAAACCCATTTTGGCGAGCGGAACATCTACGATGTTGCCGATTTCTCCTACGGACTGATAACGGGCATATTCTGCGTCTTCAGCGATTTTCGTAAATCCGAGTATGCTCTCCAATGCATCCATCGTTCTCTGTGGGTTGACGCTAAATAGCACGGCCCCTCCAAATCCCTTAATTGCTTTATCAGCTGGAATGCCACCGTAAGACCAAGTACTATTCGCTCCCGCTTCACGTTCGACAAGCTCAAGGCGTAAACCCTCATTATCCTCGAATTGAAGATATTGTTCAGAAAAACGGCTCGTTTTCGTAACTTGAATATCAAAGCTTTCCAAGCGATGCTCCCAAAAATCAAGTGAACCTGGGGGTACCACATACGAGGTTATGCCCACTTGGCCACCTCCGATTCGTCCTTTAGGAGTTCCTGGTGCAGGAAAAAAAGTAATGATTGTTCCAGGACTTCCTGCCTCGTTGCCAAAGTACAAGTGGTAAACCTCAGGAGCATCGAAGTTGATTGTTTTCTTCACTAACCGAAGCCCCAGGAGGCCGGCATAGAAGTCGACATTTTCCTGCGGATTACCGGCAAAAGCTGTAATATGATGGATACCTGTAGTTTGAAGTGACATATGAAACCCTCCTTTAATCGTAGGAACCTTTATTTGTTGTTGTTGATGACTTTTAATGGTCTAAACATCATGTTTTATCTAAGTAATGCATCGATGGAATATGAACCTGCTCCTGTCAACGCAATACCAATTACGACTGCAATAAGAACTAGCGGATATTCATAGCCGTTAGCTGTTGCCCAGATCCCGTTTTGTCCATGTACTTTGAAAATTGCTCCGAGCATAGTCACCGTAATCAACAATGCAGCCAGTGGAGTGAGTAGTCCTAAAGCAAATAGAGCTCCTCCCAACAATTCCATCAACCCAGCAGACACTGCCATGAATACTCCGGGCTTAATGCCGATCGATTCCATCCAACCGCCGGTGCCCTTTGGACCATAGCCGCCAAACCAACCAAAAAGTTTCTGTGCTCCGTGCCCCACCAATAACAATCCAATCACCAAACGTACCAGTAACAATCCACTTGCCAACATAAAATCCCTCCCATATTATATTTTATTTAAAGATTTTCGAATTAGAGATATTAGATAAAATTAAACTTATTGTTTAACGATTTGGGCCTGTTCTTTTTTTAGTTTTTCAGGAGTAACATCATCTCCATGTGGATCATAAATCGTAGCGTTCAAGAGAATGCTTTTTACAGAACCCCGAAAGATTTGAAGGTATTCTTTGCGAAGATCGGTTTGTTCCGTTTTTTCGATTTCAGTTAACCCAACTTCTTTTGCTTTGTTTGCAAGCTGGTTAATTCTTTCTAAAATTGTAAGCATGTTATATACCTCCCTATTCAAAATTTTCTGACGTTTTATCTTTAATTTATTTATCTTGATATAAAGATATAATACTTTTCTATCCTTGTCAATACTTTTTCGAAAAGAAAAGAAGATGAGCTCTTGATTGCTTACGGAGAAAAAGAAAAAGCAGTTATCACAGAGGATGCTCTATGATAACTGCTTTATGGCTTTCAGGAGCAAATCACCAGCCGAACTTCCTGAGATCAAGAAGTTCTGGCATAAACTAAAGGATGCGGTTTATAATTTTGCACTTGAAATTGAGGATAAGTTCACCGAGGTCAATAACAAGACTAAAGATCCAGAATTTGCAGACTACATTTTGAATGAGATGATTGAAGAATCTGTACCCAAGAAAAAACCAGGGCGGCCTTCAAATCAAGATCTTAAAGAATTAAAACAACAACAGGAGGCAGAGAAAGGATCTTTCCGAAATATCCTCAGTCTTGTACAACTGTTAGCAGCAGGTAGTAGTATGACATGTCAGGGGCTAAAGCTCTTCTCTAGACCTAATCCAAATGTTACAACTCAAACTATTGCTGATGCCGATATGTTCTTGGACTGGTTAAACTACGAACGATAAAAGAGTCCATACAACGTTCAGAAAAAGATGACTATGACAACATTCTAGAAATCATCCATTGCATTCAACAATACTGGAATGAAATTGAGGCTGTAAGCGAAAGTCCCACCGTTAACTCTGTTTTAAAGGAAATAGTACATCAGATTAATAGGTTTTATCCAGGTGGCTTCACTTGCAGGAATGTAACACTAATTCGCTATCTCATATTAGCTATGCTCGCTTTTGGAAAACACCAGATGATACTTGAATTTTTAAAATCGGATCAGACCAAAACGCTGTTTAACCAGTTCGTTAATCTTCCATTTGAAAAGAATAAACAAAAAAACAAGGTGAAAAATAATGAGAAAAATAGGTATTGCATTGGGTAATGGAGTAGCCTTCGGGTTGCCCGTAATTATTGTTTACATTATCCTTATATTGGCACTGATAGGCTTGTACACAATTTATTCTACGTACCGGGATAATATCTAAAAGTTATATTATGTTAAATTATTGAAGTGATAACTAAGAGTCAATAGTATGACGACGGTAATATAGTTGCTCTTAAACGGATAAAACTGGAATAAATAGTTATAAAGAAGTCTGCATTTTTCTTCGTAAATATGTATTAGTACTACTCACCGTAAAGCTATAAAACGTCTTTTCTCTTTCCCTTTTCCAATCCAAAAAAAGCGACGATACCGACGAAAGCGTCAAACTTCGCCAAAGTCAGTATCGTCGCTTGTTTCTTTTAAAATTATACTCGATTAATTCTCGATATATAATTTAACCCTTTGTTTAGTTTAGTGATTTTAAAAATTGTACTGCACCTGAGTAGAGTCCTTGACTATTATGATAAAAAGAGAATAGTGTATTTATTTTGCTCATAAGTCCAATCGCTGCACTAATAAATCCTGCTCCATCTTTAGTCTCGCTCATCGTCTAGTGATTCAGAAGTATTTGTCCCATGTTGGATTCAATTGCTCTTCTAACATCCTTAGAACCATTAATCCTAAAGTCAACAACCACTTTTTTTGTGAATTGTATATTATCATCGAGTGAACAATCTTAACTCACATATTAGCTTTTTTAGCGAACATATTTTAACGCACAAGATATAGTATAATACAGGAAATCGACTGGATCGATTCCCTGTATGATTTAAAACTATAGTTGTATGTCCTCTAATCGTTCAATCGGATTTCCTATAGTCGCCTCTTGCCGTTCCAATGGGTCATAATTGCGGAGATCGTTAAAATCGAGTCCCGTTAAGCCTTCGATCAACGACACTTTCACCTGAAAGGTCATGAATGCTCCGGGAACGTCTGCCTCCAGATCGTTGAGGAAAGGCTTCTGTGAAACAAGGTATGCAGTAGTGGATCGCTCTCCGTTATCCTTTACAACTACCGCAACCTTCCAAAACTCCTCTGGAATTTGAACGCCACGGTAAACGATATCGTTCTCTCGAAAGATGGGACCGGTGAATACAGTCATTTTTTGTTGATTGTTTTTTGCATGATTCAGAAGGTAATCCTCAAGACCGAGCCATAAATTGCTGCTTTGATTAAAGCTGCAATGTTGGGGCGCGCAGTTAGTAAAATGGAACGTATCCTTATTCGCTTCTTCGGAATTAGTACCCCAAATTGGATCTCTTCTTCTAACCAAATGGCCCTTGTCCACCTTATTTCTTTTGTACAGCTCATTGCCGCATTGATAACTCTCGTCAATTCTTGGATCGTACCGCCAATTATCATCTCTTTCAGCATCTTTAGATTGCTTTCCGTCAATATTCACAACAGTATAAAAAGCCAGGCGTCGGGATTTACTCATTACGATGGAAAAATGAGTGTAATTGAGAATATTTTCTCCATTATCTAGTTTCGCCACATCTCTTGCTAAAGCCGAGCTGAGCTTGGGATGAGGAACATCCTGCCCGTCTCCTAAAAATGCTGGATCATGCCCGGTAGAGCCCTCGAACCATTCCAAGTTGAATGGTTCTCCCACAACCATACTCTCTTCCTGGTCGGAAACAATAGGAACATTGTGGCTCAAGTTTTTTATCAGTGTTTTTTGCTGTTCCGAAAGAGAAGACGTATTCTGTTCGATATAATTTAAAATGCTACTGATACGGGTTCCTTCATTGGCGATAAATTTACCGGAATGATCTGGATCAGGGACACTTGCATGATGTAGGGCAATAACCTTCCAGTCATCACTGAAAACTGCTGAGCCAGAGGAACCCTCGCAGGTATCGGCAGTGTAATGGATAAAGTTATCAAGCATGTCGGTAATTTTGTTCTCCCGGATGACAACCGCCTTATGGTGTCCCTCTGGATGCTGGATAATAGAGACATACTCCCCTAAAAGGATTTTCCCCGTTTGCTTTACAAGCGGCAAAAAGCCATAATCTTGAATGCTCTTTCCAGCCGCCGATCTCTCCTGAACAGCAACTAAGGTAAAGTCGAGCTTTGAATCAGTCATAAAAAAGATTTCCGGTGCTAATCGGAATTGCTGAAAGACTCGATCATTGAAGTTTATATCTTGTTCATAATCAAATTGGGCAAGACTCATACTTGCTATTTCGGGATTTCTCAGTACATGATTGTTCGTTAGCAGTAGTTGGGGAGTGACTAGAAATCCCGTCCCATGCCCCGGTTCTCGTCCGCTGCCATTATGAATAACAATTCTGCAAACCGGTTTCCCCGCTATAATTCCTTTCTCCAAATAGTGAAACGGAAATAAATCATTTCTGCCAATGAGTCGCTCCAGAGTAAACTCATCTCCTGGTTGAATCATCTCTTTTCGTGAAGCTACTCGGTCGGGATTATCTAACTCAACAGGTGTTTTGGTTTGCAACCCCACTAAATTCCGTTCTCTTATCGCGATTCTTTCAACATAACGCTTCATAGCGGATTGTTCTTGAGCCTGTTTTGCTGTTTTTTCATCTACTGTAAGAATAGACATGTAATTCATCCTTCCTTCGATTTATTTGCTACGTTCCAGATACTTTTTTATACAATGTAGAACACCTAAATTGGATGCAAGCACATGACAATCTGTTATCTGTATAACACGGTAACCCAATGATTCCCAAAGTGTTTTATTTTCCAGGTCAGTTTTTTGTAATTCAGTCCATTCCTCATATCCGAATGTTGGAAGCCACACGGTCTTGCTTGTTGTTGTTCGCTCCACTAACGCGTTATTGTAGGTGCAAAAATACCACTGCCTTGTCTTCGCTTCCTTATCATCAAAATACGCCATAGGGAGCGGGTTGCGATGCACTTCGAACCCATCCCGGCTTAATTGTTCGGCCACACTGTCAAAAACATCATTCATAGAGTGATCCCATAGCGGAACAGCCAGTAAATCTGCTGCCAACTTGGGACTGCCAACCAGAACTACATATTTGCCTGTTTGATTTCGTCCAATAAGCGTAACAAACATATCAATATGAAAGAGGGGCTGTTGGGTTCCATCAATGTTTCCGAAATAGATATGCTCCGTCCACAATTCTCCACCAATGGTCACTCTTCTTGAGCGTTCGGTAGGAACAGGTACATTACTTTTAACGTAAAACAATTCTCTTGTGGAATCTAGATACTGTCCATAAGCGTGATAAACCGTTTGTTGAGGCGTTTCGTCGCCGTCCGGAAGTATGGCGTCATTTACGTATTTCAAAGTCAAAGCCGGATAATCGGCTCCGATAAGAAAAAAGGTATCACCAATTAGAATATTCCCTCCCTGAAAGTGAAGCGGAGTTTGAAGAGAATCAAATTCTGTTCCGTTTGAGATATATTCTGCAACCATGGAATCTGCATAGCGAATAAAATCGAGAGGCTCTAAAAAGTAATATTTGTCGGTATCGGAGTCGTACACGATGGAGTAAGCATCCTCAGCCCATACACTAAAATGTAGATTGTCTGGTAAGACAATTATGGTTGATTTTTCATACCTGTTCTCTTCCTGCAACCAAGAGTGAACTGCTTCTTCACTGCCTTTGTTAACAATAATGAACAGTTCCACATACTCGGGGAGCTTATGCAACAAGTCCATGTAAATCGCCTTGTAGGGGTTTTTCCGTTGGGCAGGGTCATGAACGGCATAAGAGGGAATGGTCAGCAATATTTTTTTTAAGGCACCTTCGGATGAGCTTATCAACTGAGGATTTTTTAAATGTGCTTCAATGATTCGGGTTGATTCAAGGGCAGTTCGCCCTTCTTTATCCGCTTGGTGATGAGGTATTGACCCTGATATGATAGGGTAGTGGGGCTGCCGAATAGCTTCCGTTTCCTGTAGAGCAGACACTTGCATCAAACCTTTCTTATGAATTTATCGATATCGTATCCCTTAAGTAAGCCATATATTCATATGGGGCCATCTTAGAAGGAGGACGCTCACTGAAACTGTTAATAACGAAGAAAAGAATCAACTGATTTCCCTAATCAGTGAAGCCGAAATACGACCGGGATCTTTAACCTTAAAAAGCGACGATACTGACGAAAGCGTCACTCTACGCCAAAGTCAGTACCATCGCTTATTTATACCTGAAACATTTAGAAGGCCACTCATCTTTCTACTGTCGCTTATCATTCAGATAAAGCAAGACAATAACATCTACTACCCAGCGTTAATTGCCCCAACCTATTCCAATTCCCTCAAAGGAAGTCTCACTTTCATTCAATCCCTCAGGATCACTCGTTCCAATCGCTTCAATTTCTTTCTTGGTTAATATTATGTCATTATTTAAATCTTTAATCTTTCTCGTGTATATTGATTTAAGAAGATCAACTTGTTCATCCGTCATCTCATAATAATCTCGCCAAGATTCAACTGCTGAATCATATTCCATTAACTGTCTTTCTAAAAGATAGCCTCCATTTAAAACGATCCTTACTACGTTATCTATAGAGATCATGTTATCCTGATCCCCCCAGAAAGCTGTAGTAATGGAAGGGATGGGCACACCATCTTCCCCTTCTTCCAGAAGATACTCCAAAGTTTCGCTTTTCGCTAACTCCAAGACTTCATCGGGTGCTCCTTTAAAATAATCAATAGCAGCTGTAACATCAGAACGAGTAACATTATCATTTCGGAATGCTGCAACACAATACTTTTCACTGAATGTAATTGTTGCTCTCCCACCTGTTCCGTCAATAACACTATAGTTCATTCCATCCCAAGAATGTTCATAGGACAGTTCAGGATAATGGGCCACCATAATTGCGTGCGCAATAGATGAAAGTATACATCCCTTCCAAAGATCGTGTTTATTCCATCCTTTAGTTATCATTATAGGCTTCATTATGGTCTCCCTTTTTTAGGTTTAGAAAGTGGATTCGCTTTATTTATTCTACTTCACTTATTCCCAATCCCATATGCCCAGTATGTAGTGCTCTTTCATCCCCAGGTTATAGTAAGGCCGGGTTCATAATAAAAACCCACAATGACAAATTATGTCAAAGTGGGTTTGGCTCTACTGATACTTATCTTGATTATTTAAATATTCCTCTAAAAACCGTCTGTTTCTCTCACTTATAGGTAACAATCCTAAATGTTGATATTCAAAAATCATTTGTCGTTGAGTTGGTGTTACTTTTGAAGCTATTATATCTTCATAATTATATTGAATATTTAATTTACCAGGATACTTCAGTGGTTAAATTCGTCCACGCCTCTTGATCATTATCAATAAATATTTTTCTTAGCTTTTCAAATTTGGATTGTAACCCTAATAGCAAGTCATCATAAATTTTCTCACTTACACCATATTTTTCGGGGATATCATGAGAGTATATAAAATCTCCGTTCTCAGACGTATTAAAATAAAAGTATACATTACTAGAGTCACCTAATATTTCAGCATACAAATAAATCTCATGCCATTTGTCTTCAGGTATCATATCTAAAACATGCTCTGCAATTTGAGGATATAACTGATCCATTTGTTTCTCCATAGCCTGCTCAACCTCCATTTTGATTTTTTATTGTGACTTTTTGAGTTCTACCACTATCAATTGACACATATAAAATTTACTAACCCTCTATCAAAAAGTTACTTTTCCTTCCTAACTCCCTTAAAAGGAGTGTTATCAGACGTTTTAGCTTCTAAGAATCTTCCGTTACTTGCATCCCTTTTAACCCACGTGTCATTTTTAGGATTGTAAGTTTGAGATCTATCTCTTACTGCTCCTTTTCTGTAGTCGTTTCCAGTATTTTTCGCCATACTAGTCCAATCCCTTACTTTTTTAATTGTCCATTATATGTACCTACTCAAACTCTATCAATAACTCTTTAGCGACGATACCGACGAAAGCGTCAAACTACGCAAAAGTCGATATCGTTCGCTATTTACTTTTGTTGATTTTAATAGCAGTCTAATATTTAAAAGATATACTTCAAAACTTAAACTCCATCCTTATGCATTAGTCAGCTTAATATCCTCCAATTGTTTTTTGAAGTTGCACTTTTGGACCATGACTATAATTTTGTGTAGGTACAGTTAATATAAATAATAAGCTTGTTGAGATGGCGAGTAGAACCGATTCAAACAAAATATTATTATTCCCATAATCCAATTTATAGAACTATATCTTGAAATCCAACTTCGGTTATTTCCTCATTCTCTATCTTTACAGCAAGTCCATGTTCTATTTCCCAAGTGCAATTAAAAAGCAACCCGATTCTTCTAATACCATTTTTACGAACTCTTCTAATGATTAATTGAGTAGGCTCAACTAGTTTTCCTAACTCTTCTATATCTTTTATAATTGGAGCAATTTTATCTGCTTCTTCCTCTCCTACCATATCTCTATAATCCATGTAAGCTTCTTGGTAATGGTCAAATATAGATTTCTCAGCTTTTGTCATTATATTTTCCATATCGTTAAAAAAGTTTATATATGCTTCCTTTTGAGCATCTTGAAATTCACCATCTTCTTTTCCATCTTCTTTTCCATCTATACTTAATATTACCTTTCTCTTTTCCCCGAAAATTTTTATTTCCTGTTGCCCATTCCAGTACAAATCGTAAGAGACTTCTCCAAAGAGTTCATGATTAAGTCTATCCATACTATCATTCTCCTAACTTTTCTTTAATATTATGCTTCCCAACTCCACCCAAGTGGGTGTATGTACCATTAATTTAACCCGGTACAAGATGCATGCTCTCAAGGTCATTAAGTTCACGCCAAGTATATTTATTATCTTCTCTCCAATTAGCGACATCGTCCTTAGTCCATTTTTTCTCTGGAGTCGACCATTCTCTTGCTAATAATTCATCAGCTTTAGCAAAGTTTTTCCTTCTGTCACTAGCCTTCGGGTTGCCCGTATTTATTGTTTACGTTATCCTTATACAGGCACTGATAGGCTTGTACACAATTTATTCTACGTACCGGGATAATATCTAAAAGTTATATTATGTAGTGATAACTAAGAGTCAATAGCATGACGATGGTAATATGGTTGCTCTTAAACTGATAGAAACTGGAATAAACACTTATAAAGAAGCCTGTGATTTTTCTTCGTAAATTTGTATTGTACTGTTCACTATAAAGCTATAAAACGTCTTTCCTCTTTCCCCTTTTCCAATCCAAAAAAAGCGACGATATCGACGAAAGCGTCAAACCTCGCCAAAGTCAGTATCGTCGCTTTCTTTTTATACATATAGGGGAGAAGAACATATTCACTTCTTTACAGTATCAGCTAGCTATCTTTAAATAACTTAAAAAAGTCAATTGTTTCATTTAAATCTTCATTATTTGTATAAATGTTCATTACCTTTCCTAGTTCAATAGCAAAGTCTACATACTTATTTGCTTTAGCAGTTATGATGTTCTCATTTATTTCAACACCATTTGGATTGTTTAATTGTTGTGTTATTCTATTGGAGACACCTGCAACTTCTAATAGATCAGCAGCGGAACAAATTGCTCCAATAAATTTATTGTCATTATTCAGAGTATTAATTAAAGATAGAACTCTTTTATTAGTCTTTAATTCAGTAATATCACCACCAGGTATAATTAAGAGTTGAATATCATCCGTAACCACTTCACTAAGATCTATCGAAGGAATAACCTTAAAATCTTCATGGGACATTACTGGGTCTTTAGATACTCCAATTGTAACGATATCCCCCTTGGTTTTCAAAAAATAGGTTGCTAACATAATCTCAAAACTAACATAACCATCATAAATTAAAACATGGGATTTCATTCAAACACCTACTCCAACGTTATTTTTTCTAGCTTTGAGCCAATTTAAAGCTCCTAAAGACCATAAAAACAAATTAAAAGCGGTAATTAAAATAACGATCATTCCATCCCAGAATTTCAAAGATGACCAATGATTCACATTAATACTTGTGAATGCACTTGAAGAAGCCATAAAAAAGCCCGGAACAGAGTAAAATGAAAACAGAACAATGGCAGAAACTATTCCTGAAACATAAATTGCAGAAAATAATTTAGAAATCCTTTGTTCTTTGACGCTTAAGTTACTCCAATATGGATCAGTTTTTTTCTTAAATCCTATAAGTATTTTTAAGTATAATATAGCATGAGATAACAGATTCGAAGAATTTGTAACTGTGATAAGAACGTAATATAAATCAGTTTTAAAGAAAATTAGTAAATGCCATAAGAATTTGTAAATTTGAAGCAAGACTACTAATCGTGATAAGTCGACAACAAATTCGACATTATAATAATAGATCTGCACCAAAATTGCTAATAGTAGAATAACGGAATCCCAAGCCATGCCTGCTAAAAAGGGAACAAATCTTTTCCTTTTATCAACTGACCAGAGGGCATTCATGTTAGCCTCTATTACCATCCAGAACCATCTTATATTTATTTTAAAATTAACTGGAACACCTAGGGCAGAAGCTGACAGATAGTGGCCAGACTCATGAATAATCGTTAATAGCCAAGAAATTACAAAAAGTACCAAAAGGCTTAAGCCTACTGAATTTTCAAAAATAAAATAGTCTTTGTAGTGAGGAACAAGATTTGGATGTAATAGGATTAGTATCAGAGATATAATAAACGATACACTGTAAATTAAATAGGTAATTCGATTAAAGAAAATCATTCCTAGCTTTTTTTTGTATTCACTAATCTTTTGGTGTTCAGTTATTTCAACTAATACTTGATTGTCTATTTTATGGATGAGATTTAATTCCACAAGGGTTTGTACAAAATCTACAAGGTCCACTTCAATATTCCCATTTCTTTGTAACTTCTCTTGGATCTCATTTAAACTACTCTTCCCATCCATTAATTCTATTGCATTTTTGCCCTCAACAGGTATTCTTATAAATATGCTTTGGTTAGGATCTCCAACCGTATATTCCTCACCATCTCCCTGAATTGTTAAGTGATGTGCATCGACAACTGAATTTAAGGATATATCAATCATGCATTTATCCCTTGCTTTGCAATTAGAATAAGTTCTTCTAAATCGACAGGTTCGATTCCTGAATGATTTTTCCCGCATGTAGGACATTCTGATACTTTAAACCATCTATCTGTCTTAGTAATTTGCATCTCTGTTGTATCGTATATATGAGCAGTGGATGGCAACATGGATTGAGTATAGCCAGAAAGTAGCTTAACTACTTCAGCGGAAATAAAACCTGATAGTAAAGCTACATGAGGAGCAATAGAAGGATTTGTGTGCTCAAAACGTGTACTATATAATGCCCTCAATTGGTACTCAAAAAAGGAATCTTTTCTTAAGCTATTTATAAGAAAACAATCATAACAACCTTCATTAGGAAGCATGGTCTCCCATATAAGCTTAGTGTTACTAATACCACCTTGTATAATTGGAATATTATAATATACTGCAGCAGCATTGACCCATCTGCTAGCAATTATTCCTGGGGAATCAATTCCATTGATTATAACATCACTTCCTTCTATTACTTTCAAAATATCATTAGCAGAAGTAACTTTTATGTTGTGAGTTTGAATTTCTATATTGCTATTAATTTGAGATAATCTCTTTTGCGTTTCTTCTGACTTTAATTGACCAATATTCTCTTCAGTATATAAAAATTGACGATTGAGATTACTTAATTCTATAGTATCAAAATCAATTCCAACCAAATTGCCAATCCCGAGACCAGCCAAAGATGCAGCCGTAAGACTAGCACCCCCTAATCCTATAACCACTACTTTAGAGTCTTTGAGCTTTTTTTGGAAGCTATATTTATCAACGTTTATGTCACTAAAATTAGAAAAAAAAGTGAGGTTTGCCCTGTATCTCTCCATTTCAGACTGATCTAATTGACCATTTATTGCAGTTTCATCTTCTATAACACCGATACTATTCAACGTTGCAATTCCATCTGTTACCTCTTCCTTTGTAAGTCCACTTAAATTAACCAAATCCTCAATTGTATTTGATCCATTCAGTAGTTTGATAAACTTATAAATAACTCCTGTTGGATCTTCTATTTCAAATACCTCTTTATCAAACCCCAAACGTATATTGTTCTCAACATTAATTACAGGGTTCATTATGTTCTTAAATTTTGGTTTCATATATTATATCTCCTATCAATTATTAAATAATGGGGACGTTGTTTAGTAACAACGTCCCCTTAAATTCACCAACTATATGTAGCAAATTAGTTGTAGTGACAAATCAGTGGTACCAATACTTCTACTTGTTTTACATTGATTTTCATTGTGTTCACCTCCTTAATCTCGTCCTTGGATGAAATAAATGAAATTAGTTATAGTGACAAATCAGTGGTACCAATACTTCTACTTGTTTTACTTGATTTTCATTGTGCTCACCTCCTTAATCTCGTCCTTGGATGAAATGAATGAAATTAGTTATAGTGACAAATCAGTGGTACCAATACTTCTACTTGTTTTACATTGATTTTCATTGTGCTCACCTCCTTAATCTCGTCCTTGGATGAAATAAATGAAATTAGTTATAGTGGCAAATCAGTGGTACCAATACTTCTACTTGTTTTACATTGATTTTCATTGTGCTCACCTCCCTAAATTTGTTATGTAATTTATACCATAAAAAACAATAAAATTATATATAGAACTTATATACCAATTTTTTTGCAAATAAATGTTTTATAGGATATATTTCCAACAATAAAATACTATATTCGACATTTTATTTTTATATATGACATAAAATTATGTCGAATAAAGGTTTTTTTGAATTTAAAAACCAAATGTAATTTTTCTATTTTTTCTTTGTAATCTCTATTTTAGGTTAGATTACATAAATTTTTAACTTATCCTCTTGAAAAGAAACGTGTTTTTTACCTCACTCGATAAATTCCCTTTTACTTAATCAATTCTTAATTTTATATAATTTTCTTAAACACATTAAATTCCAAGTGAATTTATTACATAAATTAATCGTCTTAGTCAAAAAAGAAAATAGATATTAAATCTGAAAGGCTCCCTGTTATTGGTGAAGTTTTATTTTCTTTTAGGAGGTTACGTTGTACGTATAATATTGACCCAGCGAAACATAAACTCACTGCAATACTCTCCGCTTTCCCCCGCTTTCTTAAAACACATCCAGGAATACTTCACTCAGATTCGCAACTCATTCCATGACAAAGACGATCCGTATAGCCTTACGGCCCCATCTTCATCCTGGAAGCAGGGGATAAGCTACACGATCTCAGCCTCGTTGGACTTGGAAGACAAGATGACGGTCTGTTGGGTGGCTGCCCTGAATACATCGAATGTACGACTTCGGCAACATCCAAATTTACAAAATTGCTGTCATGAACACCAATGACTACATCGTCACTCTGTTTACACAACTCGGAATTCACCCAAAGGGGGCCGAACAATGGCTGAAAGAACACGCAGAAGTTTAAAAGTAAATGAGGACAACATATCGAATAAGCTAAAAGAGGCCATTGAATACAACGGGGATATAGTAAATAATCCTAATTCTTACAGAACCACTTGGATCATGGCACTGTCGATTAGGCCGTTCACCCATGACCAAAAACAGTTTCTACCCGCCTGTTTGGATGAGCATGAAGCAGCGTGGGATACACAGATACGTGGATGGTACGAATCTGTGTGTGACGATAGACCAGAATACTCAAATTGTAGGATTATAAAAGAGGATAAAGTATTGTCAGACAGCCCTGTATTTCATGGCGGTGAAATTACAGATGCCTTACGTTGGGTGAATGAGTTAGCCGATCCTTGTTATATCGCGCTAGAAGACCCGCTCCTTACACCGGAGCAACGCATCTTGTTCATGCAGAGTGCAAAAGGAGATGATTCC
This sequence comes from Paenibacillus sp. TY11, assembly GCF_059772165.1. Taxonomy (NCBI): domain Bacteria; kingdom Bacillati; phylum Bacillota; class Bacilli; order Caryophanales; family Paenibacillaceae; genus Paenibacillus; species Paenibacillus sp. TY11. Next base: position 39,941 of record NZ_JCBAIQ010000011.1, on the reverse strand, counting down.
TTCTCCTTGTAAATTAATCTTACCAACCAAAAAAAACGACAGTACGGGCATCTGAACGTCCATACTGTCGCTATTCTCAAATTGAGCAAAAACCATGTCAACGTTAACCTTTACGGAAAAAGAAAAACGCGCTCTTGCAACTCTTATCCAAGATCAAATGAACATGCATTTGTCTCGCTTCCCTTTTGCCAAATACCCATATATCCTTTAGAAGAGTAAAAGCGTGTCTTGTGTGATTCTGCTACGGTTACTCCAATTCTCCTAAAACAAATGTTAGGCTGGACATTCGAAAGAGGAACGTTCAGCTGACTGGGGCTATGGTTTCCTACTGTTTCATTTCTTCTACATCTCATGCGCCCATGTCAATACGAAATCGCTGATCACCATCGCATCCAAAGTATAAATTTATTACAATACAGGTTTGTAGACATGATGTCTACAAGTTCTAGTAAATTTTGACCCTTAATAATTTCATGTCTACATTTGGTCTACATTTTTGCGTAATATAAAGCAAAAACCCGCTCAGTGAGCGGGTTTTTTAGATGGAGGCGAGGGGAGTCGAACCCCTGTCCGAAGATAACGACACATAAGCTTCTACGGGTGTAGTCACAGTTTTGATGTCACCCGAGTATCGCCCCGTAACCGGCTATACGTTGGGTCAGCCTGATTGTCTTCTTCAGCTCACCGCAGGCGGAGATGAGACAGCGTATTCCACTATTTGTTAGCCCCTATCCCAGTCACATGGACGATGCTGGGTAGAAGCACGCACACAGTTTCTTAGGCTGCGAAAGCGTAGTTGTTTTGTTGTTTGCCGTTTAATAGGCTTTAGCGTTGATGAAGCGGACGCGTCCCCACTACCCGCTACCCATGCTCGAACTATCCCCGTCGAATCCATAAACGCCCCCTTATTATAAAAGGGCTCCACGGATAAATCCGGAAATACCGGAGCATAAGCATGCATAATATCAAAAGCTGAATCCTAAGATTCAACACTCGAACAAAGTCAAAAGCATTAAAACTTACTACTTCATTAGTATAGCATATTACAGGTCATAACGAAACGGAATGAAGCCATTTAAGCCTTATAAAATAGCACCATTACAGGAACAAGTAACTTCTCCACGTAATTTGTACCATACTCAATAATACAGCAACTTATCTTGCAATTTTCTGCTTCTCACGCAAAGCACGTTGGATATCACGCTGTGCATCGCGTTTAGCGGCAGCATCACGTTTATCATACTGCTTTTTACCTCTACCCAGTCCGAGCAAAAGCTTGGCATAACCGTTGCGAACATAAATCTTTAACGGTACAATCGTGTAACCTTCCTGTTTGGACAGGCCGATAAGCTTGCGAATCTGCTCTTTGTGCAACAGCAGTTTACGCGTACGAGTCGGATCGGTAGGATTATTACGATTACCTTGCTCAAAAGGACTGATATGCATATTGTGAATATGAATTTCGCCATTACGGATCGTAGCAAATGCATCACTTATATTGGAACGACCATTTCGCAGAGACTTAATTTCCGTTCCCGTTAATACCATGCCCGCCTCGTAGGTGTCCTCAATAAAATAGTCATGGGAAGCTTTTTTGTTCTGGGCGAGCACTTTCCCGTCTGCCTTCTTACCCATGAATACCACTCCTTATAAATAACGTAATTCACTCTTGAAATCCAGGCATCAAAATCTGGCTACAAAGAGCCACCTAGAAATATATTGTAACAAATTTCAGATGGTAAAAGCAAGAAAGGTCAAGTCTTTAGAACGAAGCGGCGGCTTCCATCCATTACTGCAGACAGAAGCCGCCTTATACTTAAGCCCAAATCAGCTTGATACACTGCCATGAAAGCTCCAGCCTTCTAACAAGTAAGTAAGTTATAACAACTTACTTCTTCTTTTTCCGCACAAACCCAGCGGTGCTATTGCCGCCACTGCCGCCCTTATTCTTCCGCTTACGACGCGCTGCGCCTTCACCGTTTGGTTTGGCATCACTACCTGGTGTAGCTGCACCGCCGATGAAAATACCGCTGGCAGACGTCTTCTTCCGTCGCTTGCTTGCAGCGGATGCTGGCGAGTTATACCCGCCCTTGCCACTGCCAAAGCCGAAGCTGCTAGCTGAACCAGCTCCTGCTCCGTTTCCACCGCTGCGCCCTGCACGGCCTGCGGTGCTAATACCTCCGTTACCTGCGCCAACTTCTTTTGGCTTCCCGGTTACATCACGACCGCCTTTACGCTCTTTGCCAGTCTTGTCCTGGCCGCCCTTACGGTCACGTCCTTCTCGGCCTTTGCCTTTACCACGGCCCTCGCCACGCGCAAAGTCTCCGCCTTGTCCTGAACCGCCCGTCCGTTCACGGCGTTGCCGTTGCTTCATATCGACGAGTTCAAAGTCAATTGTGTAATCTTCCATGTTCACGCGTGCGACGCGGACCTTAACCTCATCCCCAATGCGGAATACCTTGGAGGTGCGTTCGCCGATCAACGCCATATGCTGCTCGTCAAAATGATAATAGTCGTCCGTAAGCGCACTTAGACGCGTCAGGCCCTCCACTGTATTGTCCAGCTCAATGAACATCCCAAAGCTGGTTACACTGCTGATGATCCCCTCGAATTCCTCGCCGACCTTGTCCAGCATGTATTCAGCCTTTTTCATCTGCTCTGTATCACGCTCTGCATCCACAGCTACACGTTCACGGTCGGAAGATTGCTGCGCAATATCAGGCATACGTGCAGTCAAATATTCCTGACGCTCGGCTGTTAAAGCCCCACCATTCTCCAATACCTCACGAATAACACGGTGAATCACCAAGTCAGGGTAACGACGGATCGGCGATGTAAAATGAGAGTAATACTCCGCTGCCAATCCAAAATGTCCTGTCGACTCCGCATCATACTTTGCCTGCTTCATCGAACGCAGCATCATCGTGCTAAGCACGGTTTGCTCCTTCGTACCCTGAATGTCTTCTAGCAACGTTTGCAGAGCACGCGGATGAATGGAATTTCCTCTACCTTTGATCTGATGCCCAAAATTAGCTGCGAAAGCCATAAAGTTTTGCAGCTTCTCTGGATCTGGGTCCTCATGAATCCGGTACAAGAAAGGTACTTTGAGCCAATGGAAATGTTCGGCTACGGTTTCATTGGCCGCCAACATAAACTCTTCAATAATTTGTTCAGCTATCGTACGATCCCTCTTTACAATATCGACAGCTTTGCCTTCATCATCCACAATTACTTTGGCTTCATCAAAGTCAAAATCAACCGCGCCTCGGCGCATTCGATTAGCACGCAGCTTCAATGCCAATTCCTTCATCGTGCCGAATACTTCAACGAGATCCTTGTACCGTTCCATCAGTTCAGCATCTTCCTCTTCGAGGATTTTGCGAACGTTAGTGTACGTCATCCGTTCCTTCGTTTTAATCACACTGGTGAAAATATCATGCTTTACGACCTTCATATGCTCATTGAATTCCATCTCACAGGATAAAGTCAGTCGATCCACCTGTGGATTCAAAGAACATATTCCGTTCGAAAGCCGATGTGGAAGCATAGGAATGACACGGTCAACCAAATACACGCTACAACCGCGGTTATATGCCTCCTGATCCAGCTTGGAATTCTCACGCACATAATACCCTACGTCGGCAATATGAACGCCCAGACGGTAGTTTCCGTTCGGCAAGCGCTCTACATTTACAGCATCATCCAGGTCTTTGGCGTCCTCACCATCAATGGTAACAATGATCTTATCACGCAGATCGCGCCGTCCCTGACGTACAATCTCTTCTTCCGTAATCGCGTCGGGAGCCTTATCGGCTTCCTCTGTCACTTCATCCGGAAAAGCTTCCGGAAGCTGATGCTTGCGAATAACTGACAAAATGTCAACGCCTGGATCATCCTTATGACCCAAAACCTCCAACACTTCGCCTTCCGCCGCAGCTCGTCCTTCCGGATAGCTCACAATTCGCACAACGACCTTTTGACCGTTTACGGCTCCATTGAAGCTCGTTTTTGGAATGAAAATATCCCGGTTAATACGCTTATCATCCGGCAAAACAAAACCGTATGCTTCGTGGCTCTGAAACACGCCGACTACTTGAAGCACGGCGCGCTTCACAATCCGCACAACTTCGCCTTCTAATCGGCCACCCGCAGGTCCCTTCGACGTCACTCTTACCAGTACCGTATCTCCATTCATCGCACTCTTTAAGTCGTTAGCATGAATATATACATCCGGGTGCTCCCGGTCCTCTGGAATCAGAAAAGCAAATCCCTTGGCATGAGCCTGCAAACGCCCACGCTGCAAATCCATCCGTTCCGGCACGCCATAACGGTTTGTGCGGGTCAGCAGAATTTTTCCCTCTTCCTCCAAAGCATTCAAGAGCTTAAGGAATTCACGGAAATCTTCCGCATCCTTAATATCAAAGTGCTGCTCCAGCTCCTGGTAAGTCATGGGTTTGTATGCGGTCTCGCGCATAAAATCGAGTAGTTGTTGCTCTGTTATCATAATATTGTCCACCTCGGGTGACCTTTAATTTTCAGTAATAAATTCGCGTGTTCCTTGTGCCTGATACAAGGCTCTTAATATACTCATACCCTAGTATACACGAATTTAATCGACGGCATCCCTGCCTGTCTAAAATCCAAAAAAAGCCCCCGTTTCCCGTGAAACGAAGGCTTAAGGTACATATTTATCTTATTTTGCAAAAAATGCAACCAAAACGGAAACGATCATAAAAGCCGCACCCAAAATGGCCGTTGCGCGTTGTAAAATCAAATCCATCCCACGAGCTTTTGTCTTGCCGAACAGATGCTCAGCACCGCCAGAGATGGCACCGGACAAACCTGCGCTTTTCCCCTTTTGCAGTAAAACAACCGCAATAACAGCAATCGAGAACACGACGAGCAGCACTTTCAAAAAGATTTCCATGAAAAATCCCACCTCCTGAGCTTATACATCTGTTTTGCAAAACAACACAGCCTCTTTTATGAAAACATGTACATATCATGTTATAAATAGCCGGAAATTAACGCAAAACACTATTTTCATTCTACCACAGCTTCCAGTAGATAACAACAGCTACAGCCAGTCACTCAGCTATTAAGCCTTTGCAAGTTTATATATTCACATATACATCAATAATAACAAAAAATAGACCTGCTCGCCGTGGCAAGCAGGTCTGTTTTATTCATGCGTAAAAGCTTCGGGGTGTTCAGACTTCGTGATCATAAATCATGGGTCTGAGACGCCGTCAGATTTTTGCGCAATATTATTTTTTCAGGTTGTAGAAAGATTTCAGGCCGTGGTATTGAGCCAGTTCACCCAGTTGATCCTCAATGCGGAGCAATTGGTTGTACTTCGCAATACGGTCAGTACGGGAAGGAGCACCTGTTTTAATTTGGCCTGCATTTGTTGCAACAGCGATATCAGCGATTGTGCTGTCTTCGGATTCACCGGAACGGTGAGAGATTACAGCTGTGTATCCTGCGCGTTTAGCCAATTCGATAGCATCGAATGTTTCAGTCAGCGTACCGATTTGGTTTACTTTGATCAGGATGGAGTTACCGATGTTTTCATCGATACCTTTAGCCAGACGTTCTGTGTTAGTTACGAACAGGTCGTCACCAACCAATTGGATTTTGTTGCCCAGTTTTTCAGTGAGCAATTTCCAACCTTCCCAGTCATCTTCGGAGCAACCATCTTCAATAGTGATGATTGGGTATTTATCAACCCAAGAAGCAAGCAGGTCAACGAACTCAGCAGAAGTGAAGGATTTGCCTTCGCCTTCCAATGTGTATTTTCCATCTTTGTAGAACTCAGTAGAGGCAACGTCCATACCGAGGAATACGTCAACGCCTGGTTTGTAACCAGCTTTTTCGATCGCTTCGATAATAGTGGACAGAGCTTCTTCGTTGGATTTGAAGTTAGGAGCAAAACCACCTTCATCACCAACAGCTGTGTTCAAACCTTTGGAATTCAGTACGGATTTCAGGTTGTGGAAGATTTCTGCGCCAACACGCAGAGCTTCTTTGAATGTAGGAGCTCCTACAGGCAGAACCATGAACTCTTGTACGTCAACGTTGTTGTCGGCATGAGCGCCACCGTTAACGATGTTCATCATTGGTACTGGCAATTGTTTAGCATTGAATCCGCCCAGGTATGTGTACAGTGGCAAGCCCAGAGCTTCAGCAGCAGCGCGAGCTACAGCCATGGATACAGCCAGAATTGCGTTTGCACCCAGTTTGCCTTTGTTTGGAGTACCATCCAATTTGATCATCAGCGTGTCGATTTCTACTTGGTTCACAGCATCCAAGCCGATTACTTCAGGAGCAATAATTTCGTTCACGTTTTTAACAGCTTGCAGAACGCCTTTACCCAGGTAACGGGATTTGTCGTTATCGCGAAGCTCTACAGCTTCGTGAGCACCTGTGGATGCACCGGAAGGAACGATAGCGCTACCGATAGCACCGGATTCCAGATATACTTCAACTTCAACCGTAGGGTTACCACGGGAGTCGAGAACTTCGCGAGCGTACACGTCAGAAATAATAGTCATTTGTACTTAATCTCCTTTGTGATTCATGATTTATTGGTCAAGCCTATACTTATTAAATCAAGCTTACTTGCGGGATGCAATCATAGATTTTCCTGTCATTTCCGCAGGTTGCGGAAGTTGCATTAAATCCAGAAGCGTTGGAGCTACGTCAGCCAGTATTCCATGCTCACGTAAAACGATATTTTCGTCAGTCAAAATGAACGGAACCGGATTAGTTGTGTGAGCTGTGAACGGACGTCCCTGCTCATCAATTTCCATATCCGCGTTACCATGGTCGGCAATGATAATAACCACGCCGCCTTTGGCTTTAACCGCATCTACAACACGTCCAACACATTCATCCGTCGTCTCTACCGCCTTAATCGTTGGCTCCAGCATGCCAGAGTGTCCAACCATATCCGGATTGGCAAAGTTCAGGATAATCGCATCATGCTTGTCCGCTTCGATTTCCTTAACAGCAGCATCCGCTACTTCATACGCACTCATTTCCGGCTGCAAGTCATATGTAGCTACTTTAGGCGAGTTGATCAAAATACGAGTTTCGCCAGGAAGCTCCACATCACGTCCGCCACTAAAAAAGAAAGTAACGTGCGGATATTTTTCAGTCTCGGCAATACGCAATTGCTTTTTGTTGTTTTGAACCAACACTTCACCGAACGTGTTATCCAGGTTTTTCGGTTCGTAAGCTACAAAGCCTTCAACCGTTTCGCTGAACAACGTCAGGCAAACAAAGTGCAAATTTCTAGGCCATTTCGGACCACGGTCAAAACCACGGAAGTCCGCATTCGTAAATACCTGAGACAGTTGAATCGCGCGGTCAGGACGGAAATTGAGGAAGACAACAGAGTCATTGCTCTCGACCAGCCCTACAGGGCTTCCGTCAGCCTTCACAATAACGGTTGGCTCCACAAATTCGTCGAACACTGATTTTTCATACGATTCTTTCAATGCTTCCATTGGGTCTGTGTATTGTGGGCCTTCTCCGTACACGATTGCACGGTAGGATTTCTCTACACGTTCCCAACGTTTGTCGCGGTCCATAGCATAATAGCGTCCTTGTACAGTCGCAATTTGTCCTACGCCCACTTCTTGAATTTTAGCGATCAGCTGCTGCATGAAGCCTACACCGCTGTCAGGCATAACGTCGCGCCCATCCATGAAAGCATGAATGTACACTTCTGTTAAGCCTTCTTTTTTCGCCAAGTCCAGCATAGCGAACAGATGACTGATATGGCTATGCACGCCGCCGTCGGACAGAAGTCCGTACAGGTGAAGTTTCGTGTTGTTCTTCTTGGCATGTTGGACTGCTTTAACCAGTGTTTCATTGTCGTAGAACTCACCCTCACGGATGGACTTCGAAATACGAGTCAAGTCTTGATATACAATTCGGCCTGCGCCGATGTTCAAGTGACCTACTTCGGAGTTACCCATTTGTCCTTCCGGCAGACCCACCGCTTCGCCAGAAGCTGTCAGCGTTGTATGAGGATACTGTTTTAAATACCGGTCGTAATTCGGTTTGTTGGCCTGTGCAACCGCATTGCCTTCCACGGTGTCGCGCAGTCCGAATCCGTCCATAATAATTAAAGCTACCGGTTTTGGTGCTGTCATCTTACTTCGCCCCCTCAACAAGCGCGATGTACGACGCCGGTTGAAGACTGGCACCGCCCACGAGCGCGCCGTCGATATCGCTTTGACCCAGGTACTCAGTAACATTTTCAGGTTTTACACTGCCACCGTACTGAATACGTACAGCATTTGCTGTGTTTTCATCATACAGCTCTTTAATCAGACTGCGGATATAGGAAATCACTTCATTCGCATCCTGCGAAGTGGAGGATTTGCCTGTTCCGATGGCCCAGATTGGCTCATAAGCAACAACTACTTGTGCAGCCTGATCCTTAGCCAAACCAGCAAAAGCTGCTACAGTTTGCACTTTTACAACCTCTTTGGTTTGACCCGCTTCACGGTCTTCCAGCTTTTCGCCTACACATACGATTGGAGTCAGGCCGTGGCGGAATGCCGCATGAACCTTTTTGTTCACCGTTTCGTCTGTTTCATTAAAATATTCACGACGCTCGGAGTGTCCGATCACAACGTAGTCTACGCCCAGATCTTTCAGCATTCCGCCGCTAATTTCACCTGTAAATGCGCCATCTTCTGCAAAGTGCAGGTTTTGTGCGCCGATTTTAATAGATGTGCCTTTTACTGCTTCAACCAGAGCAGGAAGATTCGTAAATGGTGCGCAAATCACGCTTTCCACTCCTGCAACCTCTGCTTTACCTTTGATCTCTTCGATGAAGGTTTTAGCTTCTGGTACGGTTTTAAACATTTTCCAGTTACCCGCGATAATCGGTGTTCTCAATGGTTTCAACTCCTAACTATTAGGTACCCTAAAGCCTTTGATTATTTATCGTTAAGTGCAACAACACCCGGAAGTGCTTTGCCTTCCATAAATTCCAGGGATGCGCCGCCGCCAGTGGAAATGTGATCCATTTTGTCAGCCAGTTGGAATTTCTCAGCCGCAGCCGCAGAATCACCGCCACCAATGATGGTGTATGCTTCTGTTGTTGCGCAAGCTTCCGCTACTTCACGCGTACCGCCAGCGAAAGGTTCGATTTCAAATACACCCATTGGTCCATTCCATACAACCAGCTTGGAGTTTTTGATAACATCTGCATAGATTTTACGAGTTTTCGGTCCGATATCCACGCCTTCCCAATCTGCAGGAATACCGTCGATGTCCACAATGTTAGTATTCGCCGTAGCGCTGAAATCGTCAGAAATAACAATATCCACCGGAAGGTAGAAGTTTTTGCCGAGCTTCTTCGCTTTTTCAATAAATCCAAGAGCTACGTCCAGTTTGGATTCATCCAGCAAAGATTGACCCACTTCATGACCTTGAGCTTTGAAGAATGTATAAGTCAAACCGCCACCAATGATTACGTTATCTGCAATGTTCAGCAGGTTGTCGATCACGTCGATTTTGTCTTTTACTTTGGAACCACCGATAATGGCTGTAAAAGGACGGTCTGGATTTGACAGAGCTTTACCAATGACAGACAATTCTCTTTCCATCAGCAAGCCGGAAACAGCCGGAAGAATATGAGCGATACCTTCTGTGGAAGCATGAGCACGGTGTGCTGCGCCAAATGCGTCATTCACGAAAATGTCGGCCAGTTCTGCAAATTGCTTCGCCAATTCAGGATCATTCTTTTCTTCTCCTGCATAGAAACGTACATTTTCAAGCAACAGCACGTCGCCGTTTTGCAGTTCAGCCACTTTTGCTTTAACAGCCTCACCAACTGCTTCGTCCACTTTAACAACAGGTTTTTTGAGCAGTTCAGACAAACGCACGCCAACAGGAGTCAGACGCATGGATTCAACGACCTGACCTTTTGGACGTCCAAAGTGACTCGCCAAGATAACTTTTGCACCTTTTTCAATCAGGTAGTTAATCGTTGGCAAAGTTTCACGAATACGCTTGTCATCCGTAATTTTACCGTCCTCAACTGGAACGTTAAAATCTACACGAACAAACACCCGTTTTCCATTCAGTTCTATATCACGTACGCTTTTTTTGTTCATCTCCATATTCCTCCGCACCCTTATAATTTTACGAAACAGGAATTTAAGGCACATTTTGATATATAAAGAGCGGAAACAATAACTGCTGTTTCCGCTCTATGATGTTGCTCGATAAGGAAATTCTTATTTAGCCAATTTAGCGAAGTATTCCAACGTACGGATCAATTGAGCAGTGTAGGACATTTCGTTGTCATACCAAGCTACAGTTTTCACCAGTTGTTTGTCGCCAACAGTCAGGACTTTAGTTTGAGTTGCATCAAACAAAGAACCGAAAGTGATACCTTTGATGTCGGAAGAAACGATTTGATCTTCAGTGTATCCAAAAGTATCAGGATCGGAAGCTTCTTTCATCGCTGCGTTGATTTCTTCAGCAGTTACGTTTTTCTCCAGAACTGTTACCAGCTCAGTCAGGGAACCTGTTGCTACTGGAACACGTTGAGCCGCGCCATCCAGTTTACCTTTCAGCTCAGGAATTACCAGACCGATTGCTTTTGCAGCACCAGTTGTATTAGGGATGATGTTTTCAGCTGCTGCGCGAGCACGACGGAAGTCACCTTTAGCATGTGGAGCATCCAAAGTGTTTTGGTCGCCAGTGTAAGCATGAATTGTAGTCATCAGGCCTTCAACGATACCAAATTTGTCTTGCAGTGTTTTAGCCATAGGAGCCAGGCAGTTTGTTGTGCAAGAAGCACCGGAGATTACAGTTTCAGTACCGTCCAGAATTTCATGGTTTACGTTGTAAACGACAGTTTTCATGTCGCCAGTAGCTGGAGCGGAGATAACAACTTTTTTAGCGCCGCCTTTCAAATGTTTCTCAGCAGCTTCTTTAGTTGTGAAGAAACCTGTGCATTCCAGAACGATGTCTACACCCAGGTCTCCCCAAGGCAGTTCTTCTGGGTTGCGGTTAGCCAAAACTTTAACTTCTTTACCGTTTACTTTGAAGAAGCCGTCATGTACTTCTACTTCTCCTTGGAAAGTACCTTGTGTTGTATCATATTTCAACAAATGTGCCAACATTTTGGAATCTGTCAAGTCATTGATTGCTACTACTTCAATACCTTCCACGTTTTGAATCCGGCGGAAAGCAAGGCGTCCAATACGTCCGAAACCGTTAATACCAACTTTAACTGTCATGAGTGAGTTCCTCCCAAAGTTCGTTTAGTTTAGTTTTATATATTCAAGACAGACCCGAAAGCCCGTCAAGACAACACACTTAATCAATCCGTATTAACCTTTTAAATAATGGCTTACAATCTCAGCAGCAGCGCCTTCGTCGGTGACAAGAATGTCTTCTTGCCCGAAACGCAGTACCGCATGAATAGCGGCCGCCTTGCTCTTCCCACCAGCTACACCTAGAACCGTCTCGGTACGCCTAATATCCTCCAATCGGAGTCCAAGCGTCAGCATTCTGTGAACAACGATGCCGTCTTCGTTAAAATAATAACCAAACGATTCGGCAACCGCGCCCTCACTGCTGATCTGAGCAAAGGTTTCGGGGTCAAGTTTACGTCTCTGTGCCATCGCTATGGCGTTGCCTATCCCGTGAATGATAATACGACTCTCTCGAATCAGGCTTAATATATCCTGAATATTCGTATCCTCAAGCAAGGAGTTGTAAGCATGATTGCTGAGCAAATCCGGTACATGGAGCAGACGGTATTGAGCGCCGACCTTGCGAGCCATCGTGGAAGCAATTGTGTTAGCCTGCATTTCCATGCTTTCTCCCAAACCCCCGCGTGCCGGTACAAACCATCCGCCCTTAAGCGGGCCGTTAGCAGGTAATGTCAGTTGTTCCGCCACATCTGCAATCGTCGTGCCGCCTGTTACAGCGACCACGTCCTCGTCATCCATAACACTCAGCAGCGCCTTTGCACCAGCACGGCCCAGCTCCTGCTTCGCTAACGGTGAAGCATCCGAATCCCCTGGAACGACAACCACCTTCCTCAAACCATAGGCTTGACGAATCTGGTCCTCCAATTGGGACAGGCCGAACAAGTTGTTCGCAATCGGCTCCAGCTGTTCCAGCAGATCCAGTCCTGCTTTGCTCACCTTCATGCCCACACTCTCAATCTCAATTAGCCCTTGGGCTTTAAGGAGATCGGTTTCGGCGCGCAGCACGCGCTCGGTCATATCCAGTGAAGCTGCCAGTGTTCTGCGTCCAATAACATCGGACAGCATGATCTGATGCAGGATCGTGTACCTTTTTTTCAAAACATCCATGAGGTCGGGCAGAAGCTGCTTCTGTATTTCTAATATCTTTCGCATGCTTTCCACTCCCGCACACTTCAAAGTTCTGTCTATAAGCTATATCTCTAACTGGTCTTAAAATGTCCCGGGATAACTTTTTAAGTCCCACGTATATCTTAACCAATATTTGCTCCACATGCAAGTCTATCTGAACCTATATTTCTCAACTTTTTATGTGAATATGCGCACGTAATAAAAGCTTGCAATTCAATGCCGTATATCATATAATCATCTTTGTTTCCAATTAGCTGACGAATTAGCTGTTAATTGTACTAAATTACTGTGCGCCCGTGGTCCAACGGATATGACGTAGGCCTCCGGAGCCTGAGATCGAGGTTCGATTCCTCGCGGGCGCGTCATTTTTAAATGAACGCTTAAATGTTTCCATATCATGTTTTAACCAATAAGAGCTTAGAGGGCTCTTTTTTTTGATCATTAGTTTGACTTTCTTTGACTTTTTGTTTGAAATTGTTTATCATGTGGTTAATACGGTAACAGTTTATAGATAGGGGCATGTAATCGGCATGTCCACCAAATCCATTAACGATATTTAAGGGAGGTTTTTTGACGTGAGCTATGTTCCTATGGTAGTAGAACAAAGTAACCGCGGCGAACGCGCCTATGACATTTATTCCAGACTGTTGAAGGATCGCATTATTTTGTTGGGCTCGGACGTCAATGACGTTGTAGCCAACTCTATTATTGCGCAAATGCTGTTTTTGGCTGCCGAAGATCCTGAAAAAGACATTCACTTGTATATTAACAGTCCTGGCGGTTCCATTACAGCCGGTATGGCCATTTTCGATACAATGCAATACATTAAGCCTGACGTGTCTACGATTTGTGTAGGTATGGCTGCTTCCATGGGTGCGTTCTTGCTGAACGCAGGCGCCAAAGGCAAACGTTTTGCTTTGCCGAACAGTGAAATTATGATTCACCAACCACTGGGTGGTGCACAAGGCCAAGCAACGGATATCGAAATCCGTGCCCGCCGTATTCTGAAAATGCGTGACAAATTGAACCGCATTCTCGCAGATCGCACAGGCCAACCACTAGAACGCATTGAAAAAGACACAGACCGTGACTATTTCATGTCCGCTGATGATGCCAAGGAATACGGTATTATTGATAAAGTATTAACCAGCTCTTCTCCAGAAGGTGTATAAGAGAAGAAATGTACTTCTGAATAGCTGGTAAATGAAAAAGCTGCCCCGGATGTTCGTATCCGGTAGGCAGCTTTTTTGGTGCTATTCATTTTGTCCTGCAAAAGGCTTTCCGCCCTGAGGTAGCAGTTGAGCAAACGAGTAGGTGAACTCCGGAATTCCATACGCGTATGGAGCATAATCATACAAATCAAACACGATTGTTACTCCACTGCTGGTCACATAAAAATTCTGATCTGCCGCCAGCTCTTTAAATTTTCCGAAACCTTCGCCAGCCTGAAGCGCATCAATTTTTTTCTTTAAATCAGCATTGAGGAACTTTTTGTAGTTTGGATTTGCCTTCAATACATCAGATAATTGCAGCAGTTTACCATCAGCGAGCGAGAACGTATATCCTTTACGTGCCGTCATACCGTGTGCGCCACCTGTATACGAGTAATCCTGCATAATCACACTCAAAATACCATCCTTGTTATAGGCAATCGCAAAATCATTCCCAAACTCATACGGTCTTTCTGTTGTAGCCTCTCCCTCAGCCATCATCTTTTTGCCTGCTGCCATTACTCCCTCTGCATGCTTTTTAAGCACACTGTTAATGGCCTGTTGAGCTTCAGGGTTTAGCTGATTACCGCTGATTTGCGGGTACTTAACTTTGTAGGACACCTTCGCATTACTAGAAGCCGGAAGAGATTGGGACGCAATTGTGATCGGATTTAGCTGGCTTTTACTCAGCGTTACTGTTTTCCGAACTGCATTCCACTGAGCATCGATACCCAGATAGTCTTTCAGCAGACTCATAGGAATATATATCTTCCCGGCGATCTGTTTAGCGTCCATGCTGCGTGTATTGATTCCATTGACATTGACATAGGTACCCGAAGAAGAAGCCATAATGTAAAGCTTGTTGTACCCGCTACCTACGGTATATGTCGCTGTTTTTGTATCATAGCTTACCGGAATCCCCAGGCTGTCACGCAGTGCGGCCACAGGGATCATTGTGTTCCCATTCACTTGAATACCTTTAGCAGCCGACGCTTTACCATTCCATTGGATGGTGATCCCTGCTTGCTGTGTTGTAGCTTGCTGTTTGGTCGAAGCTGCCTGGATATAGGAAACGGGAATAACTGCGGCTCCTGCTAAAATCCCTGCTGCCAGCAGTGCTGAACCCCATTTTTTCGTATGTTTACTCATATTAAGTATTCCTCCTGTTGTAGATCTGTATTATTTATGTGTAATGATTACTTTTCTTATTATATCTATACCCCATTGTATGTAGTTTACAATCTGTACACTCCCCGATTTCAATCTGTACACCAATTAGCCTTAGCTATGACAGACTCATTACAAAATGGTTTCGATGCACAAAAAAAGCCAGCAAGCCAGCCTGAAAATGATACAGGCCGCTTGTGGCTTCGTTTGATGATCTGTATTAGTTCATTTCGTATTGAGCCGACACCTGAACTTTCACCGTTACTTGACCCGATTGTATCTCTGTTCCACCACCTGCATCCAAGAGCGATTTTGACATGGCATTCTCACGTTGTGCGAAAATTTGGGCTTCCCCACCATCTACCGTCACACTTACAAGAGCACCTAGCCCGCGTTTGGCTGCTTTAGCTACCGCACTGGCTTTAGATTGAGCGTTTCCCAACGCCTTAGTAATGGCTTCTTCTTCATAAGTCGAAGGATTTTCTACAGAGAAACGTACATTATCCACATTGTTCGCCCCGGAATTTGTAGCCTCATCCAACAACTGACCGATTTTATCCAAATCGCGGTATTTGACGGTAAGCGTATGGTTGGCAGTGTAGCCTTTAAGCTTCTGTCCTTCTTTTTCGTTATAGGTATAGTTAGGTTGTACATAAAACTGGCTGGTCTGAATGTCATCTGCGCTGATGCTCCACTTTTCTTTCAGCAGTTGTGTAACCTTGTTTAATTTTGTGGCATTGGCCTTTTGAGCAGCGGCTGCCGTATTCCCTTCCGATTGTACACCGATGGAGAGATAAGCAATATCGGGCTTAGTCAAAACTTCGCCGCTTCCAGTCACATTGATTACACTGCTTACTGTCGAAGCTGTTGACGCAGCATAAGCACGATCTGCCCCTGTCCATAATCCTCCAGTTACTCCCCCTGCCAATAAAGCTCCTGCAAGAACTGCCGTGCTTACCGTTTTCGTCCAACGTTTCATCATATCCGACCTCTTTCTTGAAAATGTTTGTACCTTCCTGACGGAAAAGACGGGAAAAGGTTGCAGCCAAGCGTTCACATTTTCGCAATAGAGCATTACCACGGGATTTCAATATTTGTAGCTTGGGCTAAATGCGATAGCCATATTCAACAAAGCCACACGCAAACAGTTAACGGAGGAGTGTCTAGAGACTTTTTTCAGGATACAAAAAAAGCCCCAGAGGGGCTTTTCACTAAGAGCATATACCATATCACAAAGCAAATGTTTGTTTATTGATTTTCCAGCTCTACCTTACTAACCAGACTTACTAAAGCGTTTACAGCCTGTTCGGCGTCCGCACCTTCAGCACTAATATTGATTTCAGTACCTGTACTGATGGCAAGACTCATAATACCCATGATGCTCTTGGCATTAACCTTTTTGTCTTCTTTTTCCACAAAAATCTCAGATGAATATTTATTCGCTTCCTGTACGAACAACGCAGCAGGTCTGGCGTGCAGTCCTGTTTTCAAGCGTACGACTACCGGATGTTTTGACATGTCAGCTTACCCCCTCATCAAATAAATCTGGACACTACTTACTCCATTTTATTTATCACATTATAACATTAACCCGGGACAGACACTAGAAAAAAAACTAAAAAAACCGGGGCTGAAAGCCCCACGGACACTCTTTTTACGGAATCAGGCCGTTTTCTCCCCTGATTTTGTCAGCCATCTCATCAATTTTGCGAAGTCGATGATTTACACCCGATTTACTCACGACCCCTTTGAGCATTTCCCCGACTTCTTTTAAATTCAAATCGGGATGAGCGAGCCGAATTTCTGCCACTTCACGCAGTTTATCCGGCAAGGTCTCCAAACCAACTTCCCTCTCCAGCAGCTTGATATTCTCAATTTGCCGGACCGCAGCTCCGATCGTCTTGTTCAAATTAGCTGTTTCACAATTGACAATGCGATTTACTGAATTACGCATATCACGCATAATGCGTACATCTTCAAATTTGAACAAAGCCTGATGCGCCCCAATGATACTAAGCAGCTCAATGATCTTCTCGCCTTCTTTGATGTAGAGAATAAAGCCTTTTTTTCGCTCAATACAGCGGGCATTTAGATGAAACTCATTCGCGAGATCAACTAGCGCCTGACAATGCTCCTCATACATCGAGGAAATTTCAAGATGGTAGGACGATCCCTCCGGATTGTTGACAGAGCCACCTGCCATAAAGGCGCCCCGCAGATAAGCCCGCTTACAACAGTTTTTCCGAATAATATCCCGATTAATCCCGTCAGTGAACAAGAAACCTTCTGAAACGATATAAAGATCCTTTAGCAGTTCTTGCACACCGTTTGGAATACGGACAATGTACACATTGTTTTTTTTCAAGCGCATTTTTTTCCGTACAAGCAGTTCGATATGAAGTTGAAAATGCTTTTTGATCAAGGAGTAGATCCGCCTTGCAATCGCGGCATTTTCTGTGGACACGTCCAATATCACCCTTTTATTCGACAGTTGTACGGATCCGAGCATACGTATGAGCGCAGATAGTTCCGCTTTTTCACAGCAGGGCTGGCTTTCTATCATCGTAAGCTCTTTTTTCGTTTGTGCCGCAAAGGACAAGGGACTCACCTCCTTCTTAATATCCAGTTTTGTACCAATTGGTAAATGTGCTGGCTCAGTTTGTCGGCATCATGCCGTAAATACGTGCGGAACAGAACTAACGTATCTGCCACCACTTTATATCCCCGGTCGGTCAGCTCGCCCATATCTACTTGAACTGGCTTGGCTCCCTGCTCGGCATACATTTCCTGTACTTGGGGTGGAATTTCTCCGTTATTTACAATGACATAGTCGAAGAGATGGTGCCCTACATGCTCAAAAATCGCTTGCAGGTGATCTCCCACCGTATAACCATCGGTTTCTCCTGGCTGGGTCATAACGTTGCAGACAAATATTTTGATAGCGTCTGATTTCACTACAGCCTCAGCGAGCTTCGGCACAAGCAAATTCGGTAAAATGCTGGTATATAGACTGCCGGGGCCAATCAGAATCGCATCGGCTTCATTAATGGCTTCTACAGCCTCAGGCAACGGCTCCACGTGAGTCGGTTCAAGAAAGACGCGTTTGATTCGCCCGCCCGCTTCCGGGATCTTGGACTCTCCGGTAATCACCGTGCCATCCTCCATTTCGGCGCTCAGCACAACTCCTTCTTCGGCTGCCGGCAGCACACGCCCCCGGACAGCAAATACACGGCTAAGCTCACGCACCGCCGTTACAAAATCCCCCGATATATCGGTCATCGCTGCTAAAATCAGATTACCCAGACTGTGGCCTGACAATCCTGATCCCGCACCGAAACGGTATTTCAGCATATCTGACATCACTGGTTCCACGTCAGCCAAGGCAGTCAGCACATTGCGAATATCCCCTGGAGGGGGCATCTGCAGCTCACTGCGCAATATCCCGGAGCTTCCGCCATCGTCAGCGACTGTAACAATAGCCGTAATATCCAGCGGCTTTTGCTTCAAGCCCCGCAGCATGACGGACAAGCCGGTTCCGCCGCCCATAACAACAATACGTGGGCGCTCCCGTTGTGATCCGGTCTCTTTCATGATTTCACCTCATTAATGCCGGTCCCGATCAGCATCCCGATGCGATACAGAAACGGATTCTGTCTCGCTGGCACCCAGCATTTTTCCTAAATACTCCGATATTGCAACAGAACGATGCTTACCGCCAGTACAGCCAATACCGATAATGACTTGGCTTTTACCTTCTTTGCGATACTGCGGAATCAAAAAGTGTAACATATCCAGCAACTTGGTCAAGAACGCCTGAGTCTCAGGCCATTTCATGACATAATCATATACATCGCTGTCCTGCCCCGTATGGGGACGTAGTTGGTCCACATAGTGAGGATTAGGCAGGAAGCGCACATCGAATATAAGATCGGCATCAATGGGAATACCATACTTGAAGCCAAAAGAAGTAATGTTCACGGAAAGCATACTGCTTTCCATATGAGAAAATCGTGAAATAATCCTCGCCTTTAAGGTTGCAGGCTTCATCACACTTGTATCAATAACCTGTGTAGCCGAGCTTTTCAGTTCTTCCAACATCTTGCGCTCCAAGCGAATTCCATCCAAAGGCATACCATCTGGAGCAAGCGGATGACGTCGACGGCTTTCCTTGTACCGCTGTACGAGAACGCCGTCATTCGCATTCAAGAATAAAATTTCACAATGAATCGTAAAATGATCTTTAATATAATTCAACGATTCCGACAAGGCAGTGAAAAATTCTCGTCCGCGTAAATCAATTACGAGTGCCACTTTGCCTATTTTACCGTTAGACTGCTCAATCAACTCGGCAAATTTGGGAATCAGCACAGGGGGCAAATTATCAACACAGAAGAAGCCCAAGTCTTCCAGGCTCTGCACCGCAATGGTCTTCCCTGCGCCTGACATCCCCGTAATAATAATGAGCGTTGCCCACGGCGCAGCATTTTTTAGGTTGTCTGTCATATGGACTTCCCTCTCCTTCTGCTTCTTCGCTCTATGCCAGTACCTGTATTATCAGTAACCTATGTGATCAGGAACGTAGCAGCAAACCTGCAGCCCCTACGATACCCGCGTCATTGCCCAGCACGGCTGGAACAATAGATACCCCTTTCTGAAGCGGCTCAGGTGCCAGCTTGGCGTACACGCGACGCATCTCTTCAAACAAAAAATCGCCTGCTTTGGAAACACCGCCGCCTATAATAAACAACTCTGGATTAAGCACAGCGGCAACTGCTGCCATAGATTTCCCCAAATAAAATGCAGCCCGGTTCACGATACGCAGCGCGACTTCATCACCGGCTTTAGCCGCATCAAATACTTCTTTGGCGGCAATTTGATCTTCCAGCGCCAGAGAGGTACGATCACCACGTTCCACAGCGTCCTTGGCCATACGAATAATACCTGTTGCGGAAGATACGGTTTCCAAACAACCCAGTTTGCCGCATCCACACTGAATAGCCTCCAGGTCAGGTACGACGCTGATATGACCAATTTCTCCGGCCATGCCCGAGAAACCTTGATATATTTTACCATTAATAATAATGCCGCCGCCAACGCCTGTTCCCAGGGTATAGCATACGCAGTTATCTATGCCTTTGCCTGCTCCGGCCCAAGCTTCGCCAAGCGCGGCAACATTAGCATCATTGTCTATTTTTACAGGCTTGCCGATCCGTTCCTCCAAGAGCGCACGAATCGGTACGTCACGAAAGCCAATATTGGGGGCGAGGACAATAATACCATCGCGAACATTCGTAAAACCCGCAACGCCCGCACCGACACCCTTTAGTTGATCCCACTCATAAGGAGATTGCTCAACAATGTGCCGCACATATTTTTCGATATTACCGATGACAACGTCTACACCCTTATCGGTTTCAGTTGGTCCCTCGTATGTGTGCAAAAGCTGTCCGTCTTCATTACAAATGCCGACCTTAATCGCTGTACCGCCCAAATCGACACCCACATAGATACTTTCAGACATGTTCCAAGCCACCTTTATGTTTACTTAAAAACCTGGTATGAAAATATATGCTTAAAATTTCTACTTCATAATAGTAATCCTACGTTCCAACTATAATTGAAGCCCCCGTTACGGTCAAGGACACTTACTTGTTGAAAAGTGTACGATTAGCGGAACTTTTAACCTCATTCACCCATAAAAAGGAAAAAGCCTGTGCAAACGCAGCAGGCTTTCTCTTCCTGAACAAAAGACGCAGCATAACAGAGGTTTTCTTACACCTTCAAGTTAGCCATATTGTGTATTATAGACACTCTTTATTGATCCAGTGTTTCGCTCCAGTCATGAACAGCACTGCCTTCGAGATACTTCTCGCAGTCCATAGCCGCCATGCAACCCGTTCCCGCAGCCGTAATGGCTTGACGGTAACGGTTATCCTGCACGTCCCCACAGGCAAAAACTCCGGGGATGTTCGTTTCCGTCGTGCCTGGCTTCACTACAATATAGCCGTGATCGTCTGTATGGATTTGACCGTTCAAGAAACCTGTGTTTGGTGTATGCCCGATCGCTACGAACAGGCCATCTGCCTCAATCAGCTCATCCTGATTGGTCTCATTATTGTGTACCTTCAGACCCTTTAAGCCGGCTTCTCCCGTCACAACTTCCAGAGGAGTCCGATTTAATGCCCAATGTACTTTTTCATTCTCACGTGCGCGGTCTTGCATAATTTTAGATGCCCGCAACTCATCACGACGATGGACCAAGGTTACACTGGAAGCAAAACGGGTCAAGAAGCTCGCTTCCTCCATGGCTGAATCGCCACCGCCGACCACGACAATCTTTTTCCCACGGAAAAAGAAGCCATCGCAAGTTGCGCACGTGCTGACTCCGCGACCTACATTCTCCTGCTCACCCGGAATACCGAGGTATTTAGCGGACGCGCCTGTAGCAATAATGACCGACTCCGCCTCAATGATGCCTTTACCCTCTACCTTCACTTTAAAAGGGCGTTTGCTGAAATCCACTTCCTCTACCCAACCGGAAGTAAACTCAGCGCCAAAACGTTCGGCCTGCTTGCGCATGTTATCCATCAGTTCAGGTCCGAGGATACCTTGCTCAAAACCTGGGAAATTTTCAATTTCAGTCGTTGTGGTAAGCTGCCCACCGGGCTGCATCCCCTCAATGATCAGCGGATTCATGTTAGCGCGTGCCAAATAAATAGCGGCTGTGTAGCCTGCAGGACCTGTACCAATAATTATGGATTTATACATACGTTTGTTGCCTCCTTTAAGTGATGTTTGGAGCAGGTCTCAGACCTGCTTTTTAAACGTGGAGAGCGGCTGCTTCAGCTTCTGTTTGATACCACACACGCTGTCAATCTGACGTGCATAGCGACTTACGGTCGATACGGAAATACCATAGCGGTCGGCGACTTCCTGATAGGTGACTGAATGATGATGCATTTTGGCTGTCAAATATTCCAGCGCCGCTGCCCATCCCTCGGTATGCTGAACCATCGGGACTTCCGGAGCAAGCCGATCCAAATACTCCAGCCAAAGCGATCTCAAATCGTGCTGCATGGCCGGATCTGATGGCTTGCTCATGACGGTCAGTACCTTATCCAGCACTGCCTGCCATTGGGGATCGACCGGGGAAGCAGATACATCACCTTCGGTTGTATGTGGATCTTTTTCAACCTCCAACCGCTCAGAATGTTCTGTTTCCGAGGGCATTTTCTGCCCATCCTGCTCCGCCAGCTCTTGCAATACTTGCAAGGCACGGCGTTTCAGCTCACCCTCCTGATCCGGGTCTTCTACGAAGGACTCCAGTGCCTGACGCACCTCATCATCACCGATCAAGCTTAACGCCTGAATGACCTGAAGCTGAGTTGCCCGGTCTCCATGGCGCAAGGCCCAGAAGAAGGATGACCGGATTAGCGGGTCCTTCTTCATACTGTCAGGCACCTGGTCAGCGCCAAACTTCTCCCACATGCGGAATTGCTCCTCAAACGGGAGATGATAATGATAGCTGAGCACTTGCAGCGGTGTACCCTCCTGCTGGAGCTCCTCCAGCCGGGACAGGAAAAACCGCGGAACTTCCGAGGAAGCATCCTGCTTTTGCAAATGACTCCATAACCGCCGAGCTTCCGCATATCTTCCCGTATTGCTGGCAGCTACCGCCGTGTAATGGTACAAAGAAGCGTCAGCATTGTTCTCTCCATCGCCATGAAGCAACCTGCGGAAATGTCTGTAGGCCTCCTCATGGCGTCCGAGAATTCCCATGGTGGTCGCCAGCTTAAACACCTGCTCCTCCTGAAACGGTATAGTTACCGCCAAGGTTTGAACCAGACGATCCAATTCCGGGCCGCCGCCCTCGTGCTGATAAAAGATTGCCAAGTTGCACAATGCGTGTAAATTACCAGGCTCATCCTCCAGCACTTGAATAATGGTAGCCTTAGCATTTTGGAACAATCCCATGTAGTAATACGCCAGCGCCAGATTATTCCGCGCAGCGAACATATCCGGTTGTTCCTCCGAAATTTGCTTGAGCAATTGGGCTGCCTGAGCAAATTTCCCCTCCTCCAGCAGGACACGGGCCTGATCATGCTCGACCACTCCTTGCCGGGCCTTAATGCGGTTCAGCTTCGTTGGACGGTCCAGCTCATAATAGAGCAGCTCCATCATTTCCTCCGCCTCATCAAGAAACTGCCCTTCTTCGTCCTCCTCCAGGTACGTGACCAATGCTTTCTCCGCTTCTTCAAACTGCTCCATATTAGCGTAATTATTCGCCATATAGAAATAACACTCTGTCATCGACGAGTCTACGTCGCTCAGAACGGAGGACAGGATCTCATTCGAACCTGCATAATCCCCCATCTCTGATAATATACCCGCCATATTGCAATGATTCACCGGATTATCCGGTTCATATTCAACGGCTTTGCGAAAATATTTCAATGCCTTGTCATAATGATTGCGATCAAGCGAGCGCACAGCTTTCTCAAAAAAGAAAGATGCGTCGAAACGCAAAGCAATAATCTTAGGGCTAGGTTCCGAAACTCGCAGATGTTTCCCTTTCATAAATAACCAAGGCACCTCCTTTAAAAGTAACTGGCATGTTCATACCCTTCAGTATACCACAACTTCAAAACGACTTGACAGTCGATCCTACCTCATTCCAAAAAACGGATACCTACTCGTATACCGATAGATATGTATACAAGAAAATGCTAAATAGCCGAGCGCTTTGTCCCTGTAAAAAAAGGGAGCGTTCGGCTAGTCACTGGATACGACACTTAGACCAAATAAGCATAGTAATTAAAGCGTCAGCGGCACCAACGAGCGCTCGCGATGCTGAAATACGGCAAGCTGTCGATAGCCGACCTCATATAGTAGGGCGCGTGCCTTCTCTAAGTGCTCGGACAGCTTTGCCGGATCATGGGCATCCGAGCCTACGGTCAGCGGAATGCCTAGCAAAAAAGCTTCCTCCAGCATGCTACGGCTCGGGAACATCTCGGCACAGGGCTTGGAAAGCCCTGATGCATTCAGTTCCATTGCCTGACCGCTGCGGGCAACGGCTGAGAGTGCGGAGCGCTCCAGTTCACGCAGCTCCTCCTTTTCCTCTGGCTTCGGATGATAGCCGAAGCGCTTAATGACATCCAGATGACCCATGATGTCATACAAACCGGTAGCTGCTGCATTTGAAACCGCATCATAATACGTACGGTACACCTCCAGCACGTTTTTGCCTTCCCAATGATGTACCTGACGGAAGTCCGTGACATCCCACTCACCGAGAAAGTGGACGGAACCAATCACATAATCCCATGGGTACGCGGTGATGATGTCTTCGATTTCTCGTTCCCATCCCTCGATGTAGTCGCCTTCCAAGCCGACACGAATATCAATTTGCTCTTTATAACGTTCCTTCAGTTCCAAACATTCTTCCACGTATCGGGGCAGCTCATCCATAGGCATCGCCATTTTGGGGTAATAGTCGGCCGGTTTTACATGTAGCAACGGCATGTGATCGGACAAGCCGAGCTGATCCAGCCCCAGTCGAATCCCCTGCTGCACATACTCTTCCAGACTTCCTATTGCATGCCCACAGCGAGCATGATGCGTATGATAGTCAATTTTCATGCGTCCCTCCCCCTTTCAACACTACAACACCCGTTCTAATCACGGCGAGGACGTTCATGACGGCGATTCAGCTCAGCCAGCACGTCATCGAGCGGTAGTTTGCGCTCCTGCAACAGCACTAGCAGGTGATAAATCAAATCACTGACCTCCAGGCGCAGCTCCTCATTATCTTTATTTTTGGCGGCAATGATCGTCTCGGATGCTTCTTCGCCAACCTTTTTCAAGATTTTGTCTACGCCTTTATCAAAGAGATAGGTCGTATAGGCTCCTTCAGGACGTGTCTCTTCGCGCTCCTTAATAATCGCCTCCAACTGGGCAAGCACCTCAAAGCGGTCTGTTGTAGCGCTGGAAGTACCATTAGTTCGAGTTACCAACGCGTGGTCTCCTGCATTTCCTGCAACAGGTGCTACAGCCGTTCCTGGCGCGGAAATATCACGGAAAAAGCAGCTCGTTGCTCCTGTATGACAGGCAGGACCGCTCGGAATGACACGTACCAACAGAGCATCACCGTCACAATCCAGCTGGATGGAGGTGATTTTTTGCGTATTCCCCGAAGTTGCCCCCTTGTGCCACAGCTCCTGTCTGGAGCGAGACCAGAACCAGGTCTCTCCCGACTCCAAAGACAGTTTCAGCGACTCGCGGTTCATGTAGGCCAGCGTCAGCACCTGAAGCGTAGCATTATCCTGCACAATCGCCGAGACAAGACCTGCCTCATTCCAGCGGACATTATCCAGTATCTGCTCCAGAGATAGCTGTTGGTTCAAGTCGTTGCTCATCGTATCTCCACTCCTCTGCGCTTCAAATCCCGTTTTAGCTCAGGGATTCCTATTTCTTTATAGTGAAAAATCGTTGCCGCTAATCCAGCATCCGCCTTGCCCGCCGTAAACACGTCATAGAAATGCTCCTGTTTGCCTGCTCCGCCGGAAGCGATTACTGGAATCCCGACGGTATCCGACACCGCGGAAGTCAGTGGCAGGTCAAAGCCATCCTTGGTTCCGTCCGCATTCATGCTGGTCAGCAGAATCTCGCCGGCTCCCAACTGTTCAGCTTCCTTGGCCCAGGCCAAGGCACGGATACCGGATGGCGTGCGGCCTCCGTGCGTATATACTTCCCACTCGCCCCACGCCTCATTGTACTTGGCATCAATGGCAACAACGATACATTGTGAGCCAAAGCTGCGTGCACCCTCCGCAATCAGCTGAGGGTTACGGACAGCCGCCGTATTTACGCCGATTTTATCAGCTCCGGCACGCAAAATACGTTTCATATCATCGACATGAGATATCCCGCCACCTACGGTGAAAGGAATGGCAATCTCCCCCGCTGTCTGACGAACTACTTCTTCCATGGTGGCACGACCTTCAACTGAAGCGGAAATATCCAGAAATACGATTTCGTCCGCCCCCTCCCGGTCATAAAGCGCCGCCAGTTCCACAGGATCGCCTGCATCGCGTAAGTTTACAAAATTAACGCCCTTAACCACCCTGCCATCCTTTACATCCAAGCAGGGAATAATACGTTTAGCCAGCATGCCTACTCCCCCTATGCCTTTGCTACAGCTTGTACGGCGACCTGTAAATCAATGCTTCCTGTATACAATGCCTTACCCACAATAGCACCGCCTACACCTTCTTGCGCATAGGTGTTCAGCGTGATTAGGTCGTCCATCTTGCTGACACCGCCGGAAGCGATCACGGTTTGTCCACTGCTTTTCGCAAGAGCTACGATAGCCCCGACATTCGGGCCTTGCATCATTCCGTCGCGGGAAATGTCTGTGAAAATGAACGTTTCCGCTCCCTTGGAGGCCAATTCAGCAGCCAATTCGTCCGCTCGAACCTCCGAGGTTTCGAGCCATCCGCGCGTGGCTACATAGCCATTCCGCGCATCCAGGCCGATGGCGATCCGGTCACCATAGGTACCCAATACCGCTTCCGTAAAAGCACGGTCCTCAATAGCCGCCGTGCCCAAAATCACACGGCTCACGCCCAGCGACAATAGCCGCTCTACATGCTCACGTGTACGTAAGCCGCCGCCCACTTGTACAGGTACTTGCACCGCAGAAGCGATGCGCCCAATGAGCTCATCGTTCACCGGTTGACCTGCTTTAGCACCGTCCAAATCAACCAAATGAATGTAGGAGCCGCCCAAACGCTCCCATTCTCGGGCAACCTCCACCGGATTTTCGTTGTATATCGTCTCCTGGTTATAATCTCCTTGTACCAGTCGTACACATTTGCCATCGCGAATATCAATCGCCGGGTATATCGTGAACAAAGTATGACCCCCTTGTGAGCTATTCAACATCTATATACCTTCACATCAATCAACGCCAAAGTTGGCCGTACCACAAACCGCATACTGACGAGTACTTACGGTCGCTTTCCCGTCTCCGCCAGTTCCAAAAACTGACGAAGCAGCCGCATCCCCATTTCCCCACTTTTTTCCGGATGGAACTGCATGCCGTATACATGGCCCCTGCCAACGATAGCTGTTACGGGCCCGCCATAGTCAGTTACCGCCAGCAGATCACTTTCGACCTCCGGCTTCGCATGATAGGAATGCACAAAATACACATGTCCTTCCTCTAAGCCTCGCAGCAACGGGTGCTCCGGCTGTGTGATACGCAGACGATTCCAGCCCATATGCGGCACTTTAACGCCCAGATCAGGAGCAAATCGAACGACCTCTCCTGGTAAAATATTAAGCCCTTCATGACTGCCGTATTCTTCACCACGGGTGAACAACAGTTGCATTCCCAGACAAACACCAAGCAGCGGTTGTCCAGCACTCGCAACCTCCTGAATAACCCGATCCAATCCGCTGGAACGCAAATGCTCCATAGCGTCTCCGAATGCCCCTACACCCGGCAAAATCACACCGCTGGAGGAACGAATCACTTGGGCATCTCCCGTTACTACAGCCTCATAGCCAAGACGCTCGACCGCCTTGCTCACACTATGCAGATTGCCTCTGCCGTAATCCACAATGGCAATGGACATGGACTACAGCACTCCCTTCGTTGAAGGCACTCCCGTCACCCGCGGATCAATGGATGTCGCTTCATCCAGTGCACGCCCCAGCGCTTTGAACACCGCCTCAATCATATGGTGGGTATTTTGCCCGTAGTGAACGATGACGTGTAGCGTCATGCGAGCCTCCAACGCAAATTTCCATAGAAATTCATGCACCAACTCTGTCGAAAAGCTCCCTACCTGCTGTGACGGATACTCCGCACGATACTCAAAATGAGGGCGGTTACTCAGGTCAATGACAACCTGCGCGAGCGCTTCATCCATCGGTACAAAGACACTGGCATAGCGCTTGATTCCTTTTTTATCACCCAATGCTTCCAGCAAGGTTTGCCCCAGACAGATACCAATGTCCTCTACGGTATGATGATCGTCGATATCAACATCCCCTCTGGCCTGTACATTCAGGTCAAAGTGTCCGTGCTTGGTGAACAAATCCAGCATGTGATTTAGAAAAGGAACATCCGTTTCAATCTCGGCCTGCCCTGTCCCATCTACTGCAAATGACAGCTGAATATCGGTTTCGTTCGTCTTTCGGCTGACACTCCCTGTACGTTCTGTTACGTTATTTTCGTTCCCCATCGCCATCCACCGCCTTCTTTTCATTGTCCAATCGAACTTGTATCGCCCTTGCGTGGCCTTCCAGCCCTTCATGCCGGGCAAGCTGCATAATTGTCTCTCCATTGCGCAGCAGCGCTTCCTTGCTGTAATAGATCATACTCGACTTCTTGATAAAATCATCTATATCCACTGGCGAAGAAAACCGCGCCGTTCCATTCGTCGGAATAATGTGGTTCGGTCCTGCAAAATAATCGCCTACCGGCTCCGAGCTGTACGCTCCCAGGAAAATAGCTCCCGCGTTTTCGATCAGACCCACATGTTCCATCGGCTGCTCTGTCATGATTTCCAGATGTTCCGGTGCCAATCGGTTTACAATATGGATGCCCTCTTCCAAAGTGTCTACGACAATGATGGCCCCGTATGCCTCCACCGATGCAGCAGCAATATCTCTGCGCGGCAACTCTGCCAATTGGCGCTGTACCTCAGCTGATACTTCTTCGGCCAAGCGTTGCGAGGGCGTAACCAGAATGGCTGAAGCCATTTCGTCATGTTCCGCCTGCGAAAGCAGATCAGCCGCTACATAAGAGGCATTCGCTGTATCGTCAGCCAACACGACAATTTCACTCGGTCCCGCAATACTGTCGATATCCACCGCGCCGTACACCTCGCGCTTTGCCAGCGCTACATAAATGTTGCCGGGACCGCAAATTTTATCGACCGGTTCAATACTATCTGTCCCATAAGCGAGAGCGGCAATAGCCTGCGCTCCGCCAACCCTGTATATTTCCGTTACACCAGCCTCTGCCGCAGCTACCAGTGTATATGGATCTATCCCTGCCTTGCCGCCCGTCGCCGGGGGTGTCACCATGACAATCTCCGGTACACCAGCCACCTGAGCAGGAATGACATTCATCAGCACCGAGGATGGATAGGCCGCTTTACCGCCCGGAACATACACGCCTACACGTTTCAACGGTCGGATAATTTGACCGAGCAAGCTACCGTCCGGCTGTAAATCCATCCACGAATTACGTTTTTGCTTCATGTGAAAAGCACGGATATTATCCGCCGCCTCTCGAATCGCCTGTAAAAAAGAAGGCTCTACCTTGTCGTATGCCGCCTTCAATTCTTCCTCCGTCACACGAAGTTGCTCCGCCATCAGCGATACACCATCAAACGTTTCCGCATAACGCAGGACAGCCTCATCTCCCTCTTGGCGTACCGAATGAATAATGGTACGTACAGCCTCATTTTGCTCAGGTGTGCCGTAATCCACCTCCCGTTGGAGACTGAAATCACGGGCTGATACGATCTTCATTTGTCCATTCCCCCTTACTTGCAACTTGCAGAATGTTCATTTAACCATTGGCTTATTCCTTTAGTTCATTTACTCCTGGGGTGCCACCGCAGCTGGAATCACCTGATGCAATCGATCACACAATGCCTGAATCGAGCTGTTTTTCATCCGGTAGCTGACCCGGTTGGCAATCAAACGACTGGTAATATCCAGTATGCTGATCTGCTCGACCAATCCATTCTCCCGCAAGGTCTGCCCCGTTTCCACCATATCAACAATGCGGTCTGCCAGACCAATTAACGGCGCCAGCTCGATGGAGCCATTCAGCTTAATAACCTCCACCTGTTGGCCTTGCTCCCGAAAATACTGGGAAGCCACGTTCGGATATTTTGTAGCGACCCGCTGACGAATACCTGGCTGCCAATCCAATAAAGTAATCACCGACATCCGACAACGGGCAATCCCCAGATCCAGCAGTTCATACACATCCTTGTTTTCTTCCAGCAAAACATCCTTGCCCACAATGCCGATGTCCGCCGCCCCATACTCCACATACGTAGGAACATCGACGGGCTTCGCCATAATAAATTCCATTCCCAGCTCGGGCAGTGGAATGACCAACTTGCGCGTTTCGTCCACATCCAGTGGAATCGGAACCCCTGCCTGGCGAAACAGCTCGGAAGCCTGCTTATAAATCCGTCCCTTCGGCATGGCTACCTTTAATGTTTCCGTCATGGTAATTCCCTCCTTTGTACTGGCTGTCTACCTTCGACTGTATAGCTGTATACCTCTGCGTACAGGCCCTGCTGCTCACGACGTCGGTCTTCTGGTCCGCTCGTGAGCCCTGTCACCACAGTAAGACCTGTTGCACGTAGCTGTGCCGCTGCGGATAACGCCTCTTGGCGTCCCTGCTCGTCATAACGGATAAGTACAGGACGCTTCGTCTCAATCTGTATTCCATCCACACCATCGACGATCCGGTTCGTCTTCAATGCAAATCCCGTCGCAGGTACGGATCGACCAAACTGCTGAAGCAGATTGTCATAGCGACCTCCGTTGCATACCGGGAACCCGATTTCCGCCGCATAGCCCTCAAAAGTCATTCCTGTATAATATGAAAAATCCCCGATCATGGTAAGATCGATTAACACATGCTCAGATACGCCGTAAGCCTCCAGTACTTCCCACACCTCGCACAAATGCGCAATGGATTGAATCGTCTGCTGCTCCACACTAAGGCGGGTAGCCTGTTCGCAAATTTCTTTTCCACCGCGCAGCCGAAGGATAGCCTCCAGCTTATCCCGATGTTCGGGACCCAAGCCCAAAGCTTCAATCGCTGTTCGGTAGCCCACTACATCACGACTGAGCAACAGTTCCTTTAGCGCTTGCTGTTCGGCCTGACGACCAGGAATGATTTCCTCAAATAAACCGTTCAGGAATCCCACATGCCCCATGGCAATTTTAAAAGAAGTAACTCCTGCAGCCTGCAACGATGCAATCGCCAACGCTACAACTTCTGCATCAGCCTCAGGCGAATCATCACCTACCAGCTCCACACCCGTTTGAAAAAACTCTGCTTCTCTTCCTGCCTCTTCCTCAATGGCCCGAAATACATTTGCGTGATAGGAAAGCCGGAGTGGTACTTCCTCTTCCTTTAGCAACGAAGATACCACCCGTGCAATGGGAGCGGTCATATCAGATCGCAGCACCAACGTAGTCCCCCGGTTATTGAGCAATTTAAACAGCTTCCGATCGGAAGTAGAACTAGCCACTCCCACCGTATCGTAGTATTCCATCGTAGGCGTCATAATCTGACGGTAACCCCAACGCTCCATGCATTCGAGTACATTGAGTTCAATGGCCCGCAGCTTCGACACTGCACGTGGAAGATAATCTCGAACCCCTACAGGAATCTCGAATCCTTTTGGCTTAGACATCTCTATCACCTCATGATTTCACAATATCTTTATCATGGTAAAGTGCTAACAAACTAAAGTATATTCGATATATTATCATGCCCTACTTGTGAACGTCAACCGAACGGAGTAGCCCATTTTTACAGACACGTCAAGACGTTGCCCCTCTCTATATTTTATCCAATGCAAAATGCATGAACCCTAAAAAAAGACTGCCAGCCTTTCAGCCAACAGTCCATGTCAAAATATTTAGCTATTTACCTGTTCATCTTTACTCTGGGACGGAAACTTCGGAACCGTGCCCAAACCGATCCATGAAAATGGTACATATCGAAAACACAACGTCACAATCAGCCATGAGCCAAACAGCGCCAACAACCATCCACCGGCAACAAAGAAGATATATTCTACCGGCGTTCCATGCAAATCCAGCTTGCGGTATACCCGCAGTAACGCCGGGTGAAGTAAATAAATACCGAAAGAGCATGCTCCCAGCCAACTGATTAACATTCGCAGCCTATCGTTAGTATGACGATATATTAAAACCGAGAACTGAAACAGCACCAGCGCAGATACGAGGGCATGTGCGTTACGGAGCAGTTCATAGATCAGCGAGTCTGCATAGATGGCTTTGCCATATGCTACAAACCATATTTGCACATAAGCTATACCCAGGAGTAGCCAAGCCACCCACAAGGCCCACCAACTGATCAACTGACCGCGACCAACTGCCGTACCTGACACCGGAAAAAACCACTTTTTAAACCCTTCATATCCAATCGCGACAGCTGCACCCAAGGCAAAATAACTGATATACGTAATCGCAAGACTTCCTCTTTCCTCTTGCCAAACGTATTTGTTCAGCAGTACAAACCCCCATTGAATGACTAACCCTACTGTCAAAATGACTAAGGCTGCTCTCCGTGGGCTCGATATCCAATGGCGTAAACGCTGCACTCCCCACAGCAACAGCGGAAAGACCAAATAAAATTGGATTATGATGATGACATAATACAAATGCGTGTACGCCTTTCCCGTTAACAGCACAAGCGGAAGATCACTGAGCGGCATCAGCCCGCGTGTCACCAAGGTCAAATAGTACATAAGAGAAAACAAAACGTAGGGTAACACAATAAACATCAGTCTTTTTCGAAAAAACACAAGCATATTCTTACCATGAAGCGGCCTATCGACATAATTGTAAAATAAAACAAACCCGCTCACAAAAATAAATACTGGCACCGCAAAGCTACTAAACACATTTAAAAATAAAAAGGGATAAAACAATAGCGAATGACGCGCATCAATCAAAGCCATTGAAGTCGCATGAATGGTAACAACGGCTGCTATTAACATTCCCCGATAAATATCAAGCTCTGGTATACGTTCTTTTTTAGCCAAATCAACACGCTCCCATATCACCTTGCAAATATGTCTATTATCAAGTTTTAAACATAACTAACATGCATTACCCCATTTATTATACAGAAAAACAGCGCAAGAAAGACCCCTTAATACATAAGGGGCCTTTCTTGTTGTGCTATTTACTACTCATCCACACCAGTGCGTTTTAAATCACGCAACGGATTGCCACCTACAAATGCTCCTGCAGGCACGTCTTTATGCACGACCGCTCCGGCCGCTACTATAGCTCCATCACCAATGGTGACACCCGGCAAAATGGTTGTGTTTGCGCCGATCAGCACGTGATCCCCGATTACCACTTTACCGATACGATACTCCTGTATGAGGTATTCATGAGCCAGTATAGTCGTGTTATATCCAATGACCGAATTGTTCCCTATCGTAATATGCTCCGGAAAAAACACATCCACCATCACCATCAGACCGAAGGCCGCATGTTGGCCCACCTTCATCCCAAGTATTCTGCGGTAAATGACGTTTTTCAGAGAAAGCACAGGACAATACCGGGCAATCTGTATAAAAATGAAGTTTTTAATGCCTTTCCAGCGGCTCACCGTCCGATAAATCTGCCACAACGCATTGGGACCTTCTACGGGATAGCGGTTTACCTTTCTCACGATACATTTACACCTTGAAGCTCCAGCTTCAGCAAATCCCGCATATCATGCAATATGTAGTCTGGCCCATATCCGCGCAGAGTTTCCTCACCCTTGAGCGACCAGGCTACACCAGCAGATTTAGCACCTGCCGCCTGAGCTGATAAAATATCAAAGGAACTGTCTCCAACCATCAATGTGTGCTCTGCCTCAGCGTTCAAACCAGCCAATGCCTTGAGCACTGGCTCAGCGTGTGGCTTCGGATGCTCCACATCGTCTACCGTCACAATATAGTCCATAGAGGAGGTCAGATTGAACAGATTAAGTACACGTATCGTGGATGGTCGTATTTTAGTTGTCACAACCCCTAGCTTAATTCCTCGCGCACGCAACTCCTGAATAACCTCAATGACATACGGAAATGGCTTCACCATTTGATCATGGTGAATCTGATTATAAGCACGGTAGTCTTTAACTAGTTCAGATACATCCGTTAATCCCGAAAAAGTACGGAGTTGATCATCCAGCGTTCCACCCATATGGGGAATAATATGCTCCCGAGTCAGCGGGTCAGCATCCGGATGATTCAAAATGTGTAAAAATGTGCTGATAATCAGCTCATTCGTATCCATAATGGTACCGTCTAAATCAAACAAAATCGTATTTATCATAGATGCTCCTTCTTGTCCTCGTCCGTGTCTTCCTTAGGTAGCTTATCCGCCGTGGCTGTTGGAGGGACCGCATCTTGTCCTGGACGGGATACCTGTTCTGGCGTCACGTCAGGTACCTGATCAATCCCCGCCTTGCTGGAGACAATCGGATCGCTATACAGCGCAACAGATGTCCCTTTCCGGCGACGAATCAAGATGAAAATCACGGCAGCTACAACAATGAAAATAGGGAGTAGTTGCGAGATCCGTACATTACCGTAACTCGGGTCCAGATGCCCTGGTTCAAACCCTAGCCACACCATAGGTGACCACAGAGCATTCACAAAGGAAGCCAGCCAATCCGGCCCCTGAAAAGCCAAACTGTCTGTCCGTACACGCTCGATGAAAAAACGGCCAATCGAGTACCAAATGAAATAAAACGCAAACATTTCGCCCGCACGTACAAATTTCATCCGTCGAATAACGAGCAGCAAAATCACACCTACAATACTCCACAGTGATTCATACAGGAATGTAGGGTGGTGGAATACCCCATTAACGTTCATTTGATTTACAATGAAATCCGGCAGATGCAGTTGATTCCGCAAAAACGTTTCTTCCGTCGGTCCACCGTAGGCTTCCTGATTAACAAAATTACCCCAACGTCCAATCGCTTGACCAATCAATAGACCCGGCGCACAAATATCAGCGATACGCCAGAAATTATACCCTTTGTAGCGGAAATAAATGACCGCACATATAATGGCACCGATCAAGGCACCGTATATCGCAATACCGCCATTCCAAATTTTAAAGACATCCCATAGATTATCTCGGTAGTCTTCCCATTTGAAGGCTACATAATAAATACGCGCTCCAATAATAGCCGATGGAACACCCAGAAGCAGCATATCCATAAAGAAATCCTGCGGAATACCGAATCTTTTTCCTTCACGGATGGCGAGATATAAACCCACAAGCGCCGCCAGCCCCAAAATAAGCCCATACCAATGGACCTTAATTGCCCCGATTGAAAAAGCGATCGGATTCAGCAGTAATGTTGCCGTTGACATATGTTTCTCTCACTCCTTGTTCTTCCTTGCAAACGAACGAACCTTAATCCATCTCTTCCATATCTTCAGAAATCGTAGCAGTCAGCTTGTTTGTAAATTGCAGGGCAGCATTAACGCCCATTTGTTTCAAACGATAGTTCATCGCCGCCACCTCGATAATAACAGCCAAGTTTCGGCCCGGACGAACTGGGATCGTAACCAGTGGAACATCTGTATCAATAATGCGTGTCGTTTCCTCATCGAGACCAAGACGGTCATACTGTTTGTCCTGCTGCCATGCCTCCAGACGGACAACCAATGTAATCCGTTTGTTATTACGAACTGCACCAGCACCAAATAGCGTCATCACATTAATAATGCCCACGCCACGAATTTCCAACAGGTGACGGATCAGCTCAGGTGCTGTACCATGCAGCTGAAAATCGGACGTTTGCCGAATTTCTACCGCATCATCTGCTACCAAGCGATGTCCACGTTTAACCAGTTCCAGTGCCGTTTCACTTTTACCAATTCCACTACTGCCTGTGATAAGCATTCCCACGCCATAGACATCACACAGTACACCATGAATAGTCGCCGTAGGAGCCAGCTTTCTTTCGAGAAAACCTGTAATGCGACTTGATAAAATCGTCGTCGCCATATTGGTTCGCAGTACGGGAATATCTCGCTCCGCGCTTGCCTCCACTAACTCAGCAGGTACCTCCAGACCACGTGTGATGATGATACATGGAGTCAGCTCTGTACACAGACGCTCCATCCGATCCCGTCTCTCCTCAGGAGGCAGCATACCCAGAAAGGCCAACTCAGACCTTCCCAAAAGCTGTACCCGCTCCTGTGTATGGTATTCAAAATACCCGGCCATCTCCAGACCTGGACGATTCAAATCGTCCACTGTGATCAGTCTGCGCAGACCCTTTTCACCGGAAATAACCTCCATTTGAAACTGCTGTACAAGCTCGGATACCTTTACCTGTTTAGCCATTGTATTCTCCCCTTCATCTGCAAAACCGGATTCTATACGTCATTTGATTTATGTAACTTTACCCTATTAACCATACAGCCCAACGCCAGTCTATCCTGCGCCAGTCCACACTTCACTTGATTCAACAATATGATTCCAGGTTACCTCTATTCCGACAGTTGGATTGATCCAACCTAGGACTCCTGCCAACGAACCTTGCCTGAACCTAGACCTGTACCATTGTACCCATCGTATCGGAATTTTCCAATGAATGCAATGCCGAAGCTGGTAGCTGTATACGATATACAAAAAGAGTCGCAGTTCTCCGCTTGGGGAAAACTGCGACTCTCTTCCAGAGGCTGATCTTATTCGCCAACCAGAACACTCAATTCCGATTCCTTATCAAAAATATGAACCTTGTTCATATCAACAGCCAACTTCGCTTTAACACCATCACGAGTATTGGAGCGTCCGTCTACACGGGCAATAATCGTATCGTTTCCAGCACCGCTCAGGTACAACAGCATTTCATGACCGAGATTTTCCGTTACATCCACAGTGGATGTAAAGATCGTATTCGGAGAAGCCTCCAAGAATACAGGCTCTTCATGAATATCCTCAGGACGGATACCCAAGATCACTTCTTTGCCGATATAGCCCTTCGCTTTTAAAATCTGTCCCTTACCTTCAGGTACGAACAGATCCAGACCTGGTGCAGTGAAATGTAATGCACCGTCTTTTTCAACCAGCTTACCCGTGATAAAGTTCATCGTAGGAGAGCCGATAAAACCAGCTACAAACAGATTCACTGGACGGTTGTACAGTTCATCTGGGGATGCAGCTTGTTGGATAATACCATCCTTCATAACGACAATCCGATCACCCATCGTCATGGCTTCAATCTGGTCATGTGTTACATAGATACAAGTGGTTTCAAGGCGTTTAACCAGTTTAGTGATTTCAGCACGCATTTGACCACGAAGTTTAGCATCCAAGTTGGAGAGCGGCTCATCCATCAGGAAGACTTGAGGATCGCGGACGATCGCACGGCCCAGAGCGACACGTTGGCGTTGACCACCGGACAGCGCCTTAGGTTTACGTTCCAGCAAGTGCTCGATATCGAGGATTTTGGCAGCTTCGCGTACTTTCTTGTCGATTTCTTCTTTCTTCACTTTGCGCAGTTTCAGACCGAACGCCATGTTCTGGTACACGCTCATGTGCGGATACAGGGCGTAGGATTGGAATACCATCGCGATATCGCGGTCCTTTGGAGCCACGTCATTCACAACACGATCCCCAATGTACAATTTACCATCTGAAATTTCCTCCAGACCAGCAATCATACGAAGTGTAGTAGACTTCCCGCAACCGGAGGGACCAACCAATACGAGGAATTCTTTATCTCGAATGTCCAAATTGACATCAACAACCGTAGCTTTATCTGCACCCGGATATTTTTTGAAAATATGCTCTAAACGTACACCAGCCATAGCTTCTGCCTCCCTAAGATCAAGTTATGAAATCGAATACATTTCTTACTTGTATCTTACCCTAGTCCACGTAGCGTGGCTATTCGCAAACTGCACAAAGATGCTATTTCCTTTTTGTCACTTTGTACAATAGCAGATAGAGCTTGACCAAAACTGCATCATTAAACGTCCGCACGTCCAATCCGGTCTCCTGTTTGATCTTGTCCAAACGGTAAATCAATGTATTTCGATGCACATAGAGACGCTTAGCTGTCTCACTCACATTACAATCCAGTTGAAAAAAGATATCTAATGTAGCCATCGTTTCTGAGTCTTCCAGTATGACAGATGATTTCATTACCTGCTCTAAAAATAGTACGCGTTGTTCCTTGGGAATGCGGCTTAATAGCCTTTCTAAATGAAGCTCCCATGAAAAGTGGATGTGCTCTGTTACATGAAAAATCTTGCCCAGATGTATCGTCTCCCATAACAAATTCAGCTCTTGGGAAAGACTTTGCAAAGGGATCGAAGGCTTAGAAACCGCCAAATGGAATACACCCACCCACTCATTCGCAATAAGCTCATATAGGCCCAAGCTAAAAGCCGTAAGAACCTCTTCCAGCGATTCCGTAAAATCTGCATCCCTGGACTCAGTGTCTTTATCCCGTTCATCGTCCGCTCCTAATAAAAGCTCCTTTTTAGCCATAATCAGCCAAGACTGTTCGTCCAATGGAGTAAGTAACACATCCCCTCCAAAATAGCTCGCGAACAATCGATGGAGCTGCGTATAAGTAATAGCCCCCTCCTGTGTTCCCTCTCCATTCAGTAAAATCGGAACCATACACGCTGATAGCGAATCACGAAGCTGCAATTCATCAGGAACCTCTTCTTCCCTGTTTAGATTGGCAGCCTGCTGTATGAGCCATTGTCCAAAACGATTCATCCGCTCTTCCTCGCTATAAACCGGGTTATCTGACAATTGTGGACCGTTCTGCCAGACCTGCTCCATGTTCCCCAATAGCGCTTCTACCAGTTTCCGTTCTCGATCCGTCAAATATCTGGCCTCTACCACAAAGGTAGCCAGTTCACCTGCTGACGCACGAAACGGAAAATATAACTTGTTGTCACGTACAAACGATCTATTCGGAATAACTGAATCGGCTGTCTCTCCCTCTGCCATCATTTCCGGGCACCAAGGCACTATGGTAAAAGGCGCTTGAATAATATTCTGAAGCTGTTGTTGAATCCATTCTGTATCCAGAGTCACGCGATCACCACTTCACTTTTTTTTAGAATATAGAATAAGCACTAAGCGAATATAATGAACTCATTATAACCTGTCGATACCGTAAAATAAAAAAGCTATATAAAAACACAACTTAAAATAATACAAAAAAGCCATCAACCTATAGTTGATGACTTCTGATGAGCCATGAAGGACTCGAACCTTCGACACCCTGATTAAAAGTCAGGTGCTCTACCAACTGAGCTAATGGCTCGTAAAACTGGTGGAGGATGATGGATTCGAACCACCGAACCCGTAAGGGAGCAGATTTACAGTCTGATGCGTTTGGCCACTTCGCTAATCCTCCATATAAAGGTGGCTCGGGACGGAATCGAACCGCCGACACGAGGATTTTCAGTCCTCTGCTCTACCGACTGAGCTACCGAGCCATACCCATTAACAAAAAAATAAAGTGCGGAGGGATACCCCTTCCCACTTTAGTACGGTAAAACTATTGAATTGAAAAATGGCGGAACTGACGGGATTCGAACCCGCGATCTCCTGCGTGACAGGCAGGCATGTTAGGCCTCTACACCACAGTTCCCTAGATTTTTCAAAATTCAAAAATGGTGCCGGCGAGAGGACTTGAACCCCCAACCTACTGATTACAAGTCAGTTGCTCTACCAGTTGAGCTACACCGGCACAATGGTGGAGGCTGAGGGGATCGAACCCCCGACCCTCTGCTTGTAAGGCAGATGCTCTCCCAGCTGAGCTAAGCCTCCTGGGTATGTATGGTAGCGGCGGAGGGGATCGAACCCCCGACCTCACGGGTATGAACCGTACGCTCTAGCCAGCTGAGCTACACCGCCATAACATAATATTTCGCTAGCTTGTCCTAAATGGCGGAGAGAGAGGGATTCGAACCCTCGCACCACTTTCGCAGTCTAACCCCTTAGCAGAGGGTCCCCTTATAGCCACTTGGGTATCTCTCCATATAAATGGACTCGCTTAGCAAAACTCCGCAAGTTATTCTGTATCTCACCAATGTGATTTGGAATATCAAGCGCAATTTCAAGGTTACACCCTGAAAACTGGATCCGAAACTCATTTGCGTTTTATCTTAGGATAAGCCCTCGACCGATTAGTATTGGTCAGCTCCATGCATTACTGCACTTCCACCCCCAACCTATCTACCTCGTCGTCTTCAAGGGGTCTTACTAATTGGGAAATCTCATCTTGAGGGGGGCTTCACGCTTAGATGCTTTCAGCGCTTATCCCTTCCGTACATAGCTACCCAGCGGTGCTCCTGGCGGAACAACTGGTACACCAGCGGTACGTCCA